>NZ_JBFNXR010000019.1:0-380532 GCF_040813635.1 Novosphingobium rhizovicinum | reverse complement strand
TACCGAAAGGCCTTCGCCAGATCCCCCTTGGTCGAGATACGGGTGAGTTGCTGCTCAGCCCACGCGTGCAAAGCCTCGTGCTTGGGTTTGCTCAGTTCCTGACGCACGGCGCGGCGGATGTCGGCAGGTTTGCCCGCGATCTCGCGCTCGATGTCGTAGAGCTGCCCGATACGCTCGAGCGCCTCGTGTGCGATCTCGGATTTCTGTGACGTCCAGATGTCATGGAAATCGCGCCGCCAATGGGCAAAGCAAGCTGGACGCCTCGAAAAACCTCTGGCGTTTGACGGGTCCAGCTGATTCACTGATCCGGCGCGACAGCGGAGGCAGCGATGGTGGGGCACCGCGTCCCGGCGATCTGTTTTGATCCGATCGCCAGGTCGACTGGGAATCAGCGACGGCGCGACCACAACGCACCTGTGGCCAGCGGTGGCGGCCTGACGCTGATTGCCGTAACCGCATGGTCCGGCCTCGTAGCAAACGTGGAGTTCGACCCCTGAGTCGCCGAGCTTGCCGAGCAACTTCGTAAGCGTCGCCGGCGAGTTGGCGATCTCCCATGCTCTCGCACCTTCCCGCGCTTGCCGTCCTCCGCCACCGCAACCGCTATCGTATTCTTGTGCACGTCCCAGCCGAAATACTTCACTGTCTTGGTCATTGTTCGCCTCCATGCAAAAGATCGCGCGGACCAAGTCGACGTGATCCCACCACTGCATATTACAAGACGGGCTTCCCCAGCCTCAGGTGAACATATGGTCTAGTTGTGTGAGTCAGCCTCAGCGCGCTTTTTATAAGGGGTCAGATTGTCTTTGCTGTCCTTTTTCGCGCGGCTTATATCTGGCAGAGTATTCGATATTTGCATCCTTCTTCCAAGATGTCATGAGCTGCTGTAGTTTCTCCGTTAGTGCGCTCTGCTGCATCCGCGCTCTTGCAAGCGCCAGTTCTTGCTCATGCGACATCTCTATACGCTCTTCCTTGTCCACTGCATTTGCAAGTGCCCGCCCGTTGGAGATGATCAAGAATGGCTCTCCTGGTTCAGCCGAAGCAATAGCCTTCAGGAACGGCTCTGAAGCAAGTGCAGAGTCGACTGTAGTGCTGCCCTCCTCGAACTTGACTCGGTGAGCCTGCAGGGCCTCTATCAGAGCTGTATACGACTTCGCAGCTTCCAGATCAGCACGAAGCTGGGGTGTTGTCGGTTCGGGAAAGACCACCTGTTTGAGCGTTATTCTTCTCCGGTTGCTTCCGATTTCCGGATGCTCATCGATAAAGGAATTTACATCTAATGTAGTTAGAGAGCTGCTAGAAGATTGAGAAAGTCTTTCCGCATACTGCCTAGCGAGTAGCATGTCTGCCAGTCTTTCAACTTCAAGTGTGTATTGCGGGCGCTGATCGAGTTTCTGTTTCTTTGCCTCCTCGATTATGAGCGATCGCTCAACCAAATTTTGGAGTGCACGATCTCGCGATAGTTGATTTTGTGATGAAGCGATCTCCATGTCTACTGCCGTCTCGGTGATTGGTTCTCCATTCACCACGGCTGCCGTTTGCCCCTCAGGCTGCCGATCTCCGCAACCTGACAGAGTCAGCGCCAGCGCTATGATCGCGGTGACGGGCTGCGAGCGTGACAATTTTCCGAGCGGATGAGGTTGTATCATGTTTGCTTGAGGCTTTCTTTGCGAGACGAACGAAGCTATGAAGATCGCATGGAAACTGTCTTCGACTGGCTAACGGTAGCCATCTTTGCGGCTATTGCTGTTTTGTTTCTGCAACGGTCGATGCAAGATGAACCAACCGACACTATGTGGCACTATCTGCCTCCGACCATAGGATGCGCTATCGCCAATCAGCTTGGAAACAACGGCTACGTCATTCTCGCGGTTGCGCTGATGATGGCAGTTTTGATGTATCTGGTCTATTTGCTCAAGCCGTTCCAATCCCACGATTAGCGGGACCAACGAGCAGGCCTTGACCGTTCGATCCTGACTCCTTCACCAGATCTGCGGCGAATGACTGCAGAATAGTAAGAGATTCAGAAATATTTGGTGAAATGATCGACATTCTGACTAGCGCGCCATCCGGGATTTTCCCTTTCAAAGCCTGTGTCGCGATCGTCCACCGCTGGTCATCCCAATCCACCGGAGTCTCGTTTCCGAAGCGTGTCCAATAGAGTACCTGCTCTGTTCGGCTATCTAATTTAGTAGTCAGGAAGCGTCCACTGACGCTTAGGCCCGGCACTATGGGAATCTCTACAACGTCGTTCGATATGATCGTAAAGCCAGATCCAGGGTAGCAGGACTCGGGTCTATGCACCATCAGCATGCTACTTTGCGAGCGTGCATATGCAACCAGCAACATGATCTGCTGGGATTTGCCATTTTGATATGTGCGCATCACCTGCTCGTCATAGATCGCGGCTGCTTTCCGCTCATCCTCCGGAGGCACGACGATGTCCTCAGCCGATGGTATTTCAACCCATTCACCCACAACTTTAGGAAGCACGTCTTGTGAGTTGCCTTCAGCAAGCCCGATAACGGGCGTACGTGGCAACCGCGCGAATGAAACGGCCGCTGTTCCAAGTATTAGAGAGCCGAGTATAAGCTCTCGGCGAGTAAGGCTAGGATCAGAGGCGTAGATCGACCTCCTATTTTCTCTCACGAATTCGCCTCCTTAGTGCCTTAACCAAGGGATGTAGCGCTGCATCAAAACCTATTAAGATCAGAATCGCTACACCAAAAGTGAATATACCTCCATAGTCATGGCTAACCTGGAATGCGGCGCCGTCCCCGAACCAGTACGTCACCAAGATTAAAGCGATAATCCTCAGAAAGTTTATGAACATAGCAAAAGGCAAAATCAAAACGCCCATGATAGCAGCGTAGCCCACATCTGCTCCGTGACGAATATAGATATAGAAAGCGCCTATCGCTGTTATGCCAATCATCGAGTATAGACCCGAACAAGCCGCGGCAACTTGGAGTTGATAGAAGCCAATAAAGATGGTTGCGCCCGCTTGAGCAACTGGCAGTCCCATGTGCCCGAGGAGGTCGACCGCCCATCCCGAAAGCGCCGCCTTTATGGGTCTAGTGCCCACAAAGATCCAGTTCTCCGGTGGCGAAACGATGAAGCACAGGTAGAAGATGTGAAAGCCAAAGCGGGCGACTACTTTCGCACCTAAAAACAAGTAAGCGGTGGTCACGCACACCGCGATGGCGCTCAGGCCTTCAGCCATCATTATGCCTGAGACCCGACCCACAAAATAGAACATCAGTGCAATCAGGAGTAACGCGAGCCCAGGGATCATCGGTGGTACCGCGCCTCCCTTTAGTCGATCCTTGTCATACCATACCAGCCAGAGGCCGGTCGCTAGTACGATTGGGCCGTGGGCGCCAGCTTCTGTCGTCCAACTTACCTGAGCAAGCCTGAACAATGTTGGAACTACGAGAGTTGCCAAACCGAATATTAGCAGAAGCCGTCCAGCGAATACTTGCGGATCCGCTGGTAATTGGGGGCTTTTTCGAGTGTGCTCGGGAGATACTGGACTCATCGCAAGTTGCCGAATGCAGGTCGCGCGTTTGGCCCTTTGACGGATAAACCTTGTGATAACCTGCTGGTCATCTGCATACACGCTCCGCTCGGCAGAAATTCCAGACGCTGCAGATTAGGCCATCTGGCTTACGTCGAATCAAGCTTTGGACTGTTCGTTTGGGAATGCAATAGGATATCGGCCGAGGTGCAACCTTTGCCATGCATCAATCGATAGCTGTCCCACGGTCCAACTAAGGCTTGTTGAGCTGCCGACTATTTGCGAGACCTCGTAAAAATAATTGAATTGCAGAAGGTGAAAAAGCCGCCGAGCATCCTCGGCGGCTTTTTTTAGCTCCCCTGAGACGGAGAAAGGAAAGATATTAAGCGTACTTCACCCGCACAGTGGGCTTCCGTGACCTGCGTGCCGCAAAGCCTACGGCGCCGACGCCGAGGATCATAAGAGCCCAAGTCGAAGCTTCTGGGATCGCTGTCGCGAAGCTTACAACACCTGAATACGTGCCAGTACCGTTGGTAGTGCCGATTACCTGAATCTTGTTGAAGAAGTCGGGATCGCCAATCACCGGAATGGCGCCCGACAACAACAACTGACCAGTGGGCGAAGACATGATATCAGCAGCGCCGTATGTGAACACCCCACCAAGCGTGGTGATGATGACGTCGGTGATGGTGATCTTGTTGGCGTTGCTCGTGAAAGTGGTGCTGAGCGATCCGCTGCCCGTTCCTGAAAGGGGCAGGCGGAAGAAAAATGTGTCGTTAAAGCCTGGAGCGGTGACAGTGTTGTCGAACTCTGCAGTCACCGACGTAAAACCAGGGGCAGCGCTCTTGGTGGTAAAACTGCCGCTCGCTGGGTTGGCAGGATTATCAATATAGAAATCCGCAGCGTTAGCGGCGGGAGATACTGCAAGAGCCAGTGCAGTTGCTATACCGCTGAGCGTGAATTTGTTCATAAATCCTCCTTGATATACGAGTCGTCAGTTCGAACTAAAACTTACCCTGCTCCAAAAAGTTTCAGAACAGACTTACTGCACGCTGGCGACTTATTCCTGCCTGATTGTCACTTCAAAGCAGCATGACGCTCTTCAAGACCTTACGCGACCATTTACCCAATTCGTGGTGGACTGATAAACCACGCGCTGCCGCAGTACAACCCGAAAACATGGGGTGCGGCGAATCGCTTCCGAAGCTGTTTGGCGTAAAATTAACTGCTTCCGTCGAGGCGGATGTCTCGATATGAGACGGGGACGCGTGGTGGGCAGATAAGGCTCTAGCTTAGGCCACAGGTCTGTAATTGCAGAGCTTGGCAGTGTTGATCCCTTGAGGGTTTCGTGGATCTGTCCGCACTGGCCGGACCGGGGCCTGGTCGTGCTGTATCGGGTCTCACAGAGGCGAACGTTGCATTGACTCGATGCGGGCTCTGAAGCCCCTCTGACCACCTTCGCAGATCGTTCGGCCCTGCGTTCCCTTGACGGTCCCCCACTGAGTGGTCCGGCTTGATTGTTAGTGCATCGTCGCCTCCGTCGCCAGTGTTGGCCATAGGTGGAGCGGAGCGGAGCCGGAGGGCGACACTGGCGACTGGACGGCCTCTGGTGCTGGGGGCCGATACCCCAGCGAGCTGTGGGGTCTCACCGTGTTGTAATGGCGCCGCCAAGCCTCGATCAGCACCTTGGCCTCCGCTAGGGTGTAGAAGATCTCACCATTGAGCAGCTCATCGCGCAGCGAGCCGTTAAAGGATTCACAGTAGCCGTTCTCTCATGGGCTGACTGGCGTGATGTAGAGCGTCTTCACTCCGATCTTTGCCAGCCACTGCTGGACAGCCGTGGCGATGAACTCGGGACCGTTGTCAGACCTGATATGCGCTGGCGGGCCACGCGTGACGAACAGCTCGGCCAGTGCTGCCAGCACGTCCTCGCTTCTGAGCCGCCGTGCGACCGGCAGGGCCAGACATTCCCGGCTAGCCTTATCAATGATCCACAAAATGCGGAACTTGCGGCCATCGTGCGTTCGACCCTCAACGAAGTCGTAGGACCATACGTGCCCTGGATACTCGGGTCTCAGCCGGATGCACGATCCGTCATTGAGCCAAAGCCGTGAGCGCTTCGGCTGCTTTTGCGGAACCTTGAGTCCTTCGCGGCGCCAGATGCGCTCGACCCGCTTGCGGTTCACACGCCACCCGGCCTCGCGCAGCAGGGCCGTGATCCGGTGATAGCCGTATCGGCCATATTGCCGGGCCAGCTCGATGATGTCTTCGGTCAGCCCCGCTTCATCATCCGCGCCCCGCGGCACCTTGCGCTGCGTCGATCGATGTTGCCCAAGCACGCGGCACACCCGTCGCTCGGACACCACCATCTTTGTCCTGATATGATCGATGCAGCGCCGTCGGCGCGCGGGGCTCAGTAGTTTCCCCGAGCAGCTTCCTGCAAGATCAGCTTATCGAGCGTCAGGTCCGACATCCCACGCCGTAACCGCGCAATCTCCCGCTCGAGATCTTTCGTTCGGCGAGCCTGATCCAATCTCACGCCGCCATACTCCTTGCGCCACCGGTAATAGCTCTGCTCGGTAACACCGATCCGGCGACACGCGTCTGCAACCGTGCCGCCCTGCGCGAGCACGATCTCCGCCTCACGCGGCTTGCCAATGATCTCCTCAGGCTGGTGCTTCTTGCCCATTCCCAAACTCCTTCATGATCCAAAATAACAGAAGTTTTGGACCACTCAGAAGGGGGCAGATCACCCTCTCGGGACACCGCCCTCGGATCAGCTTTGACGCTTCACCGCTGGCAAACAGGTTTTACCCTACCTCGCGCCTGGACACCCGCAAAAACCTCTCGCTTTGAGGCCCTTCCTATGATTCATTCGGTGCATTGGACGGGGAGGTTTGATGCACCCACGCAGCCTGTTTTCGCTAGCGGAGCACCTGGAGCGGCTGAGCAAGGACGGCGATCCGCTGGAGGTTTTCGCGAGCACGGTAGAGCTTGAAAGTTTTCGGCCGCTGTTGACCAAGGGGCTCGGCTACAGCGATGGCACCAAGGGCGGTCGCCCCGCCTTCGACCCGGTCGCGATGTTCAAGGTGCTGTTGCCGAATAGAGCAGATCCAGAAGAGCGGCGACAGGAGCCCAGTCGATCAGCTCGCCAAATTCGTCCAGCGACGCTCCGGCCGACCGTGCACGTCCAGCAAAACCGAACCGCTCCTGACCAATCGAACAATGCGACACCTGCTGCTCTCCCTCTGCGGAAAAGCCATAGAATCAGCAATCAACGAACGTGTCTACGCTCACCCGCGCACAAGCCTCATTACGCCATTTGCGCACCGTCTCATCGCTGATGCCGTAACGCTTGGCGACGATGCTGGCGGCTCGACGGAGCTTGCAATCTCTGCACGCACCGCTGGCGTCGTTCGGCCTTGGGGATGGATCTGCGGCATTACAGGACCTCACCGATCAAAGCTTCAAAGCGCCACGCGTACTCCGCGATGGCCCATCTTACCTGATCCCGATGACCTTCCGCAACCAGACAGCTAGTGAGGAGCAGGGGGGTAGGGCGAGGGGCGGAATAGGCGCAACGGTCCAGCTAATTAGGCGAGCCTTAACCAATCGAGTTAAAGCCATGGCAATCCGTGCACGGCATACCGCTGCCTGTAGCCGGAGAACTTTATGTACGCCCAGCGGAAGATCGACGTCGATATCCACGAGAGGTGCGACGACGAACGGGAGCATCGCCTCGGAGGTGATAGCGGTTACATCGCCGGCAGTCCTTCCGCGAATGCCCATGCTCGCGCGCTGCAGCAGAGACTCGTTGAGGCTTATGGTGAAGTGCGTGCAGAGGAAAAGCTGCCGATCCGCCAGCGGATGGCTGTAATTGCCGGAGCGACAAGCGCTCTTTGGCTGCTGGTTGGAGCTTCTATCTACGCGGTGCTCTGACCTTCTGGGTCACGTCCTTTGCTGGCTATTTGCTGTTTCTCGCGGCCTTCGATGGCGGTGCCGCTTTCGCAGCTGGAGGAGTGGCTTGTCTGGCCGCTGGAAGGCAGGGGTAAGTTTCCTTCAAGGCGACGACATGAACGGAAGCCGCTTGCCCCCTACGGATGCTGGCAAAGGTGTCCAGATACGTGAGGAACGAAACGCGCAGCTCACTTTGTGACACTCCCACTGGTGCGCAGAACTCCTTCAGGCCGAGCCAGACCTCGTAAGCGCGCATCGCATCGTGCTCGGCCGCGATATAGGCGAAGCAGTAGGAGATGTCTGCGGGGGCGCCAGCAACGGTACATCGCGCGGATAGCTCGCTGGCAGTAAGTTATCCGAGGCCGCGTTGACACAAGGGATTCCCACGCGTGCAAGGTTCTGATTCATATGTGGACCTCGAGTAATCGCGGTCTGAGTCGAGCTGATGACAATGTGCCGCGGTCCGGGTGACCGTCGCGGTGACGCGCTGGCCTGACACATCGAGTTAGTCCGGCACTCGCCGGAGGCTACTGTCGCCCTCGGGCGAGGGTATAGGTGACTGCGCGGTACCGGGCCTTGGGTGCGCCACGAACGCAAACCCGTTGTGGACCTTGCAGCACCTACGCTTCCGGGGCGGACCAGATGTTGCGGCGGCCAATGCCGACCGCGTAGAGAACCGTGACCCGGGCGTAGTAGATGGAGCAGGGCTTGACGAAGGCGCCGCGATTAGAAAACTCCCCCTTGACAACGGCATTTTGTCGGGACGGGTTTGATCGGTTGCTTTCATAATGTCCGGCCTGTTTGTGCGGCATTCTTGCTGCCGCTGACGCCAGCTTGATCACAGCCGACGCGCTCACCTCGAACCGTGCCGCTGCATCCCTCGCCGAACTGCCTTCCTCGACCGCGCGGACCAACCGCTTCCGCAAATCCTGGGACAAAGGTATCGTCATCACAGCCTCCCTGCTCAACCGGTACCCTAGACTCAGATCACGTGAATACGTGCAATCTCAAATCGCTCTAGCCGCGTCCTGTCCTGCACAAGATGCTCGCGCTCCCGATTGATACACTTGCGGTCTTCTTCCTCAGGCTAGGGCACCTGGACCATGCTGCAGATCTGACTATCGCCGCTAACTAGGCGGCGAGCACCCGCAAGAGTCCTTCGGCATCGAGGCGATCGGTCTTAGCCCGCTTCGCTCGTGGGTTCACAAGAATGCTGGTCGGCTCGACCACGTAGGTCGGAATGCCATTGTCTGTCAGCAGCCGACGGATCCAGAATCCGTCTCGCCCTGCCTCAAAGCAGCAGGTAATCGGCACCGGAGATTCGAATACCGCTTGATGTGAGCGAAGCCTGTCGAAAAGCGTCAGCAGCGCAGCCGTGTCGCCCGCGCTGATCCGATGCATGCGGCTTTTCTGGGCGCCGGCTGATCGCGTGCCGACCAGCCATACTGAATTGCTCAACTCTAGTGCAACAAGGGTAGTATTGCTCTGGAACGCCAGGATGCGGCTCCCTGGTATGAGGACGCCGCCATAGTGAACCTTCCTTCACTCGGTGTCCGTCCTCATAGCACCTGCCACCACAGCTCTATACGGGTTCCTTTGGGGAGGCGCCGCCGGAATTTGCGCCAGACGTTCGGGGAAGTCTTTCTAAAAATGGCGATGTCCTCGCTGCGCTGACCATGATTGCGCGGTCGAGCCGAGAGCTTGCGGTAGCCCATCCAAGGCGACCGCATTGGCGGCGTTCTCAGGGTCATATACCGCGAGATGCACGAAGCGCTAGCAGCGGTCGATGGCAACGTAGAGAAAGAGATAGCGCTTGCGCAGTTCGCCGTCGACAGTGCGCAGCTTCGGCAGATGTTTGACGTCGATATGGACGAAGCCGAGATCATAGTGCCTGAAGTGTCCTTGGCCCTTGGCAGGCAGCAGCTTCGGCTTTTCCGGGCGGCGGTTGAGGCCCCCTGCCTTGAGGACGCGGTAAATACTGTCACGGTTGAGATGGCGCAGAAAGTGGCGCAGCACGAAGGTCAAGTCGTCGATCAAAGCCTGTAGAGCAACGAACCGCGCAGGTGATGGCACGCTCCTCCTCGGTTACTCGCAAGGCCAGGCGCTTAGGACGACGTGAACGGTCCCGACATGCATGCTCGCGGCGCTTACGCCATTTGCGCACCGTCTCATCGCTGATGCCGTAACGCTTGGCGACGATGCTGGCGGGCTAAACGGAGCGTGCAGTCTCTGCACGCACCGCTGGCGTCGTTCGGCCTTGGGGATGGATCTGCGGCATTACAGGACCTCACCAATCAAAGCTTCAAAGCGCCACGCGTACTCCGCGATCGCCCGTCATACCTGATCCCAATGACCTTCCGCAACCAGACAGCTAGCCCTGTGTGGCGTTTGCAGAACCGTAAAAATCGCCAGCTTCGGTGTAGCCGACCTTCCGCGCGTTGTACTTGGTCACGATGCAGCCCACGAGATTGCCGTGAGCCCTGCTCAGGCGCGATACGGCGGCTCGGGCTTGCCCAAAGTGTGCTGCACCTGCCTCTGTCACGAATGCCGTGGCCGAGGCCAATGCCGTGAGCCTCGCAGCCAATGTCCAGGCTGTAACCGGCGGGCCGTCAAGTATGACGATCTCGTACTCGCCTGCCAGCCTGTCGAGCAGCTCTTCAAGCGCCGGGCGCATGATGAGCGCACCCGGATTAGGCGCGCGGGGCCCGCTTGCCAGGAAGTCCGGCAAACCGTCGGCCCCTTTGACGATCGCGTCTGCCGCCGCAGCTTTGTTACCAAGAACACTCGTCAGGCCCGGTGCGTCGAACGCGACGTTCAGGAAGTGATGCAACGCCGGACGCTGCAGGTCGAGGTCGACGAGGAGAACCTTTCGCCCGAGTTGGGCTAGGTCCCGAGCCATAACGAAGGCGGTGACGCTCTTGCCTTCGCCCTCTCTGCTGCTGGTGATCAGCAGCGAGGATGGTAGCTCCTTACTGGATGACAGCTCCAGCGCGGAGTGGTCGAGATAATAGGCGCGTTCGGCGGATTGCCCGTGCATCGCCTCGTGCAGACTGTCACCGGTGTATTCCGGTACAACGCCCAGCAGCGGGAGGTGCAGCTTGGTCTCGACGTCCGTCGGATCGAGGATCGTGTCGTCCAGCTTTTCGTGACCCAGAGCGTACAGCACCGCCAGCAGCAGGCCGCCAGCCAGCGCAGCGAGCATGGTCAGTAAAGGGCGGGGTGAAATTGGTGTCAGGGGCGGTTCGGCAGTATCGATCACGCTGATATTGCTCGATCCGGTGGCGGCGAGGCCGGTCAGCTCGGTGTAAAGGCGCAGCAGCCCATCGTGGGTCTGGCGGTTCGTTTCGACTTCCCTGCGCAGACTGTCGTAGCGAACACTGCGATCCTGCTGGGCAAGAATATCCCCGCGAAGTGCGCGCGCCTGTTCGGACAGCGCCTGCTCCTGCCGCTGCCGGGTCAGATATTCGTCGCGCACGGAATTGCGAATGTCGTCTCCAAGGGCGCGGAGCTCCCGGTCAGTTACCGCCAGTTCGGCCATTGTCCGCTGAACAGTGGGATGATCCGGGCGCATGTGCTCACGCATTTGTCCAAGAGTGCCCTTCAGCTCCGCTTGCCGCTGCAGGAGCTGTTGCATCGCGGGGTTCGACAATGCTTCGCTGAGGGAAGTCGCGGGTGCGTTCTGGGCCTGCTCCCAACGCTGCTGCGCCTGAATACGTGCGACCCGCGCGTCTATGAGAGCACTTTTCAACTGCGCCAGGTCCGCTGTGATCAGCGATCCTGCCGCACTGCCGTCAGCATTTCCGCGAGCTGTCGAGCCGGGATCGATGAGTTGAGAGGCGCGCACGTAGTTGACCAGGGCGCGTTCTGCCGCGTCGAGGCGGTCCTTTGCGCGGCTGAGCTGTTCCTGGAGGAGCTTGCGTGGGTAATCACCGGCAGACACGGCGCGCTCGATGTTGGCGGCCGCATATTCCTCGGCGTAAGCGTTTGCCACTTTGGCGGCAGTCTGAGTGTCGCGGCTGCGGAACGCGATTTGCACAATTTGAGAGTTATCGCGCAGGTCCACAGACAGGTGTTCGCGCAAGGCTTGCACAACCTGATCTTCTTGTTCGGCGGCCGAGGCGCTCGATACGTTCAGTGGTACTGCGGCGCTGAATTCATCGGAGTTAGCGAGATCGAGCCGCGCTGCCACGCGTTGTGCCATGGCGCGGCTTTTGAGTACCTCGACTTGTGTGTGGAGGTAGCGCTCAACATCGCTCCCACTTCGCCGGTGACTCTCGTCAGAGCTGGCAAGAGGCGCGACCGGAGCCTCTACCTGCACGCTTGTGGTCGCCTGATAAACGCGCGGCATGAACAGCACGAAGGCAAGGCCGATCAGAAGGGATGCCGCGACGATCAGCAGGATCGCGACCCGGTTTCGGTAGATCAGCGCCCAACTGGTGCGGAGCCGCGACACCGGCGTGGCGAAGGGCCGCTTCGCGCGCTCGGTCGTGACGGCGCCATCGCCGTCCGCCACGGGTCCATTCCGAAATTGTGCAGGTGCACGACGCATGAGATCGGTTGTCCTGCCTTAGAACAAAGTGAAAATGTTGAGCATCGGCGTTGCTCGAAGAATGTCGCGGCGTAGTTCCTTGATGCTGGAACTCCCCACCACCACGACGTCACCGGCCTGAAGCGCCGGATCAGGATCCTCGCCCCGGCGGATACGGTTCAGATCGAAAAGGGCCGCATGCCGCTCGCCCTCGATTGCGCGCAGGACGACGACTTGGCTGAGCGAGGCAGTGTAACCCTCACCGCTCGCAAGCGCGATCGCGTCCAGCAAGGTGGTGGTCCCGCGAAGGGGATAGATGCCAGGCTTTTGAACCGCGCCTTGCACGTTGACATTGTGCGATGCCGACTGGGCGATGCTGACCATCACGCGGGGGTCTACATAGTACCGGAGATAGCGTTCGCGCAGCACTTCGGACAACTGCGCCGCAGTGAGCCCTGCCGCACGCACCTGGCCGATGAGAGGCAGGGCCACCGTGCCGTCCGCACCCGCCGCCACGTCGTTGCGGGAGATGTCGGGTTCGTAAAGAACCTCGACGTTGATGCTGTCTTGAGCACCGATAACGTAATCGGTGGCGACCGCGTTTTGCGGATCCGTAGCGGGAACGAGGCTGTAGGCGTCGCTCCCCGTCAGGACGTTGGGACCGCGTAAGCTCGGTGCGCAGCCCGTCGCCATCAGAAGACACATGATTGTGGCGGCCCCAGGTCGCTTCATCCAGTCATGTCCTCGCTTGTTTCCCGACTTTCCGCACGGGCAGCCTGCCCGGTTTCTGCTCCGGACCGGTAGCGGCAATCCGCAGGGTTGCAACTGTTTGTCAGCACGATGGCCTCAGTCCGTCTTCAGCGGCGACCAACCGTTGCGGGCCATGGCGAAGTGCATGCGGCACAAAGCAACATAGCGCTCGTTCCCGCCGATCAGCGTCTGGTCACCCTCATGGATTGCCTGCCCTTCCGCATCGACGCGCAAGTTCATCGTTGCCTTGCGGCCGCAGTGGCACACGGCCTTAAGCTCTACCAACTCATCTGCTATCCCGAGCAGGGTCGCCGATCCGGGAAACAGCTGTCCCTTGAAGTCGGTGCGCAACCCGAAGCACAGAACGGGAATGCTCGCAAAGTCGGCCACGCGCGCGCATTGCCAGACCTGCTGGGGCGAGAGGAACTGCGCTTCATCGATCAGGACACACGAAAGCGGAGCTGCGCCGTGGCTGGTCGTAACGGCTGTCCAAAGATCCGTCGCGTCATCGAAGCGATGGGCGTCCGCGCCCAGCCCGATCCGGCTTGCGATCGCGTGGTGCTCACCGCGTCCGTCGAAGGCCGCTGTCCAGAGCATCGTCGCCATCCCGCGTTCGCGATAGTTGAAGTCCGCTTGCAGCAAGTTGGTAGACTTGCCCGCGTTCATGCTCGCATAATAAAAGTACAGCTTGGCCATGAGGGACGTTTGCTTTGTGCAGCCGAGATGCTCAGGCGCCGCCGCGCAGGCCAGTCAGCTTGCGCTCCCACGCAAGGGCATGGCTCACGATAGTCTCAAGATCCGCATACCGGGGCTGCCAAGGCAGGGTAGCCTTGATGCGACTGTTGTCGGAGATCAACGAGTCCGGATCGCCCGCCCGCCGGTCCTGCAGGCGCCGGTCGATAATCTGGTTGGTCACGCGGTCCACAGCGTCCAAGACCTCCAGGACCGAAAAGCCGCGGCCGTATCCGCAGTTCATCGTCAGCGACCGTGCGGGTTCGGCGATCAGCGCTTCGAGCGCCAGGACGTGTGCTTCGGCAAGGTCCGTCACGTGGATGTAGTCCCGCACCCCGGTGCCATCGGGCGTGTCGAAATCGGTGCCGAACACGCCGACGTACTCACGCTTGCCCAGAGCGGCTTCGACGGCCACCTTGATGAGGTGAGTTGCGCCTGCGGTGGACTGGCCGGTGCGCGCCTGAGGGTCGGCGCCCGCGACATTGAAGTAGCGAAGCGCGCAATAGTTCAATGCGTGCGCACGCGCCGTATCGGCCAGCATGAACTCGGTCATGAGTTTGGACATGCCGTACGGATTGATGGGCGCCTTGGGGCTGTCCTCCGTCACCGGCGAGACCTCTGGAACGCCGTAGGTCGCAGCGGTTGAGCTGAAGATGAAGTGCGGAACGCCGGACGTGACCGCCGCTCCGATGAGAGCGCGGGTCTTGGCCGTGTTGTTGTGGTAGTATTTCAGCGGGTTTTCTACCGATTCCGGCACGATAATCGAGCCGGCGAAATGCATGATCGAACCCACCTTTTGCTCGGCGAAGATGCGCGCAAGCAGAGCGTCGTCTTCTATGTCACCTTCATAGAACGGTACGCCTTCGGGAATGGCAAAACGAAAGCCGGTGGTCAGGTTATCAATCACGCAGACCGGCCAGCCTCGATCCACAAGGGCGAGGACAGCGTGACTGCCGATATAGCCGGCACCGCCGGTTACCAGCACGGGAGGTCTTTGCATGGCTTCGATCCGTCAGGCTTTTCCCGGCCGCCCCGCGCGCCCGGCGGTTTGCTTATGTTGAGGCCTTACTCAAATGGCAACAGCCGGTTGGTGGCCGCTCAGGCAAGAAGCATTTTCAGTCCCGAAAAGCCTAGCATCCCTGCAAGGGTGATGCGCACAAGCGTCTCACTCACGCGCCCAGCCGCGAGTGAACCGGCGATCACGCCGGGGATAGAACCGATCAGGAGCATGCCCAGCAAGGACCAGTCCACGTTGCCCAGCCAGGAATGTCCCACCGCGGCGATGAGGGCGAGAGGAATGGCGTGAACGATGTCTGTCCCGACAACGGACTTCGCATTGAGCCGCAGCGGGTAGATCAACATGAGTATCAAGGCGACGAGTGCTCCGGCACCAATCGACGTCAAGGTGACGAGGCAGCCTACGACCACACCTGCAATCACCGTCAACGCGACCTGCAGTGCGCCGATGCGTGGCCCGAGCAGCACTCGTAGCCGGGTTACGGGCGAATGAATGATGTGCTTCATAGGGACGATCACGGCCGTGAGCACCAGCATCAAGCCCAGTAGCTTCATCAGTAGCCCGGCATCGAGTTCGCCCCCGTGCTCTGAGCCGAGATAGATCACCGTCACGATCGCGGCAGGCACGCTGCCAAGTGCAAGGCGAGCGATGACTCTCCAATCAGGCGAGCCGAAGCGCCGGTGCACGATCCCGCCTACGGACTTGGTGAGAGTGGCGAACCAGAGGTCCGTTCCGATCGCCAGGGCCGGTGCGAAGCCGAAGCCCAACACGAGGATCGGGGCCATGAGTGAGCCACCGCCCACACCGGTCATGCCGACGAGGAAGCCGACCAGCGCGCCCGCCAGTGAGTAATACAGTTCGCTCATGCCGCCTGGCGTTTAGCAGGGGGGCAATAAGGATGCTCGGGGTGATCCTGCTCGCGCCTGCAGATGCGGGACTTGGGGGCAGTGGGCAGGGGCACGTCTTTCCATCGCTTGTGAGCCCGACGCTCTTGCGCCAAGCTGGCCAGATCAGGCGCGAACCGGTCAGCGTATTCCGCTGTCTTCCGCCCCGCTCCTAACTTGCCATCCCGTGGACGCGTGGCAAGCGATTTTAAGATCAAGCGCATGCGCAGATGGGGGGCACCTCGCCGCCGACCACCTCGAATGGATTAGTCAGCCTTGAGTGAAGTGGGCGATGATCCGCTGATCCAGCGGCTCACGGAAGCGCGCGCGGTAGCGCCCGCCCGCGTTCTTCTCGGTCGTCACCGTAAAGGGCCCGACAGCGCCAATCCACAGGTCCAGTGGACCGTCGATCAGGCAGTCGCTGGCCTCAGGCTGAAAATCACAACCATCGCCTCCCAGTGCCGAAATCGTGACGGGCACGCGCGTAAGCCCGCCGATGCATTCGCCGTAAATAGCCATCAGTAATCCTGCACCCCAGATGCGGGGCTTCCCAAGTTCGGGTCGTTTGCAAGGGGGGCACGAGCGGCGCCCTTGCTTGCAACGCCTTCTTTAAATGCGGATTATGTAAGGACGGTTGCAGCCTGTTGCAATTGCTACGAAGTTTCGTCGGCGGCAAGAAACGGCTCGGCGTGAGACGGTTCTGTCGTGCGTTTGCCCTGAAGAGTGGCGACAAAGGCTTCGCGCCAATCGACGACATCTTCTTCACGAATGGAGTTCAGCAGAGCCTGATGGCGGCGGCGGCGTTCCTCGAGCGGCATGCGTAACGAGCGTTCGATCGCGTCGCTCACTTCCTCCGTGCTGTGCGGATTGACCAGAACAGCATCTGTAAGTTGCAGGGCGGCGCCTGCGAACTGCGAAAGGATCAGCACGCCCGGGTCTTCCGGGTCCTGTGCGGCAACGTACTCCTTCGCAACCAGATTCATGCCGTCGCGGAGGGGTGTGACGAGCGCGATGTCCGCCGCGCGGTAGAAGCCGGCGAGCTCAGTCCGGCGATAACCGCGGTTTACATAGCGGATCGGCACCCACGCCACGTCTGCATGCGCTCCGTTGATATGTCCCGCCTTACGTTCCAGATCGTGGCGGATCTGCTGATAACTCGCCACGTTTTCACGGGATGGCGGCGCAATCTGCAACAGCACGACGTCCTTTGCCATGTCCGGGTTATCGGTGAGGAAGCGGCCAAAGCTGTCGAACCGCTCACCCAAACCCTTGGAGTAGTCGAGCCGGTCGACGCCGATCAGCATCTTGCGGCCGCGCACGCTGCTCTTCAATCTGTCGTGAGCCTCACGCGCCTCTGCGCTGCGCGCGCCCTCGGTGAATTCCTCGTAGTCGATGCCGATCGGGAAAGCGCGAGCGAGGATCTGCCGACCCTGGTATTCGATCGTGCCATCATCGGCGACTGGCAGTCCCATTTCTTTTTTGACGTAATGCGTAAAGCTGTCGAGCCACTCTTCGGTCTGAAATCCGATGAGGTCGTAGTGCAGCATGGATGCCACGAGTTGCTCGTGATTGGGGAGCGAGACAAACAGGCGCGTGGGTGGCCAGGGTATGTGCAGGAACATGCCGATCCGATTGGTGACACCCTTTTCCCGCAGCATCGAGCCGAGTGGAAGCAGATGGTAGTCATGCACCCAGACGAGATCTTCAGGCTCGATAAGAGGCGCCACGCTATCGGCGAAGCGTGCGTTTACCCGTTCGTACCCTTCATCGAAACTCCGGTCGTATTCGGTAAGGTCGATACGATAGTGGAACAGCGGCCACAGAGTCCGGTTGGCGTAGCCGTTGTAGTACTCGTCAATATCCTGCGGCTCGAGATCGATCGTCGCCGTCGTGACGTCACAGTTGCGCTGCATGTCCAGATGACCGGTGAATGTCTCGGTCTCCTTGCCGGACCAACCGAACCAGATGCCCCGGTGTTCGCGCAGCGCAGCCGAAAGGGCGACGGCGAGCCCACCTTGTGCTCCGGCAGCGCCCATCGCCTTCGGGACTGAGACCCGGTTCGAAACGACGATCAGCCTGCTCATTTCAGTCCCCTTGCATATCAGCGCAACAGCCCTTCGCCGCCGTTGCTCTTCTATGGAAGGCGAGGGCACCGGCAGCTGTCGGAAAATCAAAAACGGTTCCGACTACCGCCAGTCGCGCCATGACCGTGACAACAGTCCGGCACAGTTAATGATACCCACAAGCGAATAAGTTTGCGGAAAGTTCCCCCAAAGTTCGCCCGTTTCGAAGTCCATGTCCTCGGAGAGCAGGCCCGAAGCTGTGCGATGGGCTAACATGGCCTCGAACAGCGCTCGCGCCTCTTCATCGCGCCCGTCGAGATGCAGTGCCTCGATCAGCCAGAAGGTGCAAATGTTAAACGCTGTTTCTGGCAGCCCGAAGTCGTCCTCGTTTGCATAACGCAGCATGTGTTCGCCACGCCGCAAAGTGCGCTCAACCGCCTGCAGGGTGGCCTGGAAGCGAGGATCGTCGGCAGCGACGTAGCGCAGCTCGACCAGCTGCAGCAGACTTGCGTCAAGCTCCTTCCCGCCGAAGGTGGCGGCGTAGTGGCCGCACGCCTTGTGCCACGCTCCGTTCTCTATGTTGCTTCGGATCGTGTCGGCCCGTTCTCGCCAGACAAGTTGCCGATCGCCCAATCCCAGCACCTGGGCCGCATTGGCCAGCCTGTCGCACGCCGCCCAGTTCATCACCGCCGAGTAGGTGTGAACTGCGGTGCGCGTGCGCAGTTCCCAAAGGCCTGCGTCGGGCTGGTCGTGCATTTTCCAGGCGAGCTCGCCCACTTTCTCCAGGCTTATGAAGTCTTCCACGTTGCCCATGCGCAGCAGGCGGTGGTCCGAAAAGGCCTGAATGTTGGGGATGATGATCTGGCCGTAGCAATCGTGCTGCACCTGATAGTAGGCGGCGTTGCCCACTCTGACCGGACCCATGCCCCGGTAGCCGGGCAGGGCTTCTGCCTCCCACTCGATGATCTCCCGTGCTCCACTGACGGAGTAAAGCGGCTGGATCACTCCGGAGTGTGCATCGTCGACCAGATTGCGCAGATAGGCGAGGTACTTCTCCAGCACGTCCAGAGCGCCGAGCCGGTTCAGCGCCTGCACGGTATAATACGCGTCGCGGATCCAGCAGTAGCGGTAGTCCCAGTTTCTCTGAGTGTTCGGCGCCTCGGGTATGGAAGTGGTGAGGGCAGCGACAATTGCGCCGGTCTCCTCGTGCTGACACAGCTTGAGCGTGATCGCTGCGCGGATGACCGCTTCCTGCCAGTCGATCGGCGTGGCCAGGCCGCGCACCCAGTGCTGCCAGTAGCTCTCGGTCATCCGCAGCATCGCGTCGAGCTCGTGGCTGATGTTGCCAACGAAGGGTTCATCCGGTCCGAGGAAGAAGGCCAGCTGCTTCTCAATCCGGAATGCCCGTTCGTCCAGGATGTAGCCGACGGGCGCGTTGGTGGTGAGACGCAGCGCGTGCCGGTCGTTCAGATAGCGGATGTGGTTCGTCCCGTGCGTGAGCGGGGCTGTTTGCGAGCCATAGCCGCTCATGGGCGTGAGCGTGATCTTCAGTCTTGGTGAGCCGGAAACCGGTCGAACCATCCGCGCAAACGCGACCGGGCGGTACATGCGGCCCGAGCGTTCGAAGCGCGGGCAGAAGTCGAACACATCGACCTTCCCGCCGCTCTCGTCTTCCAGGCGGGTGCGCAGGATGGGCGTATTGCGCACGTACTCCTGGGAAACGGAGACCTGGTTTTCCAGGCTGAACCGCCAACTGCCAAGGTCCTGGCCATTCTCCCCGCGCAACAACGCGCAAAAAGCGGGGTCGCCGTCTACACGCGGGACGCAGCCCCAGACCAGCGCCCCGCGGCGGTCGATCAGGCCGGATACCTGGCAGTTGCCGATGGGCCAGAGTTCGAGCGAGGACTCCGGGGCAGTCGTACTCAAGCTGCATTCTCCAACCAGCGGTGCACCGCCGAAACATTCTCCAGGCGCCACAAAGCAGCCGTTGCGCGCATCGCACCGACGAGGACGCCCCCGCCATCGAACTGGCGTACGGCAGCAAAAGCGTCTTCGTCGGTCACGTCATCTCCGATGAAAAGGGGGCGAGATCCCGCAAAGGGTGCGCGTTCCATGAAATGCCTGACCGCGCTGCCTTTGTCCGATCCCGGCATCGCGAGTTCGACCACCATCTTGCCATGCTTGATCGCCAGTCCGTGTTCCGCGCTCAGGGTCGTGGCGAAACCGACCAGTTGCTCTGCAATCTCGGGGTGATTGCGGTAATGCACGGCAGCGCTGAATGGCTTTGCTTCGAATACCAGACCGCCGTTTTGCTGAGCAAAAGAGGACAGGGCAGCACTCACCGCCGGCGGCAGCGGCTTGGCCAAGGGTTGGACCTGGGATGAACCGGCGGGACGGAATTCCCCGCCATGGGAACCGGCCATGCCGATGGGGAGGGGCCCCAGAAAATCGTCCAGCATGGCAAGAGAACGGCCGCTGACCACCGCAAGCCGTCCGTCCAGACGCTCCGAGAGGGCAGTCAGCAGATGGGGCAAGGCGGGAGCCACCACGATATCCTGGGGATGCTCGGCCAGTTCCACGAGAGTCCCGTCGAAATCGAGAAACAGGGCAGTTCCCCTGCCAGTATCGAGTTGGGGTGGAGCGGAGAGAGCAGGTGCGGGGCCGTCGGCTGGCGATATGCTAGGTGATAGGATCGTCATCGCCCCTTCAGTGTGGCATTTTGCATGCCGCGCGCAAGACTGCATCTAAGTGCGTCCCCCGCGCACACGTCGAACGGGCCGGAGGGGAAGGTGGTTCCACCGATGGTTGAATTGCGCAGCGTGCAGGCTCATGCTTGCAGCGATGGGGGCTTTCTATCTTGCGCTGATCGCAGTCTTGCTGTCAGGCATCGCCGCGCGCGATCAGGTGACGATTGCAGCGCTGACGCGCAGGCAGGGAAAGCGTTCAGGCGTTCTTGTCGTCAGCCTGAGCTTGGCGGCGCTCACTTGTGCCGGCGCAGCTTACGCGGCAGATCAGGTGCTTGCTATCCTTGCGCCGCCAGCGCGGCCTGTGCTGGCCGCCATTGCGTTGGGGTTGGCGGGGCTGGAATCGCTTCTTCTTTCGCCTCGTGCCGACCCGCGTGAGCCGACCCGTTCGCTTGGTGCTCTGGCAATCGTGCTCACCGCACATCAACTCACGGACGCCGCACGCTTCACGCTTTTCGGCGTTGCCGTGGGGACGGGGGCGCCGTTCGCAGCGGGGCTGGGGGGCGGCTTGGCTGGCTTGTTGCTGGTGCTCGTCGCCTGGACTTACCCCCAGGCATTCCCCACTCGGGTGGTAAGCGTATTGCGCCGCGTAGTCGGCGGCTTGCTGCTGCTGGTAGCCGTCGCCATGTTCCTGAGAGTTCGTGGCTTACTGTAATCGCCCTTTTGCGCCGAACTCCCATCTCTCAGAGCGGTTATAATCGTATCGCGTCATTCACGATAACCGGAGGCACGCAATATGACCAACAACGCCAAGGCAGCTTTGATCGACAGTCTGAATGGACTGCTGGCCGATGCTTTCGCCCTCTATATCAAGACCAAGAACTTCCATTGGCACGTGCGCGGACGCCAGTTCCATGATCTGCATCTGCTGTTCGACACACAGGCGACCGAGGTTTTTGCATTAACCGATCTGATCGCCGAGCGGGTTCGCAAGCAGGGTGGCACCACTTTGACCAGTCCCGGCGCGATTGCGGCCAAGACCCAGATCAAGGCGCAGGACGATACCAGCATTGATGCCATGGCGATGGTCAAGGAGTTGGCGGAGGACAACGACACTTTCATCGCCAAGCTGCGCGAAGTGAAGGCCGCCGCCGAAGAGGCAGGAGACAACGCCACTGACGGCATCGTTGACGATTGGACCGATCAGGCCGAGCAGCGCGCCTGGTTCCTGCGAGAAATCCTGGCCTGAGACTCTTTCGGTGCCGGATGTCCGACGTCATGGAGGCCGATGATGCGGCCATCGCGCATCGGGTTTGAGAGGCGAAGGATAACATGCTCCACCTGATCCCGGCGCCACTGCATCGCTGTCTCTATCGTCTCGCGCACCTTGCGCGCTCGCTGTGGTGGCGTACGCTACGGCCGACGGTTCATGGATGCAGGGTCATCGCTCTCGACGCTGACGACCGGGTGTTGCTCATTCGGCAGACGTACGGCTCACCTCACTGGGTCGCGCCCGGCGGGAGCGTTGCTCGCCGGGAAGACCCTGTCGCCACGGCACACCGGGAGCTCGCCGAGGAGACCGCCTGCACATTGACTGAGGCGTTGAAGGTGGCGGAGGTGGTTGAACGGCCTTCGGGTGCGTACAACGTCGTGCACGTGGTAGTCGGCCGTGCCGCTGGTGCACTGCGGCCCGATCTGCGCGAAGTGCAGGAGGCGCGCTGGTTCGCGCTCGACTTGTTGCCCGAAGACCTCTCTCCTCGGGTGGAAAGAGGTCTCAACGGATGGATCGCCGCGTGGCGGGCAGCTCAAAGCAGCAGCAACTGACCGTCTGTTCCTCCGCCTGACTCGGCCTGTGGCTCGCGTTGCAGCGAGGACAACGTGAGCCCCATCAGGCGTACTGGCTGGGGCAGCGGCATCATCTCCTCCAGCAGGCTGCGGCCAAGAGAGGCGAACATCGCCTTGTCGGCCACGCAGGGGCTTACCGATCGGGCTCGGGTGAGAGTGCGGAAGTCGGCATAGCGCAGTTTGAGCGTGACCGTTCGGCCTTGCACCGGGGCGCCGGGTGCTCCCGCGCGCTCGATCCGCTCCCAGACGATATCGACGATGCGATCCATCGTCCCGCGCAGTTCATCGGGGTCCACGATGTTTTCGAAGAACGTCCGCTCTCCGCCGACAGACTTGCGTTCGCGATTGGCGCGGACCTGCCGCAAGTCGATGCCTCGCGCCGCGCGAAAAAGGTATTCTGCGAAGCTGCCGAAGTGCGCGCGCAGAAACGGGAGGTCGTGAGCCGCCAGATCCGCACCGGTCCTGATGCCCAGCGCCGCCATCTTCTCTGCGCCGCGAGGGCCGACGCCGTGGAAGCGGCTGACCGGGAGCGATGCCACGAACTGCGCGCCTTCCCCGGGCCGGATGACGCAGAGTCCATCCGGCTTGTTCTGATCGCTGGCCAGCTTGGCCAGAAACTTGTTGTAGGAGACACCCGCGCTGGCGGTGAGCTGGGTTTCCTCGCGTACGCGCCGCCGGATCTCTTGTGCGATGCGGGTTGCAGAACCAATGCCCCTCAGATCGTGCGTGACATCCAGATAGGCTTCGTCGAGCGAAAGGGGCTCCACATGCGGGGTGTAGTCGCGGAAGATGGCGCGGATCTGTTCCGACACCCCTCGATAGACGTCGAAGCGCGGCTTACGAAACAGCAACTGCGGGCAAAGTCGCACCGCGCGGGCGGAGGGCATGGCAGAGCGCACGCCGAATGCGCGCGCCTCATAGCTGGCCGCAGCGACCACGCCGCGCCCGGATGAGCCGCCAACCGCCAGCGGCTTCCCACGAAGCTCAGGCTCGTCGCGTTGCTCGACGCTGGCGAAGAAGGCATCCATGTCCACGTGGATGATCTTGCGCAGACCGGCCTCGTCGCTGGCCTCCTGATCCACGCTGATCGTCTGCGAAGTCGCCATGGGCGTGCAGGATAGCGCAGCTTGCGAATCCGCCAAAGGGCCGAGGCCGTAATGCCGTGTTGTTATGCGCTTTTTCGGAAATCGTGCTTTGCCCGGAACTTGGGCTGGCAAGACTTGCGGCATTGCGCCATGAGCTGCCGGATGCGCGCTCGCCAAAATCCTCCAAGACCTTTCGGCGAAGTCGAGTTCGTCTGCCTCATGGCGGCTATCCAGGCGCTCCAGGCGCTGGCGATCGACGTCATGCTGCCCGCACTGGGCAACATTTCCCAGGATCTGGGGGTCACCGATCCCAACGAGCGTCAGCTTGTGATCGGCATTTTCCTGATCTTCAGCGGCTTGGGCTCGCTTTTTCCGGGAGCGCTGGGAGATCGTTTCGGAAGAAGGCCGGTGGTGCTCACCTGTCTGGGCGTCTACGTCGCGTTGTCTCTGGCTTCTGCACTGGTCACAGACTTCACGGCGCTGCTGATCCTGCGGGCGGTGCTGGGCTTTTTCACATCCGGGATGATGGTGATGCCGATGGCGATCATCCGTGATCGCTTTTCCGGTGACCGAATGGCACGAGTCCAGTCACTGGTCGCGATGACCTTCATGGTCGTGCCCATGCTGGCGCCCACGGTTGGGCAAGCCGTGCTTCTGGTTGCCGACTGGCGCTGGATATTCGGGGTCATGGCCGGGCTTGCGGCAGGCGTGGCGTTCTGGACCTTCATGCGCCTGCCTGAAACGCTCCACGACGATCACCGGCAGACAATCATGCCGCGCACTATCCTCATCAATATGGTTGCGGCGGTGCGCTGCCGTTCCGCCTTGGGATATTTCCTGGGTGCGTCCTTCGTGCAAGGGGCGCTGTTCGGCTACATCAACAGCTCGCAGCAGCTGATCGCAGAGCACTTTGGCGCTGGCGTGCTGTTTCCCTTCGTATTTGGCGGCATGGCGCTGGTCATGTCGGGCACCAACTTCGTCAACTCCCGCATCGTGGAGCGATTTGGCGCCCGGCGGGTATCCCACACCGCAACGATAGCTTACGTGATCGTGGCCGGCGTGCACCTTGTGTGGGCCATGGCTGGTGAGAGCCTGTGGGTTTTCGTTCCCCTGATGACGATCAGCATGTGCCTCATGTCTTTCATCGGTTCGAATTATCAGTCGATCGCTCTCCAGCCCTTCGCTCGCACGGCCGGCGCAGCGGCTTCGGTGATGGCGTTCGTACGGCTTCTGCTCGGCGCTACGCTGGGCACGCTGATCGGTCAGGCTTATGACGGCACTGCAAGGCCTCTCCTGGCAGCGATGACCCTTGCGGGCCTGATCGCTCTGGCTCTCGTGCTCTATTCAGAGCGTGGGGTGCTGTTCCGCCGGTTGAACGCGCCCTCCCGCCCGACGGTCGGAGTGTAAGAAGCCTCAGGAGAGGCGACTACATTCGGCGGCCGCGAAAGAGTTGTACCAGCCCGACAATAAGGGCGATCACCAGCAGAAGATGGATGATGGCGCTGCCAACCTTGAACACCACAAGGCCGAGTAGCCAGAGCAGGAAAAGTATCGCCGCTATCGTATAAAGCATGTCCAGTTCCCTGTTTGCCTGTGAGGCTAACGCAGGGGCCGCTTCATTGCTCCGGTCGATGCATAATGTCAGATCTGCGTTTTGATCCGACCCGGTGTTTGCCCTCTGGCGATCGCGGCAAGTTCCCTTCGTGACAGACGCGGGACAGGAGCAGGAGCAGGGCGATTGCGTGCGGCCTCGACTGCCGCGGAGAGCACAAGGCTCATTTTTTGCGAACGTGTCGTGCGCACCCTATGGTCCCAGGCATGGGCGCCGCGCTGCTCCACCTGGCGCCCGATCGCGCCATAGATGTTCGCTGCGGAGAGGATCGCCCAACGTTGGCGGAAGGGCAGCCGCGCCGCGCCTACACGAGCCGAAGCCTCGTAGCTTCGCGCCAGAGCGCATGCGCGCGACACGATGCGCACCAGCGCTGCGCGGTAGTGCGGCTTGGTGAGCTCTCCGGGAGGAATGTCCTCTTCGACGTTCCATTCGATGGGAAGGTAGCGCCGATCTGCCGCGTCGTCCTCGAGCACGTCGCGCACGATGTTGTTGAGTTGGAATGCGATTCCGAGGTCGCAAGCGCGGTCCAGCGTGTCCTCATCGTCCGCCGGAACGCCCATGACGGTTGCCATCATCACGCCCACCGCCCCCGCGACGTGATAGGAGTAACGCAGCAGGTCGGTTTCGCTGCGTGGCCGCCATTCCGCCGCGTCCAGCGCGAAGCCGGCAATGACATCCTCGGCCATTGCGTGGGTGACCGGCACCTCTCGAGCCAGTTGCCCCAGCGCGTCGAAGGCCGGATTGCCGGTCCAGGCGCCCGAGAAGGCAAGCTCGGTCAGAGTGCGGATGGTGGGCAGCCGCGCTTCGGGGGCAAGAGCTTCTCCCAGTACTCCGCCGTGATCCTGTGCGTCGGCAAGGTCGTCGCAGGCGCGGCACCAGGCGTAGAGCAGCCAGACCCGCTCACGCGTGGTGCGATCGAACAAGCGGCTCGCGGCGCGGAAGCTGGCAGAACCCTTGCGGATCGACTCATGCGCTGCCCTTACGAGTTCCTCGCGCGTGCGCGGCAGGGCTACTTCGGCGAAAGTGGAGGGGCCGGCATCGGGATTCACAACGTGCGCGGATCCATCGCCACGATGGTCTGCGGGGGTTCATGCGCGCGCATCCGCTCCAGCAACAGGTCGAGCTCGCGCTCGGCCATGATGATGCCCTGATGCGCCGGGCGGACGAACCCTACTTCGGCCATATGCCGGTTGAACGCGAGCAGTCCGTCATAGAACCCGAATGCATTCAATACGCCGACTGGCTTGCTGTGATAGCCTAGCTGGGCCCAGCTCACCGCTTCCCACAACTCGTCCATGGTGCCGACGCCGCCGGGCAGAACAAGGAAGCCGTCCGACAGGTCGGTGAAGGCGGCCTTGCGCTCGTGCATGGTGCCGACCACGGTCAGCTCGCAGTCGTAGTTCGCTACTTCCCCATGGACGAGCGCTTCGGGGATGACGCCGATGACCTCGCCGCCCGCCAGTAGCGCAGAGCCGGCGAGCGCCCCCATGAGGCCAAGCCTGCCGCCGCCGTAGACGATGCCGATGCCTTCGCGCGCCAAGGTCGTGCCAACGTCACGTGCAAGCTGCACGTAGCGGGGATCCGCCGGAGTGGCGGAACCACAGTAGACAGCCAGGCGCTTCACTTCAGATCCTCCAGCATGAGCTTGGCCGTGGCCTTGGCGCTTCCGATCACGCCGGGGAGGCCCGCGCCGGGATGCGTACCAGCTCCGGCAAGATAGACGTTCTTCAGCTTGTCATCGCGGTTGTGGCCCCGAAACCAGGCGCTTTGAGTGAGGATCGGCTCAAGGCTGAACGCGCTCCCCAGGTGGGCGGACAAGTCGGCCGCGAAATCCGTGGGCGCATAGTGGAACTGCGTCACAATTCTATCGCGAATATCGGGGATGAGGCGGCGGCCCACTTCGTCCAGAATACGCCCGGCCAGCACCGGACCCACCTCGTCCCAGTCGATCGGGAGCTTGCCCATGTGGGCGACGGGCACAAGCGCGTAGAACGTGCTCTTGCCCGGCGGCGCCATCGAAGGGTCGGTGACGGTGGGGTGGTGCAGGTAGATCGAGAAGTCCCGCGGCAGGACGCCGTGCTGGTAAATATCTGTCAGCAGCCCCTTGTAGCGGGGGCCGAACAGGATCGTGTGGTGCGGAATGCCCGGCCAAGTCCCCTCCAGTCCGAAATGGACGAGGAACAGGCTGGGCGAGAAGCGCTTGCGGGAGAGCGACTTCGCCATTTGCTGGCCCCGCGGGCTGCCGGAGAGCAGATCGCGGTACGTGTGCATGATATCGCCGTTGGAGGCGACCGCGTCGAAGCGCTCGCGCCAGCCGCTTGCGGTCTCCACCTCGGTCGCGCGGTCACCGATGGTGTGGATCTGCACGACCTTGTCGGCAAGGCGCACGACGCCGCCCAGCCGCTCGAAGTGCTTCGCCATCGCCTGCGCCAGCTTGTTGGTACCGCCCTTTGCCCACCACACACCGCCGTCCTTCTCCAGCTTGTGGATCAGAGCGTAGATGGCGCTGGTCGTCATCGGATTGCCGCCGACGAGCAGGGTGTGGAACGAGAGCGCCTGCCGCAGCCGCTCATCCTTCACGAAGTGGGAGACCATCGAATAAACCGATCGCCACGCCTGGTAATGGGCAAGCGCGGGTGCGGCCTTCACCATGCTTGCGAAGTCCAGGAAGGGCTGGTGGCCCAGCTTGATGTAGCCTTCCTGGTATACGCCCGCCGAATACTCCAGAAAGTCCTCGTACCCCGCGAGGTCCTGGGGGGCGAAGCGGGCAATCTCGCGCCGCAAAGCCGGCTCGTCGTTGGAGTAGTCGAACACGGTGCCGTCAGGCCAGTTGAGCCGGTAGAACGGCATGACCGGCATCAGTTCGATGTCGTCAGCGATATTGTGGCTCGACAGAGCCCACAGTTCGCGAAGGCAGTCCGGATCGGTGATTACGGTTGGCCCGGCATCGAACGTGAAGCCCTCCCGCTCCCAGGCGTAGCCACGCCCTCCCACCTTGTCGCGCCCCTCCACGAGAGTGGTGGCGATGCCGGCGGACTGCAGCCGGATCGCAAGAGCGAGCCCGCCGAAGCCGGCTCCAATGACACAGGCGCGCTTCATGTACGGTCTCCCAGCGGGGCGAGCGGGCGTCCCTGTCCCATAATGCTGGCAAGCGCTCTTCCCACAGGGACAGGCGGTTTGCCTGCCAGAACGCGCAGCATGTCGGTGTGATTGGAGCGTCCGGCGTAAAATCGTTCGATCAGCGGCTCGGGCAGGCCATAGAACCTTTCGAGTACCTTGTATCGCTGATCTGGCGCGGCGGCGCCGAAGAGCATGCGCGTCAACATCCGGTAGAAGCGCCCCCCGCGCCAGTGCTCGCGTGCCCATGCATGACAGGCTCGCCCTACGGCTTCGGCAGAGAGTTTGTCGAGAGTGCAAAGGTGCAGGGCAAAACGAAGCGCAATCGGGAGTGAATAGCTGGTCAGAGGGTGAACCAGCCCGGCTCTGGCTCCCGCCCGGCCGGTCCCATCGGGCGCTGCAGCGTGCCAGAACGCGTCGAAATCCCCAGCGGCGATCACCGGCAGGACACCGGCTTCCTCATATTCGACGCGTTCCACCTGCCACCCTTCTCGCGCGGCATAGTCCGCGATCCGCTGGCGCAATGCTGAACGATCCAGAGCGGGACTGTCGGCGTAGTAGGTGTCTTCAAGAAAGATGTCGTGGGCCGAAAACGGCAAGGCATAGACGAAGCGGTAGCCATCGAATTGCCTCACCGTGGCGTCCATGACGATCGGCTTGTCCAGCCCGTGAGGCTGGCTTAGCCGCAGCATCTGCCCCAGAAACTTCTGCCAGCCTCCCACCATGTGCGGCAGTCCCGATGCGCCGCGTGCGTCGATCACGGCACCGGCCTGAAAGGTGCGCCCGTCGGCAAGGGTCACGCTTTGGGCGGAAACCTCGGTGATGCGCGCCCCCGTCAGCAGGCTTGCTGCGGGCAGCGCCTCACGCAGCCGCGTGTCAAGCCGCTCGCTGGTGATGCTGCGATAGGGCGTGGTCAGGTGCCGTCGTCGTCCGGGAAAGCGGACCTCGTAGCCCGGCCATCGCGCCGCAATCAGAGGCTCCAGCAGTTCGCCGCCGTCTTCAATGTCGCTCTCGAAAAAGGACCAGACGTGATCGCCGCCATAGCGTTCACCCTGTTCGAAGACGGCGATTCGCAAGTCCGGCCGACGTGCGGCAAAGGCAAGCGCGATGAGGCCGCCTGAAAGGCCGCCACCCAGAATTGCGATATCGATTGACGGCGCTCCCATGGTAGGGTCGTTTAGGCGGGGGGACCACTTGCCGCAACTTGGCGCGGCGAGGGCTTTGGGGCATGTTTCATTCTGATGACCGATGTGCTGACTGTTTGTAACGCGTCCACAAGCGACGCAGAAGCAATTTCCGAGATCTATGCACACTACGTGCTGGAGAGTTCCGCGAGCTTTGAAACAGAGCCTCCTGGCGCTCAGGCAATGGCGGAGCGGATCGCCAAGGTGGAGCAGGAAGGCTGTCCGTGGCTGGTGGGGCACGATGAAGCCGGGCAAGTTGTCGGCTTTGCTTATGCCCAGCGCTTCGGTCCTCGCGCGGGATACTTCTACAGTTGTGAAGCGCACATTTTCGTCCGCCCCGATGCACTGGGGCGAGGGATCGGCACCATGCTGATCAACGCGCTTGTCGCCGAGTGCGAAAGGCGCGGATATCGGCAGGCGTTCGCGTTGATTGCCGGCACCGAGCCTGCTGCTGTCGTGCTGCATGCCCGCGCGGGCTACCTGCCCTGCGGCACCTTGACCGGCGCCGGCTGGAAGCACGGCCAGTGGGTCGATGTCTTCGTCATGCAGAGAAAACTGGGGCTGGGGAACGAAACGTCACCTGAAAGCCACGGTTAAGAGGTTTTCGACACGGCTGCTGTCTCAACGTGCAACGGTCTTTACTCCGGCGCGTTCTGACGGAGCTTTTTACAGGGGGTTCCAGACGAATGCGCGCACTTTCCGCCTTTACCTGCCTTGCACTCGCGTTGGCTGTTCAGCCTGCCGTTGCTCAGGACACCGCTGCCGACGCTGCGATGGAGGGTGATCGCATCACAGTCGGCATCGGCGGCGCCTACATGCCCAGCTATCGCGGATCGGACGATTACACCGTCTCTCCCTTCCCGGTCATTCAAGGGCAGGTGAAGGGGATCGGCATCAATCCCCGCGCCGGCGGCGTGGCCCTGGACTTCATTCCCGATAATCGGGCTTCCGGCTTCGGCGTGTCCCTGGGCCCGGTGGCCACTTACTCCGCCAACCGCGCGCGCGGGATCGAGGACGATGTGGTCAGGGCCGCGGGCAAGCTCGACGAGGCTGTGGAACTCGGCGGAACGGCAGGGGTCACGGCATACAAGCTGCTGAGCCCTTACGATTCGCTGACTCTCTCGACTGATGTGCGCTGGGACGTCGCAGGCGCGCACAAGGGCATGGTCTGGACTCCGAACCTGACCTATACGACGCCGCTCAGCCGGGGGTCGCTGGTCGCTCTCAATGTTGGCGCGCGCCATGTCGATGATGACTTCGCGCGTTACTACTATTCGGTCACACCGGCGCAGAGCGCTGCCAGCGGCTTGCCGGTCTATGATGCCGAAGGCGGCTGGGACAGCATCAACGTGGGGCTGCTCGGCGGTTACGACTTTGACGGTGACCTGCTGAACGGCGGTTTCGCAGCTTTTGGCGCGGTCGCCTATTCCAAGATGCTGAACGATGGCAAGGACACGCCGTTCACAAGTGTGCGCGGCGATACGGACCAGTGGATCGCAGGGCTTGGGCTCGCCTACACGTTCTGATCGGGTTCGATGGGAGGCAGGATTGGGTTCTTCGATCGCACGAGCAGGATTAATCCTGGCGGCGGCCGTAGGGGTGCTCGCAACACCGTTGGCCGCCGAACCTCCCGAGCCGACGTACGGGACTTCCATCCCTGAGGAAGCGCGCGCCAAGCTGAACCGTGAGCAGGCGGAGAGTGCTCAACGGCAGCTCGAAGAGAATGCCGCCAGCAAGCGCGCTTACGAAGAAGCGGAGTACGAGCGCGAGGAGCAGATGCGCCGCGACCTCGAGGCCTACGAGCAGGAAAAGAAGCGTCTGGCAAAGGAGCATGCGGCGGCGATGGACGTGTGGCGTGCCGATGTCGCGGCGTGCCGCTCAGGAGATCGGACGCGCTGCGCGTCGAGCCGCTGACCCTCGCCGGTCAACTTGAAAGTGCTCTAGATGCCCATGCTCCGCAATCTCCTGCGCAGGTCCGGCAGGACCTCCGCCTCGAACCAGGGATTGTTCCGCATCCACAGACGGCTGCGCCAGGCCGGGTGAGGGAGTGGAAGATAACCCGCCGGCGCATCCCGCCACCGGCGCACCGCTTCGGTCATGTTGGGCGCAAACCCTCGAGGAAGATAGCGCTTCTGCGCATGCATTCCGACCAGCAGCGTAAGCTGCACGTGCGGCAGTTGCTCCATGAGCCGATCATGCCACATCGGCGCGCATTCGGGTCTCGGGGGCAGGTCTCCGCCGTCGCCCTTACCGGGATAGCAGAAGCCGGTGGGCATCTGCGCCACGCGGCTGGTGTCGTAGAACGTAGCGCGGTCCACACTTAGCCAGTCCCGCAGCCTGTCTCCACTCTCGTCGTTCCAGCCAATGCCGCTCGCATGAACTTTGCTGCCGGGCGCTTGTCCGATGATCAGCAGTCGCGCGGTGGACGAAGCCGCGACGAACGGGCGCGGCTCATGAGCAAGCGCACCGGCACAGGCGCGGCAGGCACGGATCTGAGAGAGCAGGGCGTCGAGCGGATCGCAGTTCACACCGTGCGAGATGTGGCGCGACTTGCTCTGGCGCAAGGATCAGGCATGTTGACTGTTGCATAACAAGCGGCGTCGGCGCCTTGGCGCGCCGGACAGTCCGCAGTTGCACAGGAGGGGACAGCAAAATGCCCGAAACAGTACCCAATCTTTCTTTTGCCGATCTTTCGCTGGCACCCGCTTGGACGGCGCTCTTCCTGGGCGTATTTGCGATTGCGGCTGGTATCGGAGAGCTGCGTCGAGCCGGTCACTGGGAGAAGATGCTCGCAGAAATCTCGGCCTCTCCCGCGCTGCAAATGATCACCGCCCTGATCCAGCTGTTTTTGGGAGCGGTGATCTATCTCGCGGATCCCTGGGCCTCACCCGACTGGCTCTCCAGCGCGATGAGCGTGCTGGGTGGGCTGATGTGCCTGGAAGCACTCGTTATCCTTAGCTTCTCGGACGTGTTCACCGCCTTCTGGCTGCGCCGCTTCGGTCCGTATGCCCGGCTTTGGAGTTGGGGTTCGCTGCTGTTCGGAGTGGCGCTCATCGCTGTCGCTCTTCCCCGCTTTTAACCCTCGTGCGCCCGCATGAGCGATGAGGGATAGGGCGCGAGCAGTGCTTGCGCGCGATCCCAGCCGCCGCGAAGCCAAAGATCCTGTGCGCTTGGATTGGCAGGCAGGATGACGGGCATGGTTTCACGCCCGGCGCTCCGCAGCAGCGCATTCGGTTCGCAGGTGAGCAGGGCGAAGCTGGGCACTTCGCTGTCCTTCCACACGCCTGCCATGGCGAAGACCGGTTGATCGGCGCAGGCGAACCAGTGTCGCCGCCGCCTCCCCTCACGGTCCACGTCGCGAGAACTGTTGGGCCCCCACTCCATGAAGGCGGTTGCGGGGATGAGGCAGCGGAACTCGCTGTTGCGCAAGTTGCCGATCCAGAACGGGCTGTCGGGATTGCGCACCGATAAAACGGGACGCGCCTGGAAGGCAGAAGGCGGCGGCGGAACACCCCAGAGCCTGGGGACCATGCGGCGCGGGGTGCGTCCCTGCGGTCTTGGTCCGGCGACGAATTCGCGCCCCGCAGTGATTACAGGTGCGAAGCTTGCGGGCGCGACATGCCCGCCGCTCCACGGGTCGTCGTGCGCCTCGGCCCCCAACGCAGCGGCGATTTGCCGCGCTTGAGCGTCGAGGCGGTAGAGCATGGTCACGCATGCGGCCTAGACGCGCGGCACGCTCCCGTCTATCATTGCGCCACCACCGGGGAGCCAGCAAGCGGCTGAGAGGTGCGGGTATGCTCCGCACGACCCGTCGAACCTGAACCCGTTAGCACGGGCGGAGGGAGTTGGACGGGCTCGCCCGTAATCCGCTCCTGAACGCCGACCTGGAGGAGCGCGCATGGCAGATATCAACAGCAAGCTGGAGATCGGCGTCACCACCGGCCCCATCCGCGGATCGAAAAAGATCCACGTCGGTCCGCTCAATGTCGCGATGCGTGAGATCAGCCTGGAGCCCGGCAGCGGGGAGCCGCCCGTGCGCGTCTACGACACCTCCGGTCCGTACACCGACCCCAACGCGCTGATCGACATCGCCGCCGGCCTGCAGCCGCTGCGTCGCCCCTGGCAGCTCGCGCGCGGCGACGTCGAGGAATACGCGCCACGTGAGGTGAAGCCGGAAGACAACGGCCAGCTCGGTCCTGACCGCTCGGGCGGCGTGCCCCCGTTCCCCACTGCGCTGCGCCGTCCGTTGCGCGCCAAGGCGGGCATGAACCTCAGCCAGATGCACTACGCCCGCAAGGGCATCATCACGCCCGAAATGGAATACGTCGCCGAGCGTGAGAACCTGGGGCGCGCGCGCCTTGCCGAATACAAGCGCGACGGCGAGAGCTTCGGCGCCTCTATCCCCGATTACGTCACGCCCGAGTTCGTGCGCGATGAGGTCGCGCGCGGCCGTGCGATCATCCCCAGCAACGTCAACCACCCCGAGTGCGAGCCGATGGCGATCGGGCGCAACTTCCTGGTCAAGATCAACGCCAACATCGGCAACTCCGCCGTCGCCAGCGACGTCGCGAGCGAAGTCGACAAGATGGTCTGGTCGATCCGCTGGGGCGCGGACACCGTCATGGACCTTTCGACGGGCCGCAACATCCACGACACCCGCGAGTGGATCATCCGCAACAGCCCCGTGCCGATTGGCACCGTGCCGATCTACCAGGCGCTGGAGAAGGTCGGCGGCGTCGCCGAAGACCTCACCTGGGAGATCTTCGCCGACACCCTGATCGAGCAGGCCGAGCAGGGCGTCGACTACTTCACCATCCACGCCGGCGTGCGCCTGCCCTACGTTCCGCTCGCCGCCAAGCGGATGACCGGCATCGTCAGCCGCGGCGGCTCGATCATGGCCAAGTGGTGTCTGGCGCACCACAAGGAGAGCTTCCTCTACGAGCGCTTCGACGAGATTACCGAGATCATGAAGGCCTACGACGTCGCCTACTCGCTGGGTGACGGCTTGCGCCCCGGCTCGATCTACGACGCCAACGATGAGGCCCAGTTCGCCGAACTCTATACTCTGGGCGAGCTGACCAAGCGCGCCTGGGCACAGGACGTTCAGGTCATGATCGAGGGGCCCGGCCACGTGCCGATGCACAAGATCAAGGAGAACATGGAAAAGCAGCTCGAGGCGTGCGGCGAAGCGCCGTTTTACACCTTGGGCCCGCTCACCACCGACATCGCGCCTGGTTACGATCACATCACCAGCGGCATCGGCGCCGCCCAGATCGGCTGGTACGGCACCGCGATGCTCTGCTACGTTACGCCCAAGGAGCACCTCGGCCTGCCTGACCGCGACGACGTGAAGACCGGCGTGATCACCTACAAGCTCGCCGCTCACGCCGCCGACCTCGCCAAGGGGCACCCTGCTGCGCAAGTCCGCGACGATGCACTGAGCAAGGCCCGCTTCGAGTTCCGCTGGCGCGACCAGTTCAACCTGTCGCTCGATCCTGACACCGCCGAGAAGTACCACGACCAGACGCTCCCGGCCGAAGGCGCCAAGTCCGCGCACTTCTGCTCGATGTGTGGTCCCAAGTTCTGCTCGATGAAGATCAGCCAGGAAGTGCGCGACTTCGCCGCCAAGCAGAACCAGCCGGTCACCACCTTCATCGCCTCCGAAGAGGAAGCCGAGGCCGGCATGAAGGCGATGAGTGCCAAGTACGAGGAAATCGGCCGTGAGCTCTACATCGGCGCGGGCGACCGCGAGCACGACTGACCTGACCGGGAGCGAGGAGAACCATGGCCCACTGGCTGCTGACATACGACCTTGCTCCCGATTACCTGGACCGCCGCCCGGCCTTTCGCGACGAGCACCTGACGCTCGCCCGAGAGGCCGCTGCGCGTGGAGACCTCCTGCTCGGCGGTGCGCTCGACCCTCCTGAACAAGCCATGCTCCTGTTCCAGGGCGACACTCCTGCTGCCGCAGAAGGCTTTGCGGCAGCCGACCCTTACGTTGCCAATGGGTTGATCGCCCGCTGGACCGTGCGCCAGTGGATCACCGTTGTGGGCAAGGGTGCGGCCAGCCCGCTCTGAAGGGGTGCCAGGCCGGCCTTGCACCTGCGCACTCATCTGGCGCTTGCCGGAGTTTCTCCATCGCCGCACAAGGCCGCGATGACCTCCACATCAGAGAGCCCCGGCACCGAAATCGCCATCCGCACGCGCCGCGCCGCGTTCAACCGCGCCATTGCCGACGGCGACGTGGCTGCCATCGGCTCGATCCTCGCCCGCGACTGTGTCATGCTCACCGGCACCGACAGCGCCGTGATCGCCGGACGCCTCGCGCAAGTGAAAGTCTGGAAGCGCGAGTTCGCCGCGCCCCACCGCGACATCTACGTGCGAGCCCCCGAAGCGATCGACATCTCCGCGATCGCGCCGATTGCGATGGAGCACGGCACGTGGGACGCGATCTCCGCCAACGGCCAGACGACCGCCACAGGCACCTACGCCGCCAAGTGGCGCGAAGTCGCGGGCGAGTGGGTCATCGAGGCGGAGGTGTTTGTAACGCTGGCGTGAGGTGATCCCGGCAGGCGCTCGCCTGAGAACCAAGCCAAGGAACAGCCGGTTAGCTGCGCTTCATAGATGCGGTCTATGAGAGGCATGTCTGAACGGCGACTAGGCTGCACGAACAATTCTGCTCTGAATGACCGTCCCGGTTGATGACCTTTGGAAGGCGCATTCCGGCTAGGATTGCCTTCGGAGAGCAAACGTATGACGCTGACTGTCGCAGGCGCAGGCCTGACCTTGAAAATACTGCTTATGGCCGGAGGAGCAGCATTCGCGGACGCACCAGCAGGGACTGCTGCCACGCCACCGCAAGCGACAGTCTCTGCGCAGGCGCGCAACCAGGCCGGGAAACCGACCTCTCTACTGGTCCCAGCCGAGTTCGCCGTACCGACCCTCGTCGAAACCTCCGACTTCAAGCTCGTTCCACTTGGTCCTGCGTTAGTGAGATTGGATTTCGACGCTTACATGTCGTCGATCGAGCACCTGCAGAAAACCTTTAGCCGCAGCACCGCCTGGCCGCATGCAGGTATTTCCGATGCCGATGCGATGCGGGATATCGAAGCCGAAGAAGCCAGGTTCAGAAACCGTAAGTCGTTTGCCTATGCCGTCCTGAGTCCAGACGGCATGCTTGAGCGAGGTAGCGTGTATGTCTCGCCCAGCCCCGTCGAAGGCTACGACGCCGTAGTGAGAATGTGGGTCACCAAGGACGAGTATGACGCCGGTTTTGACGCCGAACTCCACAAGTGGGTAGCTGATTGGATTCGGACGGATTGGCCGTTCGCGAAGGTCGCCTACCCAGGTCGCACCATCGAGTGGGACGAGTGGCAGTCTATGATTGTAGCAAACAAGGCCGCGAAAACCCGCTGACGATAACGCCAGCCTCGGCTGGTCTTCCTCGCGCTAAGCCAGTCTCGTGCAAGGTTGGCAGCTCACGGGCAAACGTGCCCAGCAGATTCATTCGGGGCCGCTCTCATCAACAGCAAGATCCCCAACTCTAGCTGGGCACAAACGGGAGCGAATTGCCCTAAGCTTACTGGCGGTTGGTCTTGGGGTTCGGCACCCGGTCTGCTTCATCCGACTTGCGCACCCGTTCCACTTCGGGCTCGCTCCCGTCGGCATTGCTGAGGTCAGCGCGACTGCCAACGTCGCGCTGCAGCGTTCCTCCAGCGGACGAGCCGGTGCCGCCTCCAAGTTCCTCGGGGCGGTTAATCAGGTCATTGTCGGGGTGGCGGGATTGACGTTCGGGCATGCTATTCTCTCCTTTCCTCCATTCAACGGATCGGAGGCCTGACGCGTTCCCCGTTCGGTCTCAGACCAGCCCCAGCTTCGCGAGTTCGCCGATCAACCGCGGCGGCAGGACATCGCCGGCGAACTCATCGCTTCCCAGATCGGCGGGAGCCTCATCCTCCTCTAGGTAGCGCCAGCCCTGATGTGCGCGCTTCGGCTGCGTGTGGACAGGGATGAGAAGCGGGGAGAGACGGATGTGCCAACGGCCGTCTTCGCGTTGCGCAAACCCTCTCAACGGAGAGCGCCCAATCAGCGCGTGCTCGAAGATCCAATAAAGCGATCCGCCAGTCATCTCTTCATGGCGCTTGGGCAGGTAGCGGGTCGTCAGCAGGGCTTCGTCTGCGTGGCTTTCCAGCCATGCCTTCAAGCTGGCCGGGCTCTCGGCACTGTAGGCAATCTTCGTCATGTGGAGGGGCATGAGCGGAAGATAAGAATGGATCGGCTAACCCACCATCCCTGACAGAGTGGCAAGACCGAGGAAGACGAGAAAACCCATGGAATCGGTCGTCATGGTGACGAAGATCGATGAGGCAATGGCAGGGTCGGCCTTGAAGCGGTCGAGCGTCAGTGGGACGAATACGCCTGCCAGCCCGGCGATGACGATGTTGGTCATCATGGCCAATGCGATAACTACGCCAAGGACCGGGTTCTGGAATATGATGCTTACAGCTATGCCGACGATCACCGCAACCGTGCTGCCGTTCAACAGTGCGATCGCTATCTCTCGCCTGATCGCGCGCCAGGCGTTGGTGGATGCCAGTTGATTGGTCGCCAGTGCACGCACCGTCACGGCTAGGGTCTGCGTTCCCGCATTGCCTCCGAGTCCGGCGACGATCGGCATAAGCGTGGCGAGAGCCACCATTCTGGCGATGGTGTCTTCGAACATCGCAATGACGCCGGATGCCAGAGTGGCCGTCAGAAGATTGCCGATGAGCCACTTCACTCGCGCAAAGTATGCGTCGCGGATCGGCTCGTGGATGTCACCGTCGCCTGCGCCCGACAGCAGCAGCGCGTCCTCACCGGCTTCTTCCTGGATAATGTGAACCACGTCGTCGACCGTAATCTGGCCGACTAGCCGGCCCGCTTCGTCAACAACCGCAGCCGAGATCAGCGCGTATTTCTGGAAGCGGAGTGCGACTTCCTCCTGGTCCATCATGACCGGGATCAGGCTCTGGTCGCGGGTCATTACGTCAGCGAGCTGGATCGCGCGGGGAGTGCGCAATATCCACGAGAGGGCACACGTGCCGACGGGCCGGTGCATGGGATCGACCACGAAGATTTCCCAGAACTCGGTAGGAAGCTCATGGCCATCGCGAAGAAAGTCGATGAGGTCACCCACGGTCATCGACTCGGGCACCGCCACGAAGTCGCGGCTCATCAGGCGCCCGGCAGACTCGTTCGGATAAGCCAGAGCAGCTTCGATCGCCGCCCGGTCCTCGGGATCGAGTTCGGCCAGGATGGCCTGCTGATCCTCGCGATCGAGATCCTCGATCATTGCGACGGCGTCGTCGGTGTCGAGTTGCTCCGCGATGTCGGCGACGACATCGGCGGGCAGCCCTTCCATCAGCCGCTCACGAACCCAATCGTTGAGCTCAGCGATGACTTCGACGCCCATCAGGTCCCGTATGGCGCGGGCGAGCGCGAGCCGTTCTTCCTCCTCCGTCAGCTCCAGCAGGTCGGCGATGTCGGCGGGGTGCAGCGGCTCGACCAGCGCATATACGCGCTCGAAGTCGTCCTCCCGCAGAGCCTCGCGCACGCTTCGGAGGAATTCAGGTCGGAGCTGGTTGTCCTCGTCGTGGTGCTCGTTCTCCGACGCACCTTCGGCGACGCGATCTGCGTCCTCGATCCGGTTGTCTTCGATGTGCTCGGCAGCCATGGGCGAGGGGTCTACGCAGGTGAGACTTAAAAGCAACCGCGCGTGGTGCAGTGCGGTGGACGAACGCTTCTTTTCAACCGTGCTGTGATGACGACCGGCGCGGACGTGACATTGCCCCGTCAGAGCCTATAGGAAGGGGCAAACGACAGGAGATACCAATGGCCGACGAATACCTGACCCTCACGCTCGATACGGGCAACGGCGGCGGCGGCGATGTAAAGATCAAGCTGCGTCCTGACCTGGCGCCGGGCCATGTAGAGCGCATCAAGGAACTTGCTGGTGAGGGCTTTTACGATGGCGTGAAGTTTCACCGCGTCATCGATGGCTTCATGGCGCAGGGCGGCTGCCCCAACGGCACCGGCATGGGTGGATCCGACAAGCCTGACCTGAAGGCCGAGTTCAACTCGGAGCCGCATGTGCGCGGCGTGTGTTCGATGGCCCGCACCAGCGCGCCGCACTCGGCGAACAGCCAGTTCTTCATCGTGTTCGACGATGCGACCTTCCTCGACAAGCAGTACACCGTCTGGGGCCAGGTTGTTGAAGGCATGGAGCACGTCGACGCGCTTCCCAAGGGCGAGCCGCCGGCAAACCCCGGCAAGATCGTCAAGGCAACTGTCAGCGAAGGCTGATCGGGACAGGGGCTGCGCAAGCGGCCCCTAGCCGCCAAAGAGCCGCCGACCGAGCTCTTGAGCGGAGGCCTATGCTGGGCTTCCAGGCTGGGGCTTCCAGGTTTTCTGCTGCGCGGGGCTTAAAGCCCCGCTTGCAGCATCCATTCGCGGAAGATCTTGACCGGACGGGCCTCCAGGTCCTTGTGCCGGCAGATGAACCAGTAGCGGTAGGGGCTTTCGACATTGATGTCGTAAAGCACTGCGAGCCGGTTATCGCCTGCCCGCCGAAAGTGATCGTCGTGCATGATCGCGATGCCCAAGCCCTGCGCCGCCGCTTCCAGCACGAGCTGGCCCGAGTTGAATCGGTCAATCGAAGCGGGCTCCAGCTTGCTCATGCCGAGCGCCGCCTTCCACGCGTCGAGACTGTCAGGCAAGTCGTTGTGGATCAGGAATGTCTGGCGTGAAAGCTTGGCCTGGTCCGGAACGTCGCCGAGTTCGCTCGCAAGCTCCTTGGAAACGATCGCGTAGACTTTGTTCTGATCCAGCTGCACCGAGTACAAGGCAGGATCGGGCGCTTTCGCCAGAATGATCGCAGCGTCGAGCGAATCGCCCACCTGACTCTCAAGGTTGGGGCCGGTCTCGATGTCGATGTGCAAACGCGGATGCAGGCGGCGCAGTTCAGGCAGGCGTGGGAACAACCGCTGTCCGCCAAAAAGCGATGGGACGCCAAGATGCAGCCGCAGGACCTGTCCACGCTCGACCTGGGATTCGACCGCTTCCGCAAGCTCTTCCAGCTTTGGACCCACGACATTGTAGAAGGCCAGCCCCTCGTCCGTCAGCTTCATCGACTGATGCTGGCGAGTGAACAGGCGCTTTCCTGTAAAGTCCTCAAGCGCAGCAACCCGGCGCGACAACGCGGAGGGGGAAAGCGCGAGTTCGCTTGCCGCCGCCTTGGCAGAGCCGAGGCGGACAACGCGCACGAAGGCTTCAAGTGCACGCAAGGGGGGCAGGCGGCGTACAACCAATTTCTTCTCTTCTTCCGCTTTTGGACGCCCGTTTTACTCGGGCAGCCTGTTCGTCTCGTTAACATCGGTTGGGGGATACAAACGCAGTCTCGTGACGTGACGTTCGTTTCCGTCAGTGACCTCGATGCGCCAACCGCTCTCGTGATCAAGGACAGTTCCCACTTCGGGTACTTGCTCGGCCAGCACAGAGGCTAGGCCTCCCAGGGTATCGACCGCTTCCTCTACCTCGGCAAGTCGCGGATCGATCTTCTCCGCGATTTCGTCAAGCTCGACACGGGCATCTGCCTCCCACACGCCGTCGTCCAGGGGCACCAGCAGCTCCTCAGGGGCGTCGTCATGCTCATCCTCGATGTTGCCGACGATCTCCTCGACAAGGTCCTCGATCGTGATGATCCCGTCTGTGCCGGAATATTCGTCGATCACCACTGCCAGGTGAATGCGCTTGGCACGCATGTCCGCCAGGACGTCCAGCGCGCCTCGGGCTTGCGGGACGAACAAGGGCTGGCGCAGGAGTGTCGTCCAGTCATCAGGAGGCACATTCCCGCGAGCCAAAATCGGGAACACGTCCTTGATGTGGATCATGCCCCGAATCTCGTCGAGAGACTCGCCAAAGACCGGCATTCGACTGTGGCCATGCTCGGCAAAGGCCTCGACCACATCAGGCCAGCTCGCCGATGCGGGAATGGCCACGATATCGCCGCGTGGCACTGCAACATCGTCCGCATCGTTCTCGCTGAAGTGCAGGAGGTTGCGGAGCATCTGCCGTTCAAGCGGCGAGAGGTCGCCGTTGCCGTCCTCGGTGCTTTCGCCGTGTTCGTTGATTACGTCCTCAATCTGCGCACGGAGCGACTGATCGACGTCGGAAACGAACAAGCGCCGGATGACACGCCAGAGCGTGCCGCTACTGTCCGGGTCTCCCGATCCGGATTCTGTGTGCCGGCCATTGTCGGCCATCTTTTAGGTCAACCCCTGTAACTAAAGATCGGGTGCATATGGGTCCGCAATGCCCATGATCGCAAGAGCCTTTGTCTCCAAGGCCTCCATTGCCTCAGCCTCAGCCTCGCCAGTCTCATGATCGTGACCGGCGAGATGGAGCAATCCGTGAACGATCAGGTGCACCGCGTGCTGCTCTACCGCGACGCCCTTTTCCTGCGCCTCCCTGGTGCAGGTCTCAAGGGCGAGTGCGATATCTCCGAGCAGCTCGGGCGGTCCTTCAAGCGGCAGGTCGAGAAGCTGCGAGCGCTCCAGCATGGGAAAGGACAGGACGTTCGTGGGCTTGTCCTTGCCGCGCCATTCACTGTTGAGCGAACGGATCTCCGCGTCGCTGGTAAACAAGATACTTGCGCACAGGCGCTCGTTGCCAAGCGTCGTATCGACCTGTGCAGCTGCCTCAGCGGCGTCCAGCGCCAATTGCTCCCACTCCACCGTGGCAGGCCACGGTGCTTCGATCTCGATATCCAGCTGCATACGCGTGACTTAGTTCGCCTGCCCTTCGTACGCATCCACAATCCGCCCCACGATCGGGTGCCGGACGACGTCTGCCGATGAGAAGCGCGTGACGTTGATGCCTTCGACACCTTCAAGGCGCGAAACGGCATCTGCAAGGCCGCTCAGCCGATCTCCGCCGGGAATGTCGACTTGCCGCGGATCGCCACAAATAACCATGCGGCTGTTCTGCCCGAAGCGGGTCAGGAACATCTTCATCTGCTCGCGAGTCGTATTCTGTGCCTCGTCGAGGATGACAAAGGCATCAGCGAGCGTGCGCCCGCGCATAAACGCGATCGGGGCAATCTCGATCTCTCCGCTCGCCAGACGCCGCTCCACCTGTTCGGGCGGCATGCAGTCGTACAGCGCGTCGTAGAGTGGGCGCAGGTAAGGATCGACCTTGTCCTTCATGTCGCCCGGCAAAAAGCCGAGTTTCTCGCCCGCCTCGACTGCAGGGCGCGACAGGATGAGGCGCTGGACCGAACCCGTCATCAGCTGGCTTACAGCCTGGGCCACTGCGACATAAGTCTTGCCGGTGCCAGCTGGACCGAGCGCGAAAATGATGTCCGATTTCGTCAGCGCGCGCATGTAGTCGATCTGTGTCGCCGAACGCGGCACGATGGTCTTGCGCCGGGTGCGGATCATGATCGGCGGGGTGCCGCCGGCGTCGCCTGTCACGATTCCTTCAAGGGTGGGTTCGGCCGACATCGTGATCAACGCTTCGATTGCGCCGGAGTCGAGATCATGTCCCTTCTCCAGACGGTGATACATTCCTGTGAGTGTCTCGCGGGCCCGGGCGACAGCGTCCTCCGGACCTTCCACCTGGATGCGGTTGCCGCGTGCCGCGATATAGACGCCCAGGCGGTTCTCCACCTGCACGAGATTGGCATCGAACTGGCCGAACAAGGTCCCGAGCAACGCTGGTTCGTCGAACTCGATTTCGACACGCGCTCTTCGCGGAGCGTCGGGCCTGAATTGCGTCGGCTCACCGACGCGCGCTGACTTTCGAGCCATGCGCCCCTTTCATGTAAAAGCGCGTTTGTAGTCAGAGGAACTTAGGCGTCCTCCAGCCTTGCGCAAGCGCTCTCGCGATGGTGTGCTCACAATTTCGTTAGAATGCTGCCTCATCCCGGAGATGCAGGTCGGCAGTTCGGCGCCTGCCTGCATCGTAGATGAAAACGCGGTTTGTCGCCGGTTCAGGCAGCCTGAGGCACAAACGTCACCAATCGGCCCACCGCAGGGCGCAAGATGGAGTGACACAATGCGCAAGATCATCATGGCCGCACTCGCTGCAGGCGCGCTCGTGCCGGCGACTCTGGTGCCCGTCGCGGCACAGGCTCAAAGTGCACGCGAAGTGCGTGAGAGCGCGCGCGAGGTGCGGCGCGATCAGAGAGACTTGCGGGAGGCGCGGCGCTACGGCGACCGGCGAGATGTGCGGCACGCTGAGCGCGACCTTCGGCATTCCCGGCGCGAACTGCGCCAGGACTGGCGGGACTATCGTCGTTCTCATCGGGACGTCTACCGTCGGCCTGCCTATGCGGGGCCACGGGGCTATGCCTATCGGCCAGTTGGTGTCGGACACCGGTTCGAACGGGATTACTATGGCCGGCGCTACTGGATAAATGACTATCGCCGATATCGCCTGCCTTCACCCGGCCGTGGCGCGCGCTGGGTGCGCTATGGCAACGACGTCGCCTTGGTGAACATCAACAATGGCCGCGTCCTGCGGGTCTATGAGCGGTTCTTCTGGTAATATGGAGTAGAATCCCGGCGCTTGCTTGCGCCGGGATCAGGCAGCGACCTGGAGCAAGGGACGTCCGGCGAGCGAGTTGGGTCCGGCCTCTACCAGCTCCAGTTGCACCAGTTCGCCGATCGCGCCCTCGCCGGTGAAGTGGACGGACTGCAGCCAGGGAGACTTGCCAAGCCACTGACCGGGATGTTTGCCGCGCCGTTCCACCAAAACCTCGCAAGTGCGGCCCACGCTGGCCTTGTTGAAGGCCAACTGATCACGGTTGAGCGCTGCCTGGAGCTGCTGCAGGCGCTCATCCATCACCGACGGAGCGATCTGCCCCTCCATTCCGGCGGCGGGGGTGCCGGGGCGTGGTGAGTACTTGAAGCTGAAGCACTGCGCATATCCGACCGCAGCCACAAGTTTCAGCGTCTCTTCAAATTCAGCGTCTGTCTCTCCGGGGAAGCCCACGATGAAGTCACCGGAAAGAGCGATGTCTGGCCGGACGGCTCTCACTTGCTCGAGAATGCGCAAGTAGCTTTCCGCAGTGTGGCTGCGGTTCATCGCCTTCAACACGCGGTCCGATCCCGATTGCACAGGCAGGTGCAGGAACGGCATGAGCTTGTCGATCTCGCCGTGTGCTGCGATCAGGGCGGGCGTCATGTCGGTCGGGTGACTGGTCGTATAGCGTATGCGTGTCAGACCAGAAATGGCTGCCAGTTCGCGGATCAGGCCGTCGAGACCGACGGTGCGGCCTCGGTGATCTTCGCCGCTCCATGCGTTGACGTTCTGCCCCAGCAGCGTGATCTCGCGTGCGCCGGCCTCGATCAGGCGATTTGCCTCGTCCATCAGATCGGCGAAGGGCCGTGATACCTCTGCGCCGCGCGTATAAGGCACCACGCAGTAGGTGCAGAACTTGTCGCAGCCTTCCTGCACGGTGAGGAACGCGCTCGGTCCGCTGCGGCGGCGTTTCGGCAGGCTGGCGAATTTCGTCTCCGCCGGCATGTCCGTATCGGTGGAGCGTCGTCCAGCGGCCGCGTCGCGCACCATCTCAGGCAGGCGATGGTAGGCTTGCGGCCCCACGACCATCTTTACCGACGGGGCGCGTGCCATGATCTCCTCGCCCTCTGCCTGCGCCACGCAACCGGCTACGGCGATCAGGGGAGTCGAGCCGTCGTCCCGGCGCAACCGGCCGATGTCGGAGTAGACCTTCTCGGCCGCCTTTTCACGGATGTGGCAGGTGTTGAGCACGACCAGATCGGCATCCGCCCCTTCGGGTGCGGCAGTGAGCCCCTCTGCGGTGAGGAGTTCGGCCATGCGCTCCCCGTCGTAGACATTCATCTGGCAGCCGAAGCTTTTGACCTTGTAGGTCTTTGGGGACGGGGCATGAGGCATGTCCGGGCCGATACAGCAAAGCGGCATGCATTTGAAGAAGGTTGGTTTGCCGGCGCAAACCCGCTAACCGCGCGCGCTATGAGCAATGCACATCAGACCCTCTACGCTGCCTTCACCGGCCACCTTGCCGCCGCGCTCGATGCGCTGGAAGGAGCGGGCACTCTGCCTGCGGGCCTGAAGCGAGAAGCGATTACCGTCGAACCTCCGCGCGACCCTTCGCATGGCGATCTGGCCACTAACGCCGCGATGGTGCTGGCCAAACCCGCCGGAATGAAACCGCGCGATCTGGCTGAGGCGCTGGTGGCAGAGCTGGTAAAGCTTCCATCGGTGGAATCCGCCGAGATCGCCGGACCCGGCTTTATCAACCTGCGTCTGGCCCCTGCAGCCTGGCTGGCCGAGCTGCGGGCCATCGCAGAGCTTGGTGCCGATTACGGGCGCTCCACAATGGGCGGCGGCAGCGTGGTCAACGTCGAATACGTATCGGCCAACCCGACCGGCCCCATGCACATGGGCCACTGCCGCGGTGCGGTTGTCGGCGACGCCTTGTGCACGCTGCTGGAATTCGCGGGGCACCAGGTTACGCGCGAATACTACGTCAACGATGCGGGCGCGCAGGTCGACGTTCTCGCCCGCTCTGTGCACCTGCGTTACCGTGAAGCGCTGGGAGAGACGGTCACGATCCCGGAAGGGCTCTATCCCGGCGATTACCTGATTCCCATCGGCCAGGAACTGGCGGGCGAGTTCGGAGACCGGTACGCGGCGGCGCCCGAAGCAGATTGGCTGCTGCTGTTCCGCGAGCGGGCCGTTGCTGCGATGCTGGTCATGATCAAGGAGGATCTCGCACTCCTTGGGATCAAGCACGACCTGTTCTCTTCGGAAGCAGAATTGCAGGCCGCCGGTAAGCCTGCCGAAGCGGAAGCGTGGTTGCGGCAGCGCGGCCTGGTTTACGACGGTGTACTGGAAGCTCCCAAGGGCAAGACGCCTGAGGACTGGGAGCCGGTCGAGCTGCCGCTTTTCCGCTCGACCCAGTTCGGCGACGATCAGGACCGCCCGATTCGCAAGTCGGACGGCAGCTGGACCTACTTCGGTGCCGACCTCGCCTACCACTTCCAGAAGGCGCAGAGCGCCGATGCGCTGGTCGATATCTGGGGCGCCGACCACGCGGGGACAGTGAAACGGATCAAGGCTGCCGTTGCAGCAATGACGGGAGCGGAAGGGGACCCGATCCCGTTCGAAATCAAGCTGGTCCAGATGGTCCAGCTTCTCCGCAACGGCGAGCCGGTGAAGATGAGCAAGCGGGCGGGCACGTTCGTGACTCTGGCCGACGTCGTCCGCGAAGTGGGCAAGGACGTGGTGCGTTTCACGATGCTGACGCGCAAGCCAGAGGCGCAGATGGATTTCGACTTCGCCAAAGTGGTCGAAGCCTCGAAGGACAATCCAGTCTTCTATGTGCAATACTGCCATGCCCGGGTGAGCTCGACTTTGCGGAAGGCGGCGGCGGAAGGGTTCGCTCCTGCACCCGATAGCGTCGAACTGCTCGGGGCGGAGGAACTGGAGCTCATCAAGCTTGCCGCACAGTTTCCGCGCATCGTCGAGGCGGCGGCGGCGGCGCGTGAAGCCCACCGCATCGCCTTTTTCCTGCAGGAGCTTGCCGCGGCTTTTCACGCTTATTGGAACCTTGGCAACGATCGCGTCGAAAAGCGCTTCATCGTGGCACAAGATGGTAACCTAACATCCGCTAGGCTTTTTCTTGCTGCGCAGATCGGGCAGTTGGTACGTAACGGGCTGGCTCTTCTTGGGGTCGAGGCGGTGGAGGAAATGTAGGAATGTCGTTTCCGGGTGAGAGCGGCGAGCGCGAGAGATCGGGCCAGCCACAGGGTTTCGGCGGCAGCAAAGCGGACGGCTTCTCCGCTCAAGGTGGCGACGGCCGCCGCCAGGACTCCGGCGAACTCGACCTCGGAGACGATGACATCCGGTTGCCCTGGCTTGAGGGCGATGACGACGACGATCTCGAAGAGACAGGCCCCAGCACTGGGCAACTCCTTGTCTTCGTGCTGCTGGGCGTGGTCGTCCTCGCCTTGATCGTCGGCGCTGTCTGGTGGGTGCAAAGAGACGGGGCCGGGGATACGCTCGTTGCCGATGGTGCGACGATAGAGGCTCCCGACGCGCCCTACAAAACGCGTCCGCAGAATCCTGGCGGCGAATTTGTCGAGGGTTCGGGCGACACCAGCTTCGCCGTCGCCGAAGGACAGACCCGACAGGTAAGGATGGAGAGCCAGGCTCCGGCTCCAGTTGCGACGCCTGCGGCCGATCCCACGGCGGACACACCAGCAGGTGCCGAGGCTGGTCCGGCTTCGCCAGCCCCCACTGGAATCGGTGTGCAAGTGGCGGCCTATTCAACCAGGGAGCTGGCCGAGCAGGGCTGGTCCAGACTCTCGCAGCAGTATGAAATGCTTTCCGGCATGCGATACCGCATCGTGGAGGGACGTGCGGACATCGGGACCGTTTATCGGCTGCAATTGGTGCCGGGTGATCTTGCCGCAGCAAACCAGCTGTGTGCTGATCTCAAGAACGCGGGCTTGAGCTGCCAGGTCAAGCGGTAAGCTCCTTGCCAGCCCTCTCCGGTGGAGAGGGCCTTGCGGCGTTTTGCACATGGCTTGCAGCCGTGTCGCTTGCGGCCAAGGCGTAATTCTGCGAATCTGCTCTAATGCTGCCTGCAATTTTCGGCTTGGCTGGGCTGACGCTCAGCGACGATGAACTCGCCTTCTTCCGCGATGCCGATCCGGCCGGATATATCCTGTTTGGCCGCAACATCGAAGATCGTGAGCAAGTCCGTGCACTGACAGACAGTTTGCGGGCGATTCACGGGCGCGACCGGTTGTTCATCTGCATCGATCAGGAGGGTGGCCGTGTCGCGCGGATGAAACCTCCCGTGTGGCAGGCCTACCCTCCCGGTGAGGCGTTCGAGCGCCTTTATGAACTTGCACCGGCAAGCGCCATTGAGGCCGCGCGCTGCAATGCTGAGGCGCTGGGGCTTGACCTGGCGGAGGCGGGAATTTCGGTCGACTGCTATCCGTCACTCGATCTACGGCGGCCGGGTGCGCACGACGTGATCGGAGACCGCGCTTTCGGCTCAGATCCGATGCGGGTGGCTGCGCTGGGGCGTGCGGCACTCGCCGGCCTTGCGCGCGCAGGCGTCGTGGGGTGCATCAAGCACATGCCCGGCCATGGACGAGCCATGGCGGACAGTCACAAGGAGCTGCCCACGGTCGATGCCTCTCCCGAGCAGCTTGAAGAAGATCTGGCTCCCTTCCGCAGCCTGGCCGACGCACCTGTCGGGATGACCGCTCATGTGCGCTATGCGGCATGGGACGCAGAGAACGCGGGCACACTCTCGCCGGTTGTCGTGGGCGACGTCATCCGCCAGCGCATCGGCTTTGCCGGCCTGCTTCTGACTGACGACCTCGACATGGAGGCACTGAACGGTAGCGTGCCGGAAAGGGCGGCACGCGCAATCGCCGCCGGATGCGACATCGCGCTCAATTGCTGGGCGAAGATGGACGACATGGTCGGGATAGCGAACGCCCTTCCGGCGATCTCCGAAGAGGCGAAACTTCGCCTGCAACGGGCGTTGATCTCGGCGGGTGATAGCGGAACCGCAGGCGATCAGGCGGAACTGACTGCGAAGCGGAACGCTCTGCTGGCCTTGCTGGAGCACAGCGAAGCGCGCGCATGAAGGCGGTGCCGTCGCAGGAGATCCTTCCCCTGTCGAGCGCGCCCGAGGAGGGGCGGGCGCTTTATCTCGAGATCGAGGGCTGGGAAGGACCGCTCGATCTGCTGCTGGATCTTGCCCGGCGGCAGAAGGTCGATCTGCGGCGCATCTCCATCCTCGAACTGGTCGATCAATATCTCGCCTATATCGCCGGTGCAGAGCGGATGCGGCTGGAACTGGCGGCGGACTACCTCGTGATGGCGGCCTGGCTGACGTACCTGAAATCCGCGCTGCTCCTGCCCAAGGACGAGCAGGAGGATCCCAGCCCGGAAGAACTCGCCCTGCGCCTCCATCTGCGCCTGCAGCGCCTGGGCGCGATGCGCGAGGCGGCGGCGCGGCTGATGGGGCGTGATCGCGTGGGTCGCGACGTGTTCGCGAGGGGGGCACCCGAAGGTTTGCGGGTTGATCGGCGCAACCGATGGCAGTGCGACTGGTTCGACCTTGTTCGCGCGTACGGTGAGGTTCAGATTCGCAGCGAACCGGTGGTTCACATGGTGCCCGAACGGCCCGTCATGACGCTTGAAAGCGCCCTCACACGAGTATCGTCGATGCTGGGGGTGGCGCTCGACTGGATGGAGTTGCGGGAGTTTCTTCCTGCTGCTGGGCAGAGCGACTGGGCCGATCCGCGCCTGCGTCGCTCGGCGCTGGCTTCCAGCTTCGTGGCGGCACTGGAACTGGCACGGACGGGGAAGGCGCAGCTTTCGCAGGACGAGACCTTTGGCCCTCTGCGCCTGAAGGCGATCCGCCCATGACTGCGCCGGATGATCTCATCCGGGCTGTGGAGGCCACGCTTTTCGCCGCGGACGCGCCGATGACGGTGGAGGCAATTTCGAATCATCTCGGCGGCGCATCCGTCCGCTCTGCCCTCACGGAACTGCAGGCACACTATGCCGAAAGAGGGGTGCGCCTGGTCGAGCGGGGCAAGCGCTGGCATTTCGAGACAGCTCCGGACTTGGCGCATCTTCTGAGGCGGGAGCGTGAGGAGGTGCGGCGTCTGAGCCGGGCGGCTACAGAAGTGCTCGCGATCGTTGCCTACCATGAGCCGGTCAGCCGCGCCGAGATCGAGGCGATCCGCGGCGTGCAGACGGCGAAAGGTACGCTCGACGTGCTGATGGAGGCAGGCTGGGTCCGAGTCGTCGGGCGGCGCGAAGTGCCAGGGCGTCCCGTGATTTACGCCACGACGGCTGAATTCCTGAGCCATTTTGGCCTTGGCTCCCTGAAGGAGTTGCCGGGCGTGAACGAAATGCGCGCTGCTGGATTGCTTGACCCGGTGGATGACGAGATGATCGAGACTGCGATGCAGCGCGAAGCCAAGGCTGACACGGGGTCGGGTGCGGCTCCACGTGGGCGAGGCGATGCAGACGAGGATGGCACTGCCGCGCCCGAAGGCACTGGCAACTGATGGTCTGAGGCCTTAGATGGGCCATGCGTCACCGACCGGCGCAAGCATTTGGAGTCGCATTATGGGTGGCCTGTCCCTCTGGCACTGGATCATAGTCCTGCTCGTGGTTTTGATCCTGTTTGGTCGCGGCCGCATCTCGGAAATCATGGGCGATTTTGGCAAGGGCATTAAAAGCTTCAAGGAAGGAATCAACGACGAGAGCGGTGAGCGTTCTTCGAAGCCGTCGACGCCTCCCGCCCAAATTCCTGCGCAGCCGCCCGAGACTCCGGCAAGTCCTGCACCGTCTTCCACGACGGATGAAACCAAGACCAAGGTCTGACTTCAAGAATAGCGCCGGGCGACCGCGACCATGTTCGATATCGGGGCATCCGAATTGCTGATGATCGTGATCATCGCGGTTGTCGTCATCGGCCCCAAGGACATGCCGATGGCGCTTCGCACTGCGGGGCGCTGGATCGGCAAGATGCGCCGCATCTCCGGGCACTTCCGTTCCGGAATCGACGCCATGGTGCGCGAGGCCGAACTGGAGGATATGGAGCGCAAGTGGCGCGAACAGAACGAGGCCATCATGAAGGCGCACCCGCACCTTCCCTCTGGCGCCGACATCGACCTCGAGCAGATGGGCCCACCGTCGGTCTCTGCCGAGGCGCGCCGGACCGCAAGCTCTGCTGGGACGGACGAAACGTCGCGCGAGGCCGAGCCTCAATTGCCGCTGCCGCCGCCATGATCGCTGTTTTCCTGCGCTCGCCTCGGCACCTGAAGGTCATTTGAGCATGGCCTTCCGTCTCCCGGACATCGACGACACCCAGGCGCCGCTGCTCGATCACCTGATCGAATTGCGCACGCGCCTTATGCGGGCACTGTTCGCGTTCGCGATCGCCTTCGGTATCTGCTTCTACTTCGCGGACGACATCTTCGCGTTCCTTGTAAGGCCGCTTACCCAGGCTTTCCCCCCGGGCGAAGGCCGTTTGATCTACACCAAGCTGTACGAAGCCTTCTTCGTAGAGGTGAAGGTCGCGATCTTCGCGGCTTTCTTCGTCAGCTTTCCGATCATAGCCAACCAGATCTGGGCTTTTGTGGCTCCCGGCCTTTATGCGAAGGAGAAGCGGGCATTCCTGCCTTTCCTGATTGCTACCCCCGTTCTGTTCACAATGGGTGCCGCCTTGGCCTATTATGTTGTGATGCCCACGGCGTTCCATTTTTTCCTGGGATTTGAAGGGCAGACAGGCGGGTTGAAGCTTGAGGCGCTGCCCGGCACGGGCGACTACCTTTCGCTGGTGATGCAGTTCATTCTCGCCTTCGGAATCAGCTTCCTGCTTCCGGTTCTGCTGATGCTGCTTAATCGAGCGGGCATCGTCAGCCGGGCGCAGGCGCTGAGCGCACGCCGTTACGCGATCGTGGGGATCTTCGTGGTCGCTGCGATCGCCACTCCACCGGATGTCATTTCCCAGCTTTTGTTGGCGATCCCGCTGATCCTTCTGTTCGAAGGAACGCTGCTGCTCATGTGGTTTACGGAGCGTCGCGACGAGCGGGAGAGGGCTGAGAACGAGCAAGCCGAGCAAGGCGCTGCGGCGGAGTGATGCTGCCGATACGGAGCGTAGATGATCCGACTGGCAGCCTCTCGACCCTCAGCTGAAGCGCGATGACCCGGGGCTCGGGGGGCCTGAGGATCGGGGGGCGCGGATCGGCATCGGCTTCTTCCGAGAGCTGCTTCCGTGTTCTTGCGTCGGGTTGAGTAACAACCCTGTTCTGGTGCCCAGGGACGCTTCGGTGACGCTCAGGCTACGGTGCAGCCGCTTCCCACGACCAGCCCGTCCTTGCTTGCGCCTTCGCTGCCAGCGCCGCGCGGAGTCGCTACTGCAGCGGCAATCAGGCGGTCCTGCTCGGCTGTGGGCATCCGTTCCCAGCCGTTGCGCGTGAGCCGCTCAAGCGGGCGGTAGCGCACCTTGTATTGCATGCGCGGTGAACCCTCGACCCAATAGCCCAGGTATACGTAGGGCATGCCCATTTCGACGGTGCGGCGGATATGGTCGAGGATGATGTAGTTGCCCAGTCCTGAGCGCGTCTCATGGTCGGGGTCATAGAAGCTGTAGATCATCGACAACCCGTCGCATTGCTTGTCTGTGAGACAAGCCCCAACGAGCCGACCGGGCGTCACGGCGTCAGGGGAGGGCTCACGATACTCGATCACATAGCTCGTCACCGGCGTGTGTTCGACCATGTCGGCAAAGTCGACCTCGTCCATGCTCGTCATGCCGCCTTCGGGGTGGCGTGCGCCCAGATAGCGCTGCAGCAGGTCGAACTGCTCTGTCGTCGACCAGGGGCGGCAGACGGTCGCGACAAGGTCGCTGTTGCGCTTCAGGTTGCGCTTCTGAGTTGACGAGGGGGTGAACTCTTCGGCCGCCACTCGCACTGAAACGCACGCCTGGCAGTCAAGACAGGACGGGCGGTAAGCGACACTTTGGCTGCGGCGAAAGCCGATCCTTCCCAGCGCATCGTTGAGGGCGTCGGAATGGGGGCCCTTCAGTTCCGTGAAGACCTTGCGCTCGCTCCGCCCCGGAAGGTACGGGCAAGGGGCTGGACTGGTCACAAAGAACCTTGGAAAACGAACGGGGGCCGTCACCGGGGTGTCTCTTCCTCTTAGTATCTTGCCGATAAGCCTGCCCCAGATATGCATGCCGTCCCTCGGCGTTCAAAGTGTTTTAACCACGATCCACGGCGATGGACGCGAAAACTGCACAAGAGTGGACCTTTCGGGCAAGTGAGCGTCCGAGTTTGGGGCAGTGTGCTGCGAATAGGTTTCGACTGGTCGCAACATGGCGTCGGGGCCTCCTCTCACGCGCGGGCCTCCATGCCGTCCCTTAGAGAAAGGCGCGGCAGCCGGGCGGGAGTCCGTCCGCCGATGGGCGGTACAGGATCCGGCGATGGCCTGCGTCTCAACGCAACGCCCGAGGTGCCTTAATGGCTCCCGTCAATGACGTCCGCGCAGAGATCGACCGGGTCGACGACCAGAAATCGTCATCACTTCGTAGGCGTATCCAGCCTCGTCCAGGTCGAGCAGAAGCCCCTCCAGAGCATCTTTGTCCCGGATTTCGTATTCGATCTCCGTCTCAGTGCTCTTGGCTGAAAGCACACCGAAGATGCGCTGGTGCGAGACTTCGATAATGTTCGCACCATTGCGCGTGAACAGACCGGCGAGCTTCGACAGCTCGCCGACCTTGTCATCAAGCAGGACAGCGATCCGCCCGATGCGGCCCGACCTCGCAAGGTTCCTGAGAATGACATTGGCGAGGAAGCGGGGGTCGATGTTCCCGCCTGTCAGGATAACGCCGATCTTCCGTCCGACGAACTCTGGCCGGTAGGCACCGTTCTTGGCAGGCAGCAGTGCCGCAAGGCCCACGGCGCCGGCGCCCTCTACAACGGTCTTCTCAATGTCGAGCAGCAATGAGATGGCTTCCTCGATCCGGGTCTCCGACACGATCCGCATCTCGTCGACATGCTCCAGCACCGCGGCGCGGGTGAGCATGCCCGGTTCTTTCACCGCGATACCTTCGGCGATCGTATCCCCGCCACCTGCGACGGGTTCGGACCGCTTGAGAAGGTACATTGCGGGATACTGGCTTGACTGGACGCCAACGACGCGAATGTCGGGTTTCACGCTCTTGGCTGCCACAGCGACCCCGGAGATCAGACCGCCGCCACCGACAGGCACGATGATCGTGTCGAGTTCGGGTGCATCCTCAAGCATCTCAAGGCCGACTGTGCCCTGACCGGCCATCACCTCTCGGTCGTCGAAAGGGTGGACGAAGATGAGCCCGCGAGCCTTCTCGATCTCACGAGCATGAGCGTAAGCCTCATCGAAGCTATCGCCCTCAAGCACCACTTCGGCACCGTGTCCGCGCGTCTGCTGCACTTTGACGATCGGCGTTGATCGGGGCATCACGATGGTCACGGGGATGCCAAGTCGCCCGGCGTGGTAGGCCAGACCCTGCGCGTGATTGCCCGCCGAAGCGGCGATCACGCCTCGCGTCTTTGCTTCCGCAGGCAAGGTCAGCAGCTTGTTGAGCGCCCCGCGCTCCTTGTAAGCCGCGGTAAACTGCAGGTTCTCGAACTTGAGCCAGACCTCGGCACCCACGATCTTGCTGAGCGTGCGGCTATACAGCGTGGGCGTGTGGATGACCTTGCCCGAAATTCGCTCCGCCGCGGCGCGTACGTCCTCGGCGGTAAGCGCGGCCTGAGCAGGCGGCGCGGCGATCTCATCGAGCTGCTGGTCCATAATCGCCCGCTACCGGAATCTCGAACGGAATGAAAGCACAGGGGCGCTTCCACCCGATGGAGACAGGCTTTAAGGATGCCGGCCATGAGCGATGCCAGAAAAGTTTCCTTCCTGGGCCTTGGGGTCATGGGCGGCGCCATCGCGCGGCATATTGGCCGCGCCGGGCACGAATTGACGATCTACAACCGCTCTCCAGAGAGAGCAGAGAAGTGGCTGGAGGCCAATCCGGATCTCGCCAGTCGCGTGGCTTCCAGTCCCGCCGACGCGGCCGAAGGCGCAGATGTCGTGATCACCTGCGTCGGAAACGACGATGATCTGGCTGACGTGGTCCTTGGCCCCAATGGAGTGTTCAAGGCGCTGCGCAAAGGCGGCACCTTTGTCGATCATACCACCGTCTCGGCCCGCATCGCGCGCCAGATCTCTGTGGAGGCACGCGATCTGCAGGTTCACTGCGTCGATGCGCCGATGACGGGTTCGCAGATTGGCGCCGAGAGTGGCACGCTCACCCTCATGTGTGGGGGCCGCAAGTCTGCGATCGAAGCAGCGCGACCTGTGATGGAGGCTTATTCCAAAGCTATCGTCCATGTCGGCAAGGCGGGCGCGGGACAGACCGCAAAAATGGCCAACCAGATCTGCATAGCCGGGATCGTGTCGAGCCTCGCGGAAGCCGTCCGCTTCGCACAGGCGTCCCACCTCGACATGGATCGTGTCTACGAGGCCATTTCCGGCGGAGCTGCTCAGTCCTGGCAGATGGACAACCGTTGGAAGACGATGGATGCCGATGAGTTCGACTTCGGCTTCGCGATCGACTGGATGCGCAAGGATCTTGGTCTGGCGATGGACGAAGGGCGCGGCCTGGGCGTCTCGCTGCCGATCACCGCGCTGGTGAACCAGTTCTTCGCTGACGTGCAGGCAATGGGCGGGGGACGTCTCGACACCAGTGCCATCATCAAACGCCTACCACGAAAGGGGGGGAAGTGACCTTGCGCCCGCTCGCAGCGCTGGCGCTGCCTCTGCTTGCCATCTGTGCTTATCCAGCCGCTGCCGATGTGCTCATCGATAACGTCAGGGGCATTTCTCCTGATGGCAAGGGGGGGCTGGAACGCTTCACCGGGCTGCTCGTGAACGACGACGGACGTATTGCTGCCGTTTACCGGGAGAAGGAGAAGCGTCCCAAGAAGGTTGCCTACAAGGTGAATGGAAAGGGCCGGGTCGTGGTTCCGGGGATGATCGACGCGCACGCTCATGTCATGGACACGGGCTTCGCGAAGATGACGCTCGACCTGTCGGCAACCCGCTCTCTGGACGAGGCGCTCGCCCGCATCACGGCGTATGTGGCCGCGCACCCGGATCGCGCCTGGATCGAGGGCGGCGGTTGGAACCAGGTAAACTGGGGGCTCGATCGGATGCCAACAGCGGCTGAGCTTGACCGGGCGACTGGCGGTAAGCCGGCTTTCCTCACGCGGGTGGATGGACATGCGGCCTGGGTGAACAGCGCCGCGCTTGCTGCAGGTAAAGTGACGGAAACGACGCCTGATCCTGCGGGCGGTCGGATCGAGCGCCTGCCGGGGAGCAAAAAGCCTGCGGGCGTGCTGGTCGACGCGGCGCAGGCGCTTGTCGCAGCCAAAATGCCCAAGCCCCGCCCCTCCGACCGCGATACCGCCTTCGGTGAGGCGCAGCTCGAATTTCTGAAGCAGGGCGTGACTGCCGTTGCCGATATGGGAACGACCATTCACGACTGGCAAGCTTACCGCCGCGCTGCGGACGCCGGTAACCTGCGGATCCGTGTCATCGCTTATGCTCACGGCGTTGACGACATGACCCTCATCGGCGGGCCCGGACCGACGCCGTGGCTCTATGACGACCGCCTGAAGATGCAGGGTGTAAAGCTCTATCTCGATGGAGCGCTCGGCTCCCGGGGTGCCTGGCTGAAGACCTCGTATGCCGATGCGCCCGATGTCACGGGCCTTCCGGCGCTTAGCGAAACGCAGCTTGGCAATCACATGAGCCGGGCTGCGATCGACAACTTTCAGGTGGCTGTCCATGCCATTGGCGACAAGGCCAACGAGATGGTCCTCGATACCATCGAGCAGCTCTCCGCTACCTACAAGGGCGACAGGCGGTGGCGCGTCGAGCATGCGCAAGTCGTCGATCCGACGGATATTCCTCGCTTTGGAGAGCACGGCACCATTGCTTCGATGCAGCCCCAGCACCAGGCTTCGGACCGGCTCATGGCCGAAGCTCGCCTTGGGCCGGACCGGCTCACCGGCGCTTATGCCTGGAAGTCGCTGGGTGCGAGCGGGGCCACGCTGGCTTTCGGCTCTGACACTCCGGTCGAACCCGCGCAGCCCTTCACCGGGATGTCCGTGGCGATCAGCCGGCAAGGGGTGGATGGGCAGCCTGTCGGCGGTTGGCAGCCGCAGGAGCGGCTGACCATCGGGGAAGCCATGGCAGCTTACACTACGGGTGCCGCATACGCGATGTTTGCAGAGGATCGCCTGGGCCGCCTGGCGCGAGGCAAGCGAGCGGATTTCCTGTTTATCGACCGCGATCCTACGACCGCGACGCCGGAATCCCTGCGACAGACGAAGGTGCTGGAAACCTGGATCAACGGACAGCAAGCCTGGAGCGCGACACGTGGCGCCGCCAAGCCGGGTTCATCATCCCCTCGGTAAGCCAGTGGCAGATCATGCTCCTGACCGCATAGGGCGGTCAGGAGGAGTGCAACTCAGGAGTCCGACTGGGAATCCTGCCGCAACGCCTCGATCAGGGCGCGAAATGCCTCGCTGTCGCGCAGATTGAGATCGCGCTGCGGGAACGGGATCTCGATGCCGTTCTCCTTGAACAGCCACCATAGCTTTTTCAGCACTTCCGAGCGCACGTTGCCGACGCCCTCTTCGGGATCCTGAATCCAGCAGTGGATGACGAAGTTGACCGAGCTGTCGCCATAGCTGTCCATCCAGACCGTGGGCGGCGGCACCTGCAGCACGCGCCGGGCGCTCCGCGCTGCTTCGAGCATCAGCTCCTCCGCCCGCCCCACGTCTGAATTGTACGAGACCCCGACGGGGACCTGAATGCGCACGTTCTTGGAAGAGTAGGACCAGTTCTCCACCTGATTGACCATCAGGTTCTCGTTCGGGATCAGGTACTCCTTCTGATCGCGGGTCGTCAGCGAGACGGCGCGAATGCCGATGCGCCGGATCTGTCCGAAAGTCGATTGCCCGCTCTGATCGGCAATCGCGATGACGTCTCCCGGTTTGATAGACTTGTCCAGCAGCAGGATAATCCCCGCGATCAGGTTGCCGAACGTCTTTTGCAGGCCGAAACCGATCGCAAGGCCGAATGCACCAGAGAAAACCGCCAAGGCTGTGAGGTCGATACCGAGGACGTCGATCCCGATGAGGATCGCCACGATCCAGACAAACAGGCTGATGAGTTTCTCTGCGAGCAGCTCCTGCGCCAGATCGAGCCTGGTGAGCCGCCCCAGCAGCCGCCGCGACATACGGCTGACGAACCAGGCGCCCGCAATAACGGCGCCGATAACGATGAGGACGACGAGCAGGTCCCAAATGGAGACCCGCGTAGCGCCGATCTGGAGAGCGAGCTTATCGAGCGTATCGACAACTTCGCCCCCTGTTCCGCTCTTTGATGCAACGGCTTCGCGAAGCCCGTCCGCAGCGGCCACCGGCTGGTCTACGACCACTTGGGTGACGGTTGGCGCTGGTGCCGGGATCACCACCGCATCAGTTGCGATGGCGTCTGGCGCGGCAGACGCATCGACCTCGGGAGGAACGATCGCGCTCACACGATGTCCATTGCGGCGAATGCCTGCTCGATATCGGCGATCAGGTCTTGCGGGTCTTCAAGTCCAATTGACAGGCGGACACCAAAGCGATCAGCGGAATCGGCTCCAACGGGAGGCCAGGCCATTACGCTGCGGATCGGGGAGGGGTCGACCGGCACCACAAGACTTTCGAAGCCTCCCCACGAGTAGCCGATCCCGAGCAGTTGCAGTGCATCGATGAAGCGGGCACGTCGTTTCGCATCGCCTCCGCGCAGAACGAAGCTGAACAGGCCGCATCCGCCAGTAAAATCGCGCTTCCAGAGATCGTGGCCAGGCGCTCCTGGAAGCATGGGGCAAAGAACGGCCGCCACTTCATCGCGTCTCGAGAGCCACTGTGCGATCTGCAATGCGCTCCGTGTTTCACGCTCCAGACGCAATTGAAGCGTTCTCAGCCCCCGCAACGCCAGTGCTGCGTCATCCGGCGAGACCACATGCCCCAGGCTCTGCGCGCGCAAGCGCAAACGCTTGTAAAGTTCGGGCCCGGCGCTGGCGCTTCCCATCATCAGGTCGGAATGGCCGCCGACATGCTTGGTTAGCGCCATCAGCACGACATCGACATCATGGCTCAGCGCAGCAAAGCCGGTCGGACCTGCCCAGGTGTTGTCCAGAATGGAAATCGCTGTGCGCTCATGCGCGATCCGCGCCAGAGCCGGTATGTCACACACTTCCATGGTGAGGCTGCCGGGTGCCTCAAGCAGGACTGCGCGGGTACGATTGCAAAAAGCGCGCTCATACGCGGAGAGGTCGAGAGGGTCGAAGTAACGGGTCTCTATGCCGAAGTCCGCGAGCAGGCCGGTCCCCATCGCTCGACTCGGATCGTAGGCATTGTCCGTCATCAGCACGACGTCGCCCGGGCGCAGGAGAGTCAGGAGAACGCCAGCGATGGCGGCGACGCCGGAGGGGTAGAGCACTGTGCCAGCGGCGCCGGGTTCGAGTGCTGTCAACGCGTCGGCCAGCGCCCACTGCGTAGGAGCACCACGGCGCCCATAGAAAAAGCGGCCATCCTCATTCCGGCGCGGTCCTTCTGCAAGCGCGTCCATGTTTTCGTAAAGGTGAGTGCTGGCGCGCCATACTGGCGGGTTGACGACCGGACCGGTCCACTCCTTCCGGCGCCCGGCACCTACGATCCGGGTAGCTGTGGCAAGTTCGCTGTCGTCAGACCGGTCGTTCAATGATTGCTCCGCGCTAGATGATTTGGGCAAGCCTAACCATGCGCCTCCATCAGGTCGAGCGCTAAGCCGCGAGCGGCGTCAATCTCGCGCGCGGCCAACTCTCGCAAAGTGCGTGGCCCCGCATCGAGTCGCACCGGAACCAGAGCACTGGAACCGTTCGGATCGCTCGCACCCACCGTAAAGACCCGCCGGATCGCTGCACCGCCTGAGGAGATGAACCAGAACCGCACCAAGGGCACGAAGAAACGGGCATCGCCTTTGGTCAAAGCGCGGATCTGCTGAAGGGAGACCCGCACCTCGCCCTTCAGGTGAATTGCCTCACCGGAGGCCAGGGCCGGAACGGTATGCTTTACCTCCAGATGTTGAGGGGAGGGTGCAAGCTGCTCACGCGCACTCAAGGAGGCGTGAGCCGAGGCAAGGTCGGCCCGAATTTCCAGCGGTGAGAGCGCCTCTGTGCCGTCGTTGATGACATCCAACTCGTACTGCAGCGTGGCGTAGACGAGCGAGAGGCGGATGGTCGAAGGATTGAAGACCAGTTGGAGCGCCAGCGGCTCATCGGGTGATGGCGCGGCAGCAGCAGGGGGCGGCGCAGCAGCCGGGGCGGTGGGCGGCGGAGCCTTCTGACCGGACACACCCGCTTTCGGAGTCCGAGCGGGCGGCGAAGGCTGCGGCAGACGGTCGTACTGCTCGTCTTCAGGGGCATTGCTGGCTGCCCTGCGCTTTGTCGCTCCGGCACGCCGACGAATACCGACAAACGCACCGACGGCTGCCAGCAAGGCAAAAGCTGCGACGATCAGCCACAGTTCCCGCTTCGCGTCTTCTGGGGTTGCCTCGGGCGAGAAGGTAACGTTGTCGTTCGCGGCTTCCGGAACGCTGACATCGCTGGCGGCAGGCGTACTCTCGGAGGGCACGGGCTCCGGGGATACGGTTGCCGTCGGGCTGGGGTCCGGTGCTTCGGCGTTGCGCGGAGTGGCGCTAACGCTGGGCGCAGAGACATCCGCTGCCCGAGCCGCCGGACGCTGCGTGGCGGTCACCGCGGGAGGCGTCGGTGTGACTCGCGGTGCGGGCGCAATGGTTGGAGTCGCGCTGGGTGTCGGAGCCGGCGCATCGCGGTCCTCCCCTTTGCTGGAGCCCACGATCCACGGATTATCGGGGTCGATCGGTCCCTGAGGCTGCGGCACTGCCGTCTGATCTGGCGCGGGCAGCCGGTATTCGCTGACCGAGCCGGTGTTCTGTGCAAGTGCAGGACTGGTGAGGAGCAGGGTACTCGCAAGCAGAAGGGGAACTGCTGTTTGCGTTTTGCTGCCACGCTTTGCCTTGATGATCGCCACCCGCATGCCGCTATCCCCTGCGCCAGCCCCGCCGCTGCTCCGGTGCGACTGAACCGCGACTTAATTTCCCGTGTGTACACGGCAGGTTGCCTCCTGCCGAGGTTGGGGGCATTGGCATAGACATGAGCGAACCTCCAGCCAATCCGCTGCAGCCTGCGCCACTGCATCTTGGGCAGCAAAGTTCTCTTCCGTCCTCACCGGAAGAGGCGCAACTCGACTATGTCCCGAACCCGCGTCAGGGAGCGTTGTATCTGGTGCGTTTTGCCGCACCTGAGTTCACGTCCCTCTGCCCCGTAACCGGCCAGCCTGATTTCGCGCACCTCGTGATCGACTATGCGCCGGGCGAGACGATCGTCGAATCGAAAAGCCTCAAACTGTTCCTGGGGTCATTCCGGAACCACTGCGGGTTCCATGAGGATGTGACGGTAGGGATCGGACAGCGCCTGTTTTCGGAAATGAGCCCGCGCTGGCTACGGATCGGCGGCTACTGGTATCCGCGCGGCGGCATCCCGATCGATGTTTTCTGGCAATCTTCAGCACCGCCCGAAGGTTTGTGGGTTCCGGAGCAGGGCGTCGCGTCGTATCGTGGGCGCGGCTGAACGCCTGATACCTTCGATTCAGTAGCTCGCGTCGGCAAAGGCGATGCCCGCTTCGCGCAGATCCACGTCCTGCTTGCCGAGGCGGGCGAGCTGTGCCTGGGTCATGCAGTGAGCGAACACGCTTGGGAAATCGGCTGACAGGGCTGCGCGACTGTCCAGCGCAGCGGACTGGGAGGCCAGGCACTCGACCCGGCTTTCGTATGTCTGTTCCGGAGTGGCAAGACGCTCGCACGCTGAGCCATCGTCGGCGCAGCCAAACAGTGCGAGTGCAAACAACATTCCGCTCATTTATGATCCCCTTTCAGAGACCTAACGCATTCGGAGGGATACGTATCCCGTCGTCTGTGCAAATCGTACGATCAGCCGAACATGCGCTTCAGAGTTCCGCCCAGAGGTGCCGGCATGAAACCGTCGCCCTCGGGCCAGTCGAGGAAGCCCAGCGAGGCGCTCGTGCCGCCGTCGACGTGGATCGTCTGCCCGGTGATCGCGCGCGAAAGGTCGCTCACAAGGAAGAGCACACCATCGACTACCTCCTCTACCGAAGGCGGACGCTTCTGGGGGACATAGAATTCGATGGACTTCGCAAGAGCATCGGAGCCCAACTCCGCCAAGCGGGCAAAATCCTCAGGAGCCAGTGCCGCATTGGACGCGCGGGCGGGGGTCGTGTCGCTTGCCAGGCAGTTCACCCGGATCATGTCCGCACCCAGCTCCACCGCAAGCGCACGCGTGAAGTTGGTGGTCGCCGCCTTCGCACCGGCATAAACGGCGTAGCTCGCCGCGCCGCGATGCGCCTCGATAGTGGTGAAGTTGACAATGGAAGCGCCCCTGCCGCTCGCGCGCAGCAACGGCAGCCCGCGCAGGCATGACTGGACGATGTAGTCGTAGTTCATGCGTATATCGCGGGCGTGCAGGGTACGGGTCGTTTCGGCGAAGAGGTGACGTTCCACCAGCCCCGCGACATGGATGAGGATGTCCACTCGATCTGTCTGCTTGGCCACCTCATCCCAGAAGGCATCCAGCGAGCTCTCGTCCGCAACATCCGCGTAGTGGGCGGATACCGTCGAGCCGGCCTGCTCCACCTCCGCGCCAATGCTGGCGAGCCCTTCACGGTCGTTGTCGCACGCGACCACGTGCACGCCCTCACGGGCGAGTCCCAGCGTCACGCCGCGCCCGATGTGACCGGCACAACCTCCAACGACCACGGCAATTTTTCCGGCCAATGCCTCGTGTGCTGCGCGCAGTCCCATCCATCTCTCCCTCGTTATTGGGGAGAACTATGAGGGCGAGCGATGCGTCTGTACAGGCGCTCAGCCCAGCACGTCGAGATCGAGCGCTTCCAGGAGAGCGGAACGGGCCGAGCGGACTGTCTGCCAGAGTGCTGGGCGGCTGAGGTCCTCGGGTGCGATCTCCTCTGGCCAGTGGCGGCGCACGATCGCTTCGGCAGTGTCCAGGCGAGCTGCAGAGACGAGGAAACGTGGATCGACGGTGTTCGGATCGGCCACCACTCTAAGGCGCAGGCATGCGGGCCCGCCCCCGTTCGCCATCGACTCGCGCAGGTCCACAACGTGCAGTTCACGGATCGGTCCGTTGCCTGCAACCATATCCTGCAGCCATCCCCATACCGCAGGCGTTTCCTGCGCCTCTCCGGGTAGGATCAACGCCATGCCTCCGCCCGGCAAGGTCACCAGTTGCGCATTGAAAAGGTAAGAGGCGATCGCGTCTGACAGGGTGACAAGGCTTGCCGGCACTTCAATGATCGTGAGGTCCGGAAGCTTCTCGTAAAGCGCCGTATAGAGAGCGTCGCGGTCGGCGAATGCCTGCTCATGCGCGAAGAGGACGCGTTCATTAGCCACTGCGACGACGTCATTGTGGAAGGCACCCGCCGCAATCGCCTCTGGCGACTGCTGAGCCAGGACCGTTCGGTCAGGATCGAGATCATGAAGACGCGCTACGGCGGCGCTGGCCTCCCGGTGCTGACGCGCCGGGAAGGCGCCTTCGCTGATGCCGAACACGAACACTTCGACACCTGGCGCGCCATGCTCGGAGCACAGGCGCATGTGGTTTGCTGCTCCCTCGTCCCCGAACGGCGGTGGGACCGGCTCGTGAACCACGAAGTGCGTGGCGTCCGCAAAGGCGAGCCGGAGTTGCGCCTGTGTTTCCGGCCATTCGTGACTGCGGTGCGGCATGGTGACGAGGTTTGCCGGTGTGAGATGGCAGCGGCGGTCGGCCGTATCAGGTGCAGGGCTCACCGTCGCAGCGTTTGCGGCCCACATCGGCGAGGCAGACATGGCTGCATACCGCAAGGCTGCGTCCGCATTCGCCATCGATGTGCCCAGACGTGACAGCCATCGCTCGTCCGGACGATGCTGAGGCATGAACCAACCCTGCGTCAGCCCGAGATCGAGGTTGAGCCGCATCTTCAGCAGCCCTTGGAGAGCAGCGTCGCGCGGTCGTGATACTCTGCCGAAGCTGCGGGTGGAGGCAAGATTACCGCGGCTGAGCCCTGCATAGTTGTGGCTGGGCCCGACGATCCCATCGAAGTTGATTTCGGTAAGCATGAATGCCTCGCTATCTCTCGGCCCCGTCAGAGAGACGTACAAACAGGGCTGGGCTAGACCGGAGCATACGTGACCATATCACCGGGTCGGACACCTAGCGCCCGTGCCGCTTCGTGGTTCAGCGTAATACCGTCCTCTGTCACGCTCGCGTGGGCCAGCGTCGCCCGAAAGGAAGCGAGGCGGCCGCAGGCGACGATATGGTTCGGCTCCCCGTCTGTCTCGCCCACAGCGGCAACTGGAACGCTGCGCGACTCCCGTATGGTACGGATCTGATCGGTCTGAGCGATCATCGTGGGGCCGCCGTCGAAAATGTCGATATAGCCCGCGAAGGAGAAACCTTCCTGTTCCAGCATCCGCATCGCCGGGCGGCCGGTGATATGAGGCTGCCCCATGACTGCGCGCGCCGCATCGGAGAGCAAGGCGGTATAGATCGGATGTTTCGGCATCAGATCGGCGATGAACTGGTTCCCGTGACGCGCGTTGAATTCGTCCGCCTCGACGAAGCTCATTTCGAAGAAGCGTCCCGCCAGGCCGTCCCAGAACGGCGAGTTGCCCGCATCATCGTGCGCTCCGCGAAGCTCTGCGATCGTGCGATCGGCAAAGCGCGCGCGGTGCATGGCCATGAACAGGTAGCGACTGCGTGCCAGCAGCTTGCCCACTCCCGCCGAGCGCTCCGCCGCGTCGAGAAACAGGCCGCCCACTTCGCTGGTACCGTCAAGATCGGTGCAGAGTGTCAGCAGTTCGGCGCGGAATGTCCGGTCCAGTTCCTGCGAGTGCTGGGTCATCGTTCCCATCCGGTAGGAGTAGAACGGCATGGACGATCCGACCCGGGCGAAGATCTGGCACGTTCCGGCTACCCGATTGCTCTCGGTATTCTCAAGGATGAAGACGAACAGGTCGTCGGCTGGCGCATCCTCCTGGCGCGAGAAGCACCCGGCTGCGCGTCTCAACTTCGCTTTCAGCGCAGGGCGGTCGGGAGGCAGGTTCGTGAACCCGCCGCCGGTGCTCTTTGCGATGCGATACAGCGCAGCGAGGTCGCTATCCTGGGCCGGGCGCAGCAGGAAGCTCATCGCTGTGCACCCTGCCGGTCGAGGCGGTGCATGACCAGCGCGGTCAGTCGGGCGCGCGCGTCGAGCGATGAGACGAGCATGAACTCGTCAGGGGAGTGAATGGCACCTCCACAGGCGCCCATGGTGTCGATGACGGGTACGCCGCAAGCTGCGATGTTGTTGCCATCGCAAACGCCTCCGGTGTCTTTCCAGCTCATGGAGTCTCCCAGATCGGCCGCGGCTTGCGAGACGAGAGTGAATAGCCTCTCTGTCGGCGCGCCCACATGCTTGGGTGGGCGGGCGAATGCGCCATGAAGCGCGATCGAGACCTCATGTGAGGCGGCCACTTCGGCTATGGCCGCGTCGATGATCGCCTGTCCGGCGGCAAGATCGTCTGGGCTGCGCGGCCGCATGTTGAAATGCAGCACGGCAAGATCGGGCACCGTGTTGTTCGGCGCCCCTCCTTCGATCCGTGCCGGGTTGACGGTAAGGCCGTCACGGCGCGCTGCGTAGAGGCGCTGTGCAAGCTCAGCGGCTGCCACAAGCGCGTTGCGTCCATCATCCGGATTGCGGCCCGCGTGGGCCGACCGGCCTTTCACGACCACAGCAAAGTTGCCGGACCCCGGACGCGCACGCGCCATGATCCCGCCCGGAAGTGCCGGTTCGTACGTCAGCGCAGCAATCTTGCCCCTCGCCAGCTCGGCGATCAGGGCACCGGAACTCAGCGAACCTGTCTCCTCATCAGAGTTGATCATGACGTCGTAGCCCAACGTAGGCGCGGCTTGCTCATACGCAGCCAATCCGGCCAGCATTAGTGAAAGCCCGCCCTTCATGTCTGCCGTGCCCGGTCCATGCAGTGTATCCGCATCGATCCAGTCGCAGGATTGGAACGGGTGACCGGCGGGGTAGACCGTGTCCATGTGGCCCGTCAGCAGCACCCGCTTTTCGGCCTCAGGGCGCACGCGCAGAACCAGGTGCCGGCCCGTGGACACTGTATGGGTCCGACCGTCCGCGCCGACCTTCTCGACCGGCGACGGGTCTAGCAGCGATACCTCTCCCGGCAGTGCGGAAAAGGCGTCAGCCAGACGCTCCGCCATAGCCGCCAGGCCAGCAAGATTGGCCGTGCCACTGTTGATGGCAGCCCATTCCAGCGTGCGCGACAGGATAGGCTCTCGCTCGATCGCTTCGAGAAAGGCCGTCTCTTCGGGCGCAATCATGGGCGCAGCATTCCGGTGAGGGCATCACTGTTGCCTTCGGGGCTGCCTGCCTCGAAGCTGGCCACGGGATAGGCGCAGTAATCTGCGGCATAGTAGGCGCTAGGCCGGTGATTGCCGCTCCCTCCAAGCCCGCCGAACGGCATTGAGCCCGCCGCACCTGTGGTGGGCCGGTTCCGATTGACCACGCCCGCCCGGCTCTCAAGGACGAAACGCTCCCAGAGGTGATCGTCGGTCGTGACCAGACCGGCCGAAAGGCCAAAGCGGGTGGCATTGGCGGCGGCCACCGCTGCATCGAAATCAGCAACGCGCGTGACTTGGACCACAGGCGCGAATATCTCCTCATCCGGTGCCTGCACGTCGGTCACGTCGATGATGGCGGGGCGCACGAACGCAGGGCTCATGCAATCGAGGATACTGAAGCCGCGCACCTCTCTACCGCCGAGTGCGACCAACTCGTCCGTGCGCGCCTTCGCAGCCTGAGCCGCAGCAGCAGATATGAGCGGTCCGATATAGGGCTGCGGATCCTCGTTCCATCTGCCGATGACGATCCGCCGTGCGAGTGCATCTACGGCCTCGACCAGATCGCGTCCGAAGGAACTGTCGGGGACGATCAACCGCCGCGCACAAGAGCAGCGTTGGCCGGTCGTCACAAAGCTGGATTGGACCACAAGCGAGGCGGCTTCATCCACATTCCCGTCCCAGACGATCAGCGGATTGTTGCCTCCCAGTTCCAGCGCCAGGATGACCTTGGGCCGATCGGCGAAGAGCCTGCGAAACTGCGCACCGGCACCCGCGGAGCCAGTGAAGAGCAGACCGTCGATATCTCCAGCCACCAGCGCCTCGCCGGTGTCCCGCCCGCCTTGGACGATCTGGAAGACACCGTCTGGCAAACCGGCCTCCTTCCAACAGTCCGCCATCGCGGCCCCTGTGGCAGGCGTCATTTCCGAAGGTTTGAAAACCACCGTGTTGCCGGCAAGCAGGGCAGGAACGATGTGCCCATTCGGCAGATGGCCAGGAAAGTTGAAGGGGCCGAGAACGGCCATGACGCCGTGCGGGCGATGGCGCAGAACAGCTTCGCCGAACGCCGTAGAGCTGCGTCGCTCGCCTGCTCGCTCGGCTTGCGCGGTGATGGAGATGTCCACCTTGCCGATCATCGAGCCAAGCTCTGCGCGCGTTTCCCATAGGGGCTTACCGGTCTCGCGAGAGATCACTTCCGCAATCGCTTCGCGTCGCGATTCAAGAGCATGCCTGAACGCCCGGACATGTGCGATGCGCTCGTCCAGCGGCAGCTTGCCCCAGCTTGCGAAGGCGTGGCGCGCACGCTCGATAGCTGCGTTTACTTCGGCAGCATCGGTCGTTGCGCCTTCCCATACGAGTTCGCCGCTAGCTGGGTCTCTGGATTGCAGCATGGTCATGTGCCCCTCGTTACAGCGAAGATCCCGGTAGCGTTGCCGCTGTCGAACGTCAGGTCGAGCTTGCCAGTGGCAGGATCGATGTCACGAGAGATGAATTCGTAAAAGGAGCCCGGCACGAGACGCTGCGTTGTCGTGCCATCGGGCATCCGGAACGAGCGCTGCACCTTGTCGGCCAGGATCGCGGTCTGACGCACCCGGCCATTGGATGAAACCTCGACCGCCTCTTTCATCGGATATCCGCGCTCTTTAAGCTCTGCCGCCAGCTTCTCCACGTCAGGGACGCGGGTGGTCGCATGATTGAAAGCGTTGCCTTCGGTGGCGATCCAGGCGGCCTCCTTTGAATGGGCAAGCAGGGCATTATAGTCCGCCAAGCCGGGGGCAGCGTGCTGGCGGCCGAACGCGGCTGTAAGACTTTTCAGCAAGGCAAGAGCGTCGGCGAAGGGTAGCCAGCCGTCGCGCTCCAGCTTCTCGAGCCGGTCTCCATCCGATGGACTTACGGGATCGGTCGAGGTTCCGAATACGCGCTGAGCGGCCTCCTGCGCCTCTTCCGGCAGTTGATCGATATGAAGCTCGCTGACGAAGAACTGCGGGATAGTCTCCGGACAATCGGAGTGTACGTAAGCACGACCCGTCATTTTCAGCGCGGGCAGCGGATAAATGTCTGCGACGGTATAGCCCAGCGGCTCCAGCAAACGGCCGAAGGCGCCGTGTCCGGACGGCAGGTTGCCTGTATCGCCCGCGATGGTGCGCAAAGCGCCATGATCGAACACGATAAGCTCACCGCTCTCGCGAACCTCCTCGACATGACGCGCTGCAGTCGGTACCCGCGCAAGCAGATCGTCGAACAGCGCTGCGTTGAGCGCCATGGCGAGCACTTCCCTGGAGACCGGCTCCTCGCGGGTCAGCAGAGACGAAGGAAGCTCCAGCGTGTGCAGTCCGCGCTCAGCCCGGATTTCGCCGACGGCCGATCCGAGCAAGCGTGCAATGGTGGTTCTGCCAGCCATGACCCTTCCAACCCCTATTGTTTTCGTTTGTTGCGAGCATAAGCAACTTTAGATCGGGAGCAACCCACTCAGAGGGGCGCGGATCGGGAGGATAACTGTTCCTTTATCTTGCAGCCAGCACGGATGAGCGCAGTGATTGGTTAACTGCCTTGTGCCGGAGCATGTACTTTCATAGCCATCGTAAGGTGCTCAAAGACCTTGAATAAGCGAGTCGTCAGAGAGCATCATCTTTTTTGCAGCGTGAATGGAACCGACGTCCTTGCGCTGCATTTGTGAGCCGCTCCTGCTCTCTGAACGGATGCTCGGATGAATCACGTCTTTCGCAGTCTGTATAAAGTCCGTCCTCAACACTCCGCGAAGATCCACTCGATCTTCAAGGCCAGCGAAATGCAGGTGCCGCGGCAATTGCCGATCGCAGCTGTGATTGCGATGAGCGACTCCAAAGGGATACTGCAGCAGGTCTCTGCTTCTGCACCGGAAGGGGGACGCTACCGTCTGGACGACAATGTCCGAGCGCTGATGCTGATGAGCGCTGCGGAAGGGTTGCCGCCGTCAGACCGCATGTGCTGGTCCACCACGTTCGCGGCTTTCGTCCAGGCCGCCTGGGAGATGCAGAGAGGGCACTTTCGCGAAATCATGCACTCGGATGGTCGTTGGTCCGGGTGTGAAGCGTCGGAGGATGCATACGGACAGGCCTTGTGGGGCCTTGGCCATGCGGCAGAGCTTGCGCCGCTTCCCGATATCCGAAACTGGGCGCGCTGCTTCTACGATCGGGTCATGGAGTGGCCTGCTGAGCTTGGATCTCCTCTCGCGATCGCATTGAAGACCTTGGGGGCAGGCGCAATGCTGCGCGCCTGCCCGGGACACGCCGCCGCACGCGATGCGTTGCAGCAGGGTGGTGACATTCTTCAGAAATTGCTGGGTGGTGAGCGGAGGCCTGACTGGGCTTGGTTCGAGGCTGTGGTTGCGCAAGAGAGCCCGCGCTTACCGCAGGCGCTGATCGAGGCGGGCGCCGCCCTCGGCCGTGATGACTGGGTCGCTTCAGGCGTCGAGACGCTGGAATGGGTTTGCGGGCATCAGGTCTCTTCCACCGGCTTCTTCCGGCCGATCGGCTCGGAGTTGCATGGGACGGGCTACGTCTCTCCTACCGCCGACAGGCAGCCGCTGGAGGCACAGGCGACGATAGAGGCATGTCTCACTGCCCACATGGCACACGCCTCCGAATTGTGGTTCCAGCATGCGATGACTGCATGGCGCTGGTTCCTGGGCGGGAACGATCAATCTTTGCCGATCGCGGATCTGGCGACCGGGCGTTGCAGAGGCGGCATGGGAGGTGCAGGCGCCCACCTGGATTGCGGAGCCGAGAGCACCCTGGCTTTCCAGCTTGCTCACTGCGCCATGCTTGCTCTTCATCGCCGATCGCATGACGCTCTTGCACCTCGCTCTCAGAACGACACGCGCGAGATAGCGGCGGCGGAGCCACTCAGAGCCTGATCCTCAGAATGGTAGTGCCTACCTGAACGCGAGCTTCCCGCGTCGCGCCTCGGTGCTTGGATGTGCGCCAGCAGCTGTTATGGCGGCCCATGGCCTGCGAAGTCGTCCCACAGCTCCGACACCACTGTCTCCGCCTGCCGCCGGCCATGCTGTCGACGGTGGAACCCGCAGGCGCGTCTGCGGTTCTCGGATAGGGGGGACATCGCTCTGTGAAACGCCTGAAGGCCCTGCAACTGCCGCCGCCCGGCGTTTACCCCTCTTCGCATGCAGACCTCAACACGCAGTCGACGATGCTTGGTCGCGAAGTCGAAATGCTTGGACCACATCTGGGTGGCTTGAGTGGGCACAAGCTGCTGAACGAGGGCAAGGACGCCTTCGCTGCCCGCGTGCTCCTTGCGCGCTCCGCCGAGCGTACGCTGGATGTGCAGTATTACATTTGGCACGATGACCTGTCCGGCTCGCTGCTACTGGACGAGCTGGAAGCGGCAGCGCAGCGCGGAGTCCGGGTTCGCCTGCTGCTCGATGATGTTGGCACGTCGCGCCTCGACGTGCGGTTGGCGTGCCTTGCCGCCCAGCCAAACTTCGAGGTGCGGCTCTACAATCCCTGCGTGATCCGTTACCCAAAGCCGATCAATTATCTCTTCGACTTCCGACGTTTGAACCGGCGCATGCACGCGAAGAGCTTCACGGTTGACAGCCAGGCCACGATCTTGGGCGGCCGCAACATCGGTGATGAGTACTTCGCTGCCCGCAAGAGCGGCCTTTTCGCCGATCTCGATGTCCTCGCAGTGGGAGCCGTGGTGCCGCATGTTTCAAGGGCGTTCGACGACTGCTGGAATGGCCCCGACGTGCGGCCGGTCGCAAGTCTGGTGGGCAGCGTATCCAGCCGAAGGCGCAGGAAAATGGAACGTGCGCGGGACCGCCTCGCAACAAGCGAACGGGCGGAACGCTACCGGGAGGCAGTGCGTTGTCGGCGCCTTTTCGGGGAGTTGATTGATGGCACGATGAAGATGATCTGGGCGCCGTCTCGCATGGTCAATCACGACTATCAGAGTGGAGAAGCGCAAACCGGCGTAACCGATCTTCATGCACTGCTGCCGTCTTCCCTTGCGTTGCCGCGAAAGTCCCTCGACATCATTTCCGGGTACTTCGTTCCGACACAAGAAGGCGCGACCGATCTGATAAAGCTGGTCAGGAGCGGGGTTCGAGTGCGGGTTCTGACCAATTCGTATGCAGCAACGGACGTGGGTTTCGTTCACGCAGGCTACGCTCCCTGGCGGCGAGCGCTGCTGCGTGCGGGAATCCAGATCTACGAAATGCCCGCTCCTGACGACAAGCCGAAGACGGCCCGCAAGTTCGTTCGTGCGAGCTCCGCTCGTTCTCGCGCCCTGCGAAATGAAGGCCGCAGCCTGCATGCGAAAATGTTCGGGGTCGACGGGCGCGAAGTCTATATCGGCTCGGCGAACTTCGACCCTCGTTCCGCCTGTTTCAACACGGAGCTGGGTCTCGTCATTGAGTCACCTGAACTCGCTGGGGATCTCGCGCAGACGTTCAGCCATGACATTGCCGAGAACGTCTACCGTCTGGGGGTGACTGACGATGACCGGCTCTACTGGGTCGATAGGCGTGACGACCATCCGATGCGTGAATTCGTCGAACCCGGCACGGGACTGTTCAGCCGCGCATTGGTGGCCGTCCTTTCGCGCTTGCCTATCGAGAAGTATCTCTGAAGCGCTGAGGACGCCCACGCTCGTGCCCGAATGAAGCATTCGATCCGGGCACGAGCAGGGCTGAGCGGGAGTTAGGCGCTCGTCTTCATGCCCCTGACCATCTCAAGATGGTTCTCGATCTTGGGTGCAATTTCGGCCGCAAGCTTCTTGAGAGCTTCGTTGTCGCCATCTTCGGCAAAGCCGCGATGGAGGTTGAGAGCCTCCTCGTGGGCTGCGGTCTGCTGCTCAAGATACGCCTTGTCGAACTCGGCACCGGACAGGCCCTTGAGGTTGTCCAGCATGCCCTGGCGCCGCGAATCCAGCGATGTGGGCGGGGTGATGTTGAGGTTGGCTGACGCCACGGTAGACTTCAGCTGATCTGTCGTGGCGGTATGATCGTTGATCATCTTCTGAGCGAACTGCTTCACCTCGGCTGACTGCGCTTTCTCCAGCGCAAGTTGGCTCGACTGAACCTCATACATGTCGCTAATGGCAGCGTTGGTGACATACCCATCAGCTGTGTTCACCATGGGAGCTGTGACTGCGCCGACTGCGGCAGCGGTGGTGTCTTCGACTGCGCTGACGGCCGAGCCTGCGGCGTCACTCATCTCGTTGGTCACGTCGGCCGCGTTCTCGCTGCTGCCGCAGGCGGTGAGGGCGAGGGTGGATGCGGCTATCAGAACGAGTCTTTTCATGGCACTTTCTCCGTGTGGCGCGTGGGCAAGGCTTGCAGGTCGTTGTGCCAATGCCTTGATCCCGTGTGCGTTCTCTGAACTGGAGCGGAGGATAAATGTTCCAGCAGATTACACGCGGAAGCGCCCGAGCACGCTCGAGGGCGTTCGAAGTGATCACTCAGATAAGCGCTGTCGCCGGGGGATGTTCCCGGATCCCTGCTATATCCTCCGTACGGCCTGAGCGCCTTTCCGGCAAAAGCGGCAGGCCAGAACAGTAAATCGGATGAAGGTGCGATAGCGCCGCTTGCCACCTTCTGCGATGCAGTGAATTGGCGATGTGAGCGCGTGTGCGTTCCATCTTGAGGAGGTTCTTTTATTTCGCACCCTCTTGCTCCCATTCTGGCCCAACACAGCGCCGTCATCGGACTGTTTCTGCTCGCCGTTCTCCTGACTGCATTTGCCACTGAACGGCTCCCGCCGGTGGTGATCGCCCTGGTGGCCGGAGTCTTGATGATGGTGCTGGGTTTTCTCCCTCCATCCGAGTTACTGCAGGTTTTCAGCAATACGGCGCCCGTGACGATCGGTGCCATGTTCGTCCTGTCCGGCGCTCTCCTGCGGACCGGAGTGCTGGAAGAGATATCCGGTTGGGTGCTGCGCCGTTCCATGCGCAGGCCGCGTCTTGCGATGGCGGAGATCGGTGCGGGCGCATTCGCCGCATCCGCGGTGATGAACAACACGCCGGTGGTGATCGTGATGATACCCATCATCAAGCGCCTCGGCAGGGTGATTGGAACCAGTGCAACGCGTCTGCTGATTCCGCTGTCTTATGTCACCATTCTGGGCGGAACGTTGACGCTGATCGGAACCTCGACAAACCTGCTGGTCAACGGCGTCGCACAGGAGCAGGGGCTACCCGGCTTCGGGATGTTCGAGATCACCGGCGTGGGCCTGATTACGGCGGTGGCAGGCATCGGCTTCCTTGGGCTCGTCGGCCCTTGGCTGCTTCCTGACCGGGAGGAACCTGGCGCAGGTGAACACGGCGAAAGCGACAACTACCTTTCTCACCTGGTACTGCTCGCGGATAGCCGGCTGGTGGGTCAGGTGCTGGAGGAGACTGGACTCAGCCGCCGGCAAGGCGTGCAGGTAATCGCTATCAGGCGTGGCCAGACTACACTGCGCAAGCAACTCGGCGAGGTGGAGTTGCAGGCGGGCGATCAACTGGTTGTCTCCGCCAGCCCCGCCGAGCTGGCATCGCTGGCGGAAGAGCAGGACTTTCGAGTGGGGCTGACCGGCATTGGCGGCGGCATCGTCACGGCCGGGCCTGAAAGAGCCGAGGATGCGCGGCTGGTCGAGGCCGTTGTTTCACCATCGCATCCGGTAATCGGGCGCCGTCTTGCAGACATCCCGATGCTGTCGCGCCTGCGGGTAAGAGTGCTCGGCCTTTCGCGCCCCCGTCATCTTCCCGGTCCCGATCTCGCCAACGCACGGGTGCGTGCCGCCGACCGTCTGCTGATCGCCGCTGGCGAGGATGCCGCAATCGCGCTCGCCAGCAACATTGGACTCGCGCAAGTCGCGGAAGCACCCGCGCGTGCGTTCAAGCGGCAAAAGGCGCCGATTGCCGCTGCGGTGCTTGCCCTGGTCGTACTGGGGTCCGCGTTGCTCAATCTGCCGATCGAGGCTCTGGCTCTCGTGGGCGTTGCGGTGGTCCTGATTACGCGTTGCATCGAGCCGGAAGAGGCGTGGAGCACGATCGACGGCAACACGCTCGTGCTCATCTTCGGAATGCTGGCTTTCGGCACGGGGCTGCAGGCGGCCGGGACAGTTCAGCTGATCGTGGATTTCATCCGCCCAGCGCTCACACATGCGTCCCCTCTGGTCCTTCTGTTTGCGATCTACGCACTGACGAGCGCTCTGACGGAGACGGTCACCAACAACGCCGTTGCGGTCATCATGACGCCGCTGGTCATAGGGCTTAGCGAGGCGATGGGCACTGACCCGAGGCCGCTCATCGTGGCGATCATGTTCGGTGCAAGCGCCAGTTTCGCCACGCCCATTGGCTATCAGACGAATACGTTGGTCTACGGTGCCGCCAACTACCGGTTTACGGACTTCATCAAAGTAGGTCTACCGATGAACATCGTGGTCGGGATTGCCGCGTGTTTTGCGATCAACTGGTTGTTCTAGGTAGTGGAGGTGTGCACTGAGGGGCAGGGGCACGAAAGGGCCTGCGCTGCGTTTCCTCGGCTGATCCCGCCGCTCTGCGGTGCTCAGCGAGGAGACGAAACATGCCGCTCAAAGCCATCGCGCTGAATTGCACACTCAAGGCCGAAGAGGGCGAGTCATCGTCTACTGACGCAATGATCGCGGTGCTGGGAAAAGCCTTTCACCAGCACGACGTCGAGATATCAGAGACCGTCCGCGTGGCGGCGCTCAACATCAAGCCGGGGGTCACGTCTGACGAAGGAGACGGTGATGACTGGCCCGCGTTGCGCGAGAAGATTCTCGCTCACGACGTCCTCATCTTTGGCGGGCCGATTTGGCTCGGTCAGATCGGCAGCGTCGCCAAGCGCGTGCTGGAGCGAATGGACGCCTTCCTCTCCGAGACGGACGATCAAGGCCGGATGCCGAGCTATGGCAAAGTCGCTGTCGCGGCCATCGTCGGGAATGAAGACGGTGCTCACTTCCTCTCCGCTCAACTGTTTCAGGCTTTGAACGACGTGGGTTGGACCATCCCGGCGGTCGCCGCCTGCTACTGGGTCGGAGAGGCGATGGGCTCCACAGATTTCAAGGATCTGCCCGAGACGCCGGAGAAGGTTACCAAGACAGCCGGGATGGTTGCTTCCAACGCAGCCCACCTAGCCGGTCTGCTGAAGGAAGCGCCCTATCCCGGCTAAGGCGGACCGGGTTAAACCAGAAGCGCCTCGATGATCGGGCCATCGAAGTTGCCGCCCAGCTGCCGGTTGGCGGTGGCCAGCTTCTCCGGCTCGCACCCCGCAATATAGCCGTCGATCAGCCTCTGATAGTTGCTGATCAGGCCTTCCACCTGGCCCGAGAGTCGCATGTATTCGAAGCCCTCACTGTGCAGTCCCTTCTGCTGCAGCGGGATATTCGAATAGTCCTGTCGGGGGATCTGCGGGAAGTCCTGACTGTTGTAGGGCAGCACCGTGGGTTCCATCGGCACTTCCGGCTCCTCGCCCGGCGCGAAGTGGGTGAGGGACCAGATCTCGAAGCGGCACGTCTCCGGTCCCGTCGGGCGGATACGATAGCTGGCCATGGAGGTGAAGAACGGCAGCAGGAAATAGTGCGGGAACAGATACTCGACCGCATTCACCGGATCGGATTGGCAGACTGCATTGAGATCCGGTACGTCCTCGCCGCGCTCGCGCAGCTTTCGCGTGATCGCCTCCTGGACGATCCCGAACCACATCGGGACCGCCTCGGCGACGGTCGGCGGCAGGTCGACATCGACGAGTTCGCGCGCGATCTCGACCTCCTTGGCGTGGCACATGCCCGCCATGCCATTGCTGAGCAGTTCCAGGTTCTCTATCTGGCTGCGGATGTTCTCCGCGACCGATTGGTCGGGGTCGATCGGCAGGCCGATGCCGCCAGTGTCGTTGCCATAGCGCGGGTTGTAGAGCGTCGGCACCGCCCGCTGCAGCTGCGGGTGAGTCATCATCACATGGTAGCCTTCCATGAAGGCCTCCATCGCGATCTTCCAGTTTGCGGGAAGATCGGTGGCGAACCACCATTCGGAGCGCAGCTTGCTCATCCCGTGTGCTTCCAGACGGTCGAGCACCGGGCCGTAGGTGTCGCGCAGGGAAGGTGCGTCGCGGTCGTGGTTGATGAAGGCGCAGCCGCCCCAGGTCTCGACCTTCACCGGCTTCAAAGCGAGTTCGGCGTGGTCGAGCTGGTCCTGATCGAACAGCTGGCGCCCGTAGACGAAGGTGTTCTCGCCATCCATGTTCCAACGCCAGCCGTGGAACGGGCAGATGAAGCCACTGTGCGCGCAATTGCCGGAGGACTGGCCATCGCCGCCGGCGATCGGCACCCCGCGGTGGCGGCAGTGATTGTGATAGGCCTTCACCCCCTCGGCAGTGCGGACCACGAGCACCGACTTGCCGACGTTCTCGTACTCCACCCAGTCGCCGACCTCGGGGATCTGCTCAAGGCGGCAGGCCATCTGCCAGGCGCGCGGCCATAGCTGCTCGCACTCCAGCTTGTAGAACTCCTCGTCGTAGTATCGGGCGGCGGGCACTTGGCGCGGGTCGATGATCGGGAAAGGATTGCCCGCGCGAAGACGCTCGTTGAAATCGAAATCAGCCATGAGGCACCTCTCTGTTGGGGCTTGCGGCAGCCGTTTGCCGGGTCAGGCGAAAGGTTCGCCACCCATCAGAATGGTGCGGTGGAGCAGGCGACCGCAGTCCGGGTCGTAGGGCATGGCGCGATGCAGAGTGCCGGTGTTGTCCCACATCACCGAGTCCCCCACGCTCCATTCGTGGCTGTAGTGGTAGGGCTCGCTGGTGGCGAACTCGCGCAGACCGTGCAGGATGCGCGCGCTCTCGGCCAGCGACATTCCGACCACCTGCTGTGCGGTGTTACCCAGCACCAGCGACTTGCGGCCCGACTGATGCGTCCACACCAGCGGCAGCTCGACCTCGCCCTTCGATTGCCAGTCCTTGAGCTGGGCGAGGCTGGGTTCGGGGCAGTGATAGAGTTGTGACGCCCACATGGAATGGACCACCTTCAGGCCTTCGATCTCGGCCTTTGTCTCCTCGGGAAGGTCGTCGTAGGCGGCGTAGCAGTTGGCGAATTCAGTGTTGCCGCCCCAGGTGGGGAGAACCTTGCTGGTCAGAATGGAGCCACGGATCGGCACAGAGTTCATTGTCCCGTCGATGTGCCAGAACAGCGAGCCCTTGAGGTATTCGACGGCCTCCTTGTTAATCGACTTGTCGAGCGAAATCGGGAAGACATCCTGCCCGCGGATCTCGCGCGCATTGCCCCCGAGACTGTCGGTGAAGGCGACCTGCTCGGGGTCGGTGAAGTGCAGCAGCGGAAATACCAGCACGCCGCGCTGCTCGAGCAGGTCGTTGATCTGATCGGTCAGTTCACCGCTCAGCAGCTCGTCCTTGGTGTTAAGGATACGTGCGCCGATCTTGGACTTGATGATCTCGTACTTCAGTGCGGTGCGGGTGGTTGCGGCAGTTGCCATGGCATCTCTCCATGCAGGACCGCCGGTAACAGCTCGGCGGCATCAGCGTTGATGACAGGATGGTGAAGCACAGGTGCGCCGGCGACTTTGATCTTGCGCAAACAAGCCGCCGCGCCTTCTGCTTATTTCAATCGAGCGGTACGGGCGCCCCGGTCCCCATGAAGCGCGCAAGGCCGCGATGCAGGTTGGTGACCTTGCGCTCCTGCCACGGATTGGGAAGATTGCCCCGGAAGCCGCGCGACTTCAGGCCACGTTGCATCTCCACCATGTTGGAGATGTCCTGTGCGATGACGTGCGGCCATTGGCTCAAATCCTGCTCCAGGAACGTCCACTCTGTCTTTGGCTCCTCGCCGGGCGCAAAGCGGTCGAGCGCAACAGCCTCATAGATGCACCTGTCGGGATCGGAGCCATAGGGTCGTACGCGGTAGTACAGCGCGAATGTCGGACCGGGCAGGATGTTCATGTTCGGGAAGATCGACAGCGCGAGGCCCGCCGCAGCCATCTGGGCGTCGGTGATGGCAGGCCACTGTACGCCGCGCATCGCATCATCGGCTTTGGCTGACTCGATCCAATGACGGTGAACCTCGTGGGGAGCGGTGCCTTCCGGGAGTTCGTCGACGAGCCGCTGCGCAGCCTTCACTAGAGTCTCGGTGGTGGAGGCGCCGATGGTGTCCCAGAATTCCTGCTGCATGCGCGCGATGCTCACGCGTGCATCCTCGCCCTTCGCGGCGCGATGCACGGTGGTTTCGGCGGCCGACCCGTCGGCGGCATGATCCTTGGTGTCGAAGCCGTCGTTGCCGTGCAGGCCAAGCGCCTTCGACCAGGCGTAGAAGTCCCCGTACTTGGTGAGTTGCGGATGCGTGCCGGCGACGTGATAGGGCTCCAGGAAGGCTTCGAGCGCCACCTTCCAGTTACAGTCGAACACGCCCCATACCCGGAAGCGGTAGCGCATCTGATCGAATTCGAACGGATCCAGCAGGGAGGCGATCGGCTCCAGATAGTCCCGCAGCGGCCCCGCCGCAGGGTCCATGTTGATCCAGATCCATCCGCCCCAGGTATCGACCTGCACGGGCGTGAGGCTGGTGCGCTCCTCGGTAAGAGTGCCCTGCCAGTCCTCCTTGTCGAGGATGTGCGTCGCCTTGCCGTCAACGTTGAACGTCCACGCGTGATAAGGGCAGGCGAAGGCGCCCTGCCGACCGCATGCGCTGTGCTCACCCTTGCTTTGCGGCAGAAGACCGTGTCCACCGCCGCAGTTGTTGCCGACCAGCCGTCGCCCGCGATGCGGACAGACATTGTGGTAGGCCTTGATGGTCTCCTTGTCCGCACGCACGATCAGGATCGAGTCATGGCCGATGTTGTAGGTGATGTAATTTCCCGGCTCCGGGATCTCCTCCACTCGACCGGCCTGCTGCCAGACCTTGGACCAGAGGCGGTCACCTTCGGCTTCGGCATAAGCGCGGCTGGTATAAGCCTCGGCGGGGAAGGTGAGCGGTTCGGACAAGTCTTCCGCGATGATCTTTTCAGGCTTGTTCATGACATCCTCCTCAGACGTTGGAGGCGTCCCGGCGGTCGGGCCGGTGCGCCTCCCGTCGTTCTTCACTCTGCTGGTTCGAGAGCGGCTTCGGGGGTGAGGGAGAGGCCCTTCAGTTCGCCCGCCTCGCGCCAGCGCTGGAGCATGGCCTCGAAGGCGTAATAGCCCTCGCCCCAGGGCTCACCGAAGATGTGGCGCTTCTTGGTCGCGTCGCCTTCGTTGTTGAAGTAGCTGGGCGTGCACTCGTTGACGTAGGCGGAGTTGTCGACCGCGACCGAACGGAGGTGCGCAATATAGGCGTCCTGCGCCTCCTGCGTGGGCTCAACCACTGCCACGCCGCGCTTGATCGCTTCGCTGGCGATGTAGCCGATGTGGCGGCCCTGATCGATGAACGTCTTGGAGTTGGTGGCATTGGCTCCGGCCTGGGTGAAGCCGGTGAAGAACATGTTGGGGAAGTTGTGCGCCATCATCCCCTGGAATGTCTGGAAGCCCTCGCGCCAGTAGTCGTAGATCGAAAGCCCCTCACGCCCGGCTATGACATCGATGCCCCAGCGCCGGTCGAGATCGTTGGTTACCTCGTAGCCGGAGGCGAAAATCAGGCAGTCGATCTCGTATTCCTCGCCCTTGTGGACGAAGCCGTTCTCAGTCAGGCGCTCCAGCCCCTGCGTTTCAGCGACGTCGATCAGTTTGACGTTCGGGCGGTTGAAGGTCGGGTAGAAGTCGTCGTTCGAGCAGGGCCGTTTGCACAAGTAACGGTAGTAGGGCTTGAGCGCCTCGGCCGTTTCGGGATCGTTGACCATGGCATCGACGCGGGCGCGCAGGCGCTCCATCACGCGATAGTCCATCACCTCGCGGCGGCGGGCGAATTCCTCTGGCGTGACGTCGGGCCAGCCTTCCGCTTCCAGTTCGGCGTTTACGTTGCGGCTGATCTCGGTCCAGATGTCCTCGACCAGATCCGGTTCGCCGGGCGACAGCCGCTCCATGGCGGCATGGTGGAAGTTCTCGATACGCGCGTTCTGCCATCCGTCGGGCTGCGCGGCGAACCATTCGGGATCGGTCGGACGGTTGTTGCGGAAGTCGATGGTCGATGGGGTGCGCTGGATGACGTAGAGCTGCTTGGCGTATTTACCGAGATACGGGACGACCTGCACGGCCGTGGCGCCGGTGCCGATGATGGCCACGCGTTTGTCCTTCAGCTTCTCCAACTCGGGACGGCCCCACTCGCCGCCGGTGTACTCATAGTCCCAGCGGGCGGTGTGGAACATCTTGCCCTTGAAGTCGTCCATGCCCAGGATGCCGGGCAGCTTGGGCTTGTTGAGGGGGCCCATGGCGAGGACGACGAAGCGGGCCTTGATCTGGTCGCCACGGTTGGTGCCCACGTGCCAGCGGTTGATCGCCGGGTCCCAGTTCACTGTCTTGATGAGGGTGTGGAACAGCGCGTTGTCGTAAAGGCCGAAGTGCTTGGCGATGATACGGCAGTGCGCCTGAATCTCGATGCCGTCCGCGAACTTCCTGGATGGCATATAGCCCGTTTCTTCCAGCAACGGCATATAGCATAGCGCATCGTTGTCGCACTGGATCCCGGGATAGCGGTTCCAGTACCATGTGCCGCCAAAGTCGCCGCCATGATCGACGTTGTAGAAATCGTCGATGCCAGCCTTCTTCAGCTGCGCGGCAACCATCATGCCGCAGTAGCCCGCGCCCAGGATGACCACGTCGGTCTCGCCGGTGATCGGATCGCGCGGCACCACCGGGTTGTATGGATCGTGCTCGTAGATGTCGGCGTACTTGCCGCTGGTCGGGACGTACTGGTCGTTGGCTTCCTTCTTGATGCGACGGTCCCGCTCGGCGAGGTACTTGGCCCGGATCGCGGGAATATCGATCTGGTCGGCGGGTGGGCAGACGGTCGGGTTGTAGAGCGACATGGCATCCTCGCGAAGTTCTAATCAACAGTGCTGTTCATTTAACCTGCGAGTCGCTGCCGAACCTTGATCGCGATCAAAATGCCGGATGGCGCTGTCGATGACGCGGGCCTCACGCATGTTTGACCTCGATCAATGGCGCAATCGATGGGCGCGGGCAGCTTTGCGGATAAGGCGCCGATCAGCGGCCCCTCTGCTCACCTTGAGAGGATCGACCGATGGAAATGAACGACATGGTGATCATCAGCACCGATGATCATATCTGCGAACCGCCCAACATGTTCGACAACCAGCTTTCCGGCGATCTGCTGGCCAGCGCCCCCAAGCTGAAAACCGATGAGGACGGCAACAATTACTGGTATTATCAGGGTCATGTTCGTGGGCTGATTGGCCTCAACGCCGTAGTCGGGCGTCCGTTCGAGGAATACGGCATGGAGCCAAGCTCCTTCAGCCAACTGCGCGAGGGCTGCTATGACGTTCACGCCCGGATCGACGACATGGACGTAAACGGAATCGCCGCCTCCATGTGCTTCGGCAACTCCATCGGCTTCGACGGGCAGACGTTCCACAAGGCACCCGACAAGAAGCTGGCCCTGCGCCACCTGCAGGCGTGGAACGACTGGCACTACGACGAATGGTGCATGGCCTACCCGGGGCGGTTTATCCCGATCATGATCCTGCCGACCTGGGACATGGATGCCACGGTTGCGGAGATCAACCGTTGCGCAAAGAAGGGCTTCCGCGTCCTCTCGATGAACGAGAACCCGACAGTGCAGGGGCTGCCCTCAATTCATAACGACTACTGGGATCCCATGTTCAAGGCCATCGCCGAGAACGACATGACCACGGCGCTGCACATCGGCTCGGGCAACCCGGCGCCGCATGCTTCGATGGAAACGCCGATTGAGGCTTGGATCTCCACGATGCCGCTCTCCGTCGCCCAAGGGCTGTCCGACTGGTTGCAGCTGGAGGAACTGCACAAATACCCGGACATGCGCATAGCCATCTCGGAAGGTTCGATCGGCTGGGTACCCTACTTCATGGAGCGCGCCGACTTCTCCAACTGGCGCCATGCCGCCTGGACCAACTCCCGGTTCAAGGACCTGAAGCCCAGCGAAATGGTCAAGCGTCACTTCCTCCACTGCTTCCTGTGGGACGAGTATGGCCTGAAGAACCTGGCCGAGATCGGCGAGGAGAACGTCGCTTACGAAGTCGACTACCCGCACTCGGACGCGCTGTGGCCCGATGCGCCGGAGCACCTCTACAAGCAGTGCCACATGCTCAGCGACGAGCAGATCGACAAGATCACGCACCGCAACGCCATCAAGTGGTTCCGGCACGACGCGCTGTTCGAGAACTTCAAGCGAGAGGAAGTGACAGTCGGAGCGTTGCGCGCGAAGGCAGCGGCCAAGGGCGTCGATACCAGCCCCAAGAGCTCCGGCGGATCGAAGCCGGTGGCTGATGATCGGCCGATCACGTCAGGCGACATCATGAATATGATGAAGTCTCACGCTGAAAAGAGGGCCAGAGAGATCGAAGCAGCCTAAAGAACTGTCGACCATCGACCCTCTTCTGCCTCGGTGAGGAGCCGCGGCGAGGAGGGTCGATTGGGATCAGCCACAGGTCAGCGGCCGAATAGCCACATCTAGATGGCAATAGATGAGGAGTGACACACAGCGGTTGATCGGGGGCTACCCCCCTAATACTGCCTCCATGAGAGCAGCCGAACGACAGAAGGTGCGTCGACACCTCGGCTGGTTGCTCAATGCCGGAGGGCGGAGCCTGTCCGGCATAGTCGACGTCGAGGAGGGACGAGGAATGAGGGTAACACAGACTTTGCTTCGTACGGTCGCGCCGCTTGCACTGTGTGCGACGTTCGTTCCCGCTGCGGCTCAGACGGCGGCCTCGCAAGAGATATCGGCGGAAGACCCGCGCATCCTCAGTGAGGGGGAGATCATCGTCACCGCACGCCGTCGCGCTGAGACGGCGCAGGAGACTCCTGTCCCCATCTCGGTTCTGAGCAGCGCCATGCTTGACCGCTACGCAGTCCGAAGCCTCAACAATATCGCATCGCTCACGCCGGGGCTGATAACCGGCGAGAGCTCCGGCTCGATCGGTGGTTCGATCTCGCTTCGCGGCGTCGGATCGGGCGAGAGCCAGCCGTTCATAGACCAGGTCGTTTCGCTCAACGTCGACGGCGTCCAAATCAGCAGCGCCCAATTGTTGCGGGCAGCGCAGCTCGATCTGAAGCAGATCGAGATACTGCGTGGACCGCAAGCGCTGTTCTTCGGAAAGAACAGCCCTGGAGGTGTCATATCCCTGACCTCGGAAGATCCGGGTGACCGCCTCGAGGTGATCGCGCGTGCGGGTAACGAGTTCAAGGCAAATGAGAAGTACGGCGAACTGATCGTTTCGGCGCCCTTGACGGACACCCTGGGCCTGCGCCTCGCCGGCCGCTACTCAGCCATGGACGGCTACATCAAGATCAAGAAGTTACCATCCGAGGCCTATCCCGCAGGCATTGATCCCTATGACCTTGATGCCTTTCCCAAACAGGATGAGACGTTCCTGCGCGGCACTCTGGCCTTCACGCCCACAGACCGATTCAGCTTCAAGCTCAAGGGCACGTACACGCGCACGTACATCGAAGGCAGCGCGTCGTACTTCACCGACGTGGTGCATTGTCCTTATGGCGTGCCGCAGGAAACGCCGGCTCTGAACAACTGCGAGAACGACGGTGTGATCTACACCTCCCTCTTACCGGCTGACTATCTGGGCATCAGCGAATTCAACCTGAACAATCGGCGGGGCGAGCGGTACAACAAGCAGGCCTTGATCGCGGCAACGGCCGAGTACGACCTGACGGACGAACTGACGCTGACGTCCGTCACCGGGTACTATTGGATCCGGGAAAGCCTGATGTCGAATGGCTCCTACCAGATCGTGCCGAACTACGCCTTTGCGGTGAAGTTCAACTCTGAGCAGTTCACCGAGGAGTTGCGCCTCGCCTCCAGCTTCGATTCACCCGTCAACTTCCTGGTCGGAGCGTTCTACGAGAACCGGAAGCTCTTCACGGGCACGCAGCTCGGTGTGCCGACGCTCTTGCTGAACTTGTACGGCATTGAGACGACCCGCCAGCGGCAAATCAGCTATTCGGGCTTCGGACAAGTGCTGTTCGACGTCACGCCCGAACTGCAGATCACCGCAGGCGGACGCTACACGCGCGAGATCAAGAAGCTGCGCGACTATCTCGTGTATAATCCCGCCAGTACATACCCGAACAACCCCGTGGATGTGACGCAACTGCCCACATATCCGGGAAGTCCCGATCCAAAGCTGACATTCAACAACTTCTCGCCCGAGATCACCGTCAAGTATGACGTGTCTCCCGAGTTGATGCTTTTCGCGTCATACAAGAAGGGCTTCAAGTCCGGCGGCTTTGATGCGGGCTATACGGCCGGTGCTATCCTCACGCCGCAGCGGCAAGCGCAGGGGCAGACGTTCAGGCCGGAGAAGGTCGAGGGCTTTGAGGCGGGCTTCAAGTCCGAACTGCTAGACCGGCAGCTCATCTTCAACCTGACCGGCTATTGGTACGACTATGGTGACCTGCAAGTGTCGGTGTTCGACACGCAGATCCACGCCTTTAGGACAGAGAACGCCGCGAAAGCGCGCGTCCGTGGCCTGGAACTCCAGACGGCATACAACCCGCGTAGCCTGCCCGGCTTCAACCTTCACGCCGCAGTCTCGCTGAACGATGCCAAGTTCCGGGATTACATCGGCGATTGTTATGCTGGGCAGACACGCGATCTTGGCTGCAACCTTGTTCTCAACGACGTCGGCAGTCCTTCGTCGCTGGCATTCAATCCGGCGACCGGGCAATTGGAGCCTCGCTACACGTCGCAGGACCTGTCGGGTGTTCGCCTGAGAAAGGCTCCCAAGTGGACCGCCAATGCTGGCGGCTACTATGAATTTGATGTCAGCGGCAGCTGGATGGCAAGCCTGTCAGCCGACGTCGCCTACTCCGACGGCTACATCACCAGCACGAATTACAATCCGGATAGCTATCAGGAAGCCTTCGCAAAGCTGGATGCCACCATGCGGATCTTCTCGGCCGACCGGCGCTGGGAACTGGCTCTGATCGGGCGAAATCTGACCAACAAGCGCAACCTGATCAATGCCAACGATCGCAACAGCACCGGCGGCGGCAAGGGAGGATTTGTCCAGTGTGCTACCCTGACGCAGACCAATTGCGATCGGCAGCCCGACATTACGGGTACACCGGCGTTGCCGCGAAGTGTCACTCTGCAGGCTACGTTCCGGTACTGAGCGGCGAAGGTTAAGCCCCCTCTGTGCAGAGAGGGGGCGGACGCTACTCGGGCTCGCTGATGTCCAACGTGATGGGCTCTAAGCCCTCGATGCTGCCCTCCAGCAGATCGCCCGGTGCGATCGGACCAACGCCAGCCGGCGTTCCGGTGTAGATGAGGTCACCCGGCGCCAGGTGGTACATGCGGGAGAGATCGGCGACGAGTTCGGCGACGCCCCAGATCATCTCAGAGAGATCGGCGTCCTGTCGAATCGTGCCGTTTTGTGCGAGGAAGATTCGCTGTGTGCCGGGAATTCCAAACGAAGCCGCGCGCGTAATAGGCCCGATCACCGCAGCGTTTTCGAAGTCTTTCCCGGTGTCCCACGGAAAGCCTCGTTCCTTCGCAGAATTTTGCAGATCCCGTCGCGTGAGGTCCAGTCCACAGGCATAGCCGAAAACCAGGTCCATGGCTTCGGCGCTGGTCACGCGAAAGCCGGCACTGCCCAGTGCCACAACGAATTCCATCTCATAATGGCAGTTCTTCGTTCCGGGCGGATACGGGATCGTGCCTCCGGCAGTACACAGCGCGGCGGGCGATTTGGTGAACCAGATCGGGGCTTCGCGCTCCGGAGCGAAGCCCATTTCGCGCGCGTGCGCTTCGTAGTTGCGGCCAACGCAGAATATGCGCCGGACCGGGAACTGCGTGTCCGCCCCAACGATGGGTACGACGGGGGCGGATGGCGGATCGAACAGCAAGGTCACGCGGCGGAAATCTCCATAACAGGCCATGGTGGCATAAGCTGGACGCTCTCTTGAGAAAAGCCTCCATTCCCCACGAGCCGAATGGTGATCGGCAAGAGACCGAAAGCCTTGCCCGGCGTGCGCGCGATAGCCTACATTCACTCGCGTGACCCAAGAACAATACCTGTCGGGAAGACTGCTTCTCGCCATGCCCGGCATGTTCGATCCTCGTTTCGAGCGATCGGTTAACGTGATGTGCGTGCATGACGAGAATGGCGCGCTCGGCATCGGCATCGGCCACGTTCGCGAAGGCGTGGGGTTTCGAGGGCTCCTGGAGGAAGTGGGGATCGACCCCGGCGATGCGCCGGACCGTGAGGTCCTGCATGGCGGCCCCGTCGAGCCGGGCCGCGGCTTTGTGCTGCATTCCACCGATTGGAGCGGTCAGGACACGATCACCGTGGACCCGCTCTGCGCCATGTCAGCCTCGTTGGACGTGTTGCGTGCGATCGCTGAGGGACGCGGCCCGAAGGACTGGGTGATTGCGCTGGGCTATGCAGGATGGGGAAGCGGGCAGCTCGAGAACGAGATGCGCCAACACGGCTGGTATGCCGCCTCCGGCCATCGTGAGGTCTTGTTCAATACGCCTGTGGACGGGCGATGGGCGGCAACCTGGCGTGCGGAGGGGATCGACCCATCGTTTCTTGCGAACACAACGGGAAGTGCGTGACCCGCTCTCGGGATTGAAGCGGACCTGCTCTCCACGCTGGCTGTCCCTTACGCGACAAAGTCGTGAAGCTTGATCTCCACGTCCGCGACCACCGGCTGAAGCTGAGCCAGCGACGCCTGTAAGCTCGCGCTTCCGATATGGCGTTCCATGGCTGCCCGGTCGGCGTATGCCTCGACGACGCGGTAAGTGCCTGCTTCTTCCCGGCATCGGCCCGCGTGATAGAAGAGAATGCCGGGGTTCGCCTCGCGTACCCTCGGCATGATCTCGGCGACCGCTGCTTCGTACTCGGCCTCCTGACCGGGCACGACGCGAACGGTCGCAATGACGAGGATCATCGGATCAGTACGTGCGCTCAAGGATCTTGTTGTCGCTCGATGCGCCGCCTTCGAAGTAGCCGAGGCCGTAATCACCCTTGATCGTGGTGCGTTGCATCCGGCGCCCATACTGGGGGTCGTGGCCGCTGACGGCATGCAGCACGCGCCAGTTGTCCCAGATCAGCATGTCCGTCGGTTTCCAGGCGTGCCAATAGGACAGGTCCTTTGCATTTTCGAACACCTCCCGGCTGACAGCGTCGAGCAGAGCGTTACCCTCCGGCGTCTCGTTGTTCTCGATGCCCTCGGCCATCCACGGCGAAACGTGGAGCACCTTCTCTCCGCTTTCGCGCGTCCAGACGGCCGGGTGAACTGCACGCGGAACGTCGCGCGCGGCCTCCATCACCGCGTCGGAATAGGGATTTTCAGATAGGCACTTGTAGCTCTCAGGCGCGCCAAAGTGAAAGTCCTTCATGATGACATTCATGCGGTAGAGAACGTTGGATCCTTCGATCTTCTCGCGCAGTTCGGGAGAGAGGGCTTCGTACAGTTCGATGCCGTCAACGAAGCCGGTCAGCCCACCCTCAGGCGGGATGTCGAGCGCGCGCAGCACGCCTGCGCGATTGAGTTCGTTGTTGTAGGCATGATCGAAGTGCCAGGGCAGCCATTGGGTGACCTCCTTTCCATCGATCTCGATCCGTCCCTCGGGGTACGGTTTGCAGGTCATGTCGATGACGCCTGGCATGGAATCCTGGTCCACCCGGGGCACTGCCTTGCTGGGGTGATCCTTCATCGGCCCGAAGATGTCCGAGAGAGCAACATGCATCCGCCCGGTAGGCTCGACATCCTCGAACACGATCATCCCGTGCCGTTCGAACAGCGCGTTTACCTGCGTGCGAATCTCAGGATCCTGCGTCTGTTCAAACGTGAGGCCGCGAAGCCTCACGCCGAAGTCGCGGCCTTCGGTCAATGGACGAACGTTCAGGTCACTCATCTCTGCATCCTCTTGGCATTTTCTAGCTTTCGAGCAGCATTGCGCCGTTCGGATTTGCCTTCGGCGTTCCATGGTCGCGGTGCCACTCGTCGGCGGCATCATAACACGCTTCGACGACGCCCGAATAGGTGCGCCGGAAATGCTCGCGCTGATCGGGGTGGTCGAAAACGAAGGCGCGGTTATGGCGCACGGCATCAAGCACCATCGGCGCAATCGCTTCGGGTGTGTAGAAGTCGTGAGAGTGAGCCACTGCAGACGCTTCGCTCACATGTACCATGCCGTCAGTCGGGCCGCCGAAGCGGGTAGGCCGATAGCGCGAATTGTTGGCCTTCATTCCCGTGGCCACGCCGCCCGGGCAATAGGAGGTCGTGTGGATGTTGTGCTCGGCCATTTCGAGCGACAGGTTCATCATCAGGCCGATGATGCCCGCCTTCGCAGCCGAATAAGGTGCATGCTCGGGAATCCAGCCTGGCAGCAGTCCCGCCATGGAGGCGGTGGCGCAGACATGGCCCTCACGTGCGGCAATCATGTCGGGCAGGAAGGCGCGCGTCGTGTTCATGACGCCGTGCAGGTTGACCTGGAGTATCCAGTCGACGTCCTCGTCCGACATATCCATCAGCGGGTCGAAGGAGGTTGCGCCAGCGTTGGCGAACAGGAGCTGTACCGGCCCATAGGCGGCGTGCACTGCGTCTTTCATCGCGGCAATCGCGGAGCGCTCACACACGTCGCATTCGACGGCGATTGCCTCGCCACCGGCGGCCCGGATGGCCTCCGCCACGTTCTCAGCATTGCCCAGCATGATGTCGGCCACGGCAACCCGTGCGCCCTCGCGAGCGAGAGCCTTGGCGAGGCCCATGCCGATGCCGCTGCCTCCGCCGGTGACGACCGCAGTGCGGCCTGATATCTCCGTCATCCTCTCCCTCCTCTTTCTCGTTAGTATGGTATCTGCAAGCGTCTGCCCCTCAAGGGCGCGCGGCGGCAGATGGTCCGGGCGGGGTGACTACATGTGCGGCGGTACCCCTCCCGTGGTGCCAAGCCTGCCCGGGACGCGGTTGCTCAGGCTGGTACCGGCTCCTCCGCCTTGAGCCGCGGCATCACCTTGTCTGCAAACAACTTCATCTGCTCGTAAACATCTTCGTACGGCATGCCGCCGAAGCTGAAGTTGGCGATAATCTCATAGTCGCCCACCATTGCCTTGCGCATGAGGTGCTTTTCGTAGAGCTCGTCCGGCGTACCGATCAGATTACCGTCGACATAGTCCTTGTACGCTTTGTCCGGTCCCCCGCGTGCCGCCGCCATATCACCCATATAGGCGTAAGTGGCGTAGCTCGGCAGGTCCTTGAAATGCGGGCTCATGAACTCGTAATGGTTCGCAACCTGCCGGAATTGCGCGGCGAAGTACTTATCGGTGTAGTCGGTCACCTTCGCACGGTCGGCGAAGCAGACCATGAAGTCCGAGATGATGAAGGGCGGTGCTTGCTTCCCGTGCTTTTCGCGGAAGGTGTTGCGGTACTTGTCGATCTCCGGCAGCGTCTTCGACCAGTCTCCCTGGCTGAAGCGCAGGGCCTTCAGTCCATAGTCTGCTGCAACTTCGCAGGAGGACGGTGACATCGAAACCATGACGCACCGGTCGCGGCTCCAGCCCTGAGGGCGAGGTCGGATTTCAGCGCGCGGCTGCTTGTACCATTTGGTGTCTGCCTCGACGTAGCCGCTCTCAAGGCCGTCCATGATGATGAGCGCGGCCTCGTCGAACATTTCGCGCGAGTCGTGCAGCGTGACGCCAAACTTGTCGAACTCGCGCCGCGCCGCGCCGCGACCCATTCCCAAGTGCAGACGGCCTTCACACAAGGCGTCAAGCATCGCCGTCTTCTCGACCACCCGCAGCGGATCGTTCCATGGCAGGATGACAGCGGCGGGCATCAGCTTGATCGTCTTGGTCTTGGCGGCGACGTAGCTCAGGGCCTGGAGGGGATCGGGGCAGGCGGCATAATCGGTGAAGTGGTGCTCCACCATGGCTGCGAAGTCGAAACCCATGGCTTCGGCCTCGATGGCCAGTTGGGTTTCCTTGCGGAAGAACTCGTAATCGGGAAGGCCGTGAAGGTTCTGGAATCCGAGATGAACGCCGACTTGCATGGGTCACTCTCCTTATCGAATGCGGATGTCAGGCGCTCTCGGCCAGTTCCCGGGCAGGTGCGGTAATCGGCTCCTCGCCGTTCAATGTGCAGCGATGAAACTCGCGCTTGCTGCCCTCTTCGAAGGGCATGGCGCGATGCATGACGCCGGTGTTGTCCCAGATCGCCAGATCGCCTTCCTGCCACTTGTGGCGGTAGGTGTATTTGTCCTGGACGGTATGGAGCATCAGGCGCTGGAGCAGATCGTGGCTTTCGGCCGGATGCATGCCTTCGACGTATGCTGCCGAGGTGCTGAGCACGAGCGACTTGCGTCCCGATTTATGCTGCCAGACCAGCGGGTGGGAGCGCTGCGGATAGCTGGACCAGATAGCAAACTCTTCCGGTGTGCAATCGCGCTTCGCCGGGAACAAGGCGGCTTGCATGGTATGGACCACCCGCAAGGTATCCAAGAAGGCCTGCTCTTCCGCTGGCAGGTCCTCGTACGCGGCGTATGTGCTTGCGAACATCGTGTCGCCGCCCTGCATGGAAAGATGGTGGGGCGTGAATAGCGTCGCAAACGGCGGCACGGCCTCGTAAGTGCCGTCCATGTGCCATAGCAGGTTTCCGAAGAGGAAGCGCGCGTAGTCGGGGTTCACCTTCGGATCGAGGCTTACCTTGAGGACGCCTTCATCGCCTTCCTTCAGGACCTTGCCATCGGCGCCTCTCTTCGCGGTTCCCACCCGCAGGTCGCCCAGCGTGCGCGCCGCAGTCCGCAGTTCCTCATCATCAAGATGAAGCCCGCGGATTACAACAGCGCCGCGTTCGACCAGCAGGTCTCGGATGGCGTGCGCATGATTTCCGCTCAGAAGATCTGCCTTCGCGATCTTCAGTTCCGACCCGATTCGTGGAGTGAGCGGTGCCGTATTCAAAGTCATCCTCACATTCTCCGTTTTTCTAGGTGAGCGATGCGAAGTGTGTCGTCTTTTGCGATAGTCACCTTTGTCGTTTCATTACCATTCGGCACTGGTCTTGTCACGTGCGAAATGAAGGATGAATGAAACCTGATGCGTTTCAAACGGGTTGCTCCATCTCTGCTCGTCGGCTAGGCGGGCAGGGTGACGGTACGAGTAGGGGGACAGATGCGTTCGTCTGAGAGGCGACGGGCTGCTGGCGCGCAGGACGCCCAGGGATCGGTTGCACGGCGACCCGGCAGGCCATCGCTCAGCAATGAAGAACTTCTCGACAAGGCTCTCGACCTGTTTCTCGAAAAGGGATTCGAGGGCACCAGCATCGACGCTATCACGGCGGCGGCTGGGATGGCTAAGCGCACCGTCTACGCGCGTTACGGCGACAAGACGCGGCTGTTCAAGGCTGCGCTCTCGCGCGCAATCGACGAGTGGATCGTTCCGGTCGAGCGGCTCCGGGCTCTGGAGCAGGAGGATTTCGAGCAGACTCTCGTGCTGATCGGAGACACGCTGGTCGCAAACGTCTTGAGTCCCGCCGGTTTGCGCCTGCTGCGCCTGACGAATGCGGAGTCGGTGCGTACACCGGAGATCAGCGCGGAGAATGTTCGCTCCGGCACGGCGCCAACTCTGGACTATCTCGCAGGCCTGCTGGAGCGACGGCTGCAACTGCCGGCGCCGCATGCGCAAGAGGCGGCGCAAGCGTTCCTGAATTTGATCGTTGCCGGCCCTGCGAACAGTGCAGCCTGGGGGCAGGTGCTGGATCCGGGATCGGTCGAACGTCAGACTCGCTTCGGCGTGCGCCTGTTTTTGCATGGCATTGCGGCGCCGCAAGAGGCGCCACCTAACGAACAGCTAAGTCGGCTCGTAACCGATGCTTGCGCGCATCTCGATGAGGCGCGCAAGCATCTGAGGGCTGTCGAGCAATCGATAGGGAGCAAGGGGCCGTCGCGATGAGACGCGACAATTTGGCCGCTTCACCTTCAATCCGTTACATGTGCTATCAGCGCCTCGTCGAGCGCCTTGGGTGTGAAGGGCTTTAACCGGTCAAGCCTTCCCGCCTGGACCAGCTTCGGCCAATCTGGCTCCGCGATCATTGCTCTCCCGACCGCGACGAGATCGAAGTCGCCCCGGTCGAAACGCCGCATCAGTTCGTCGAGGTTGCGCAAGTCGAGTTCAGAGGCTCTGCCCTCGCCGAGGCTGACGAAAAAGTCGCTATCCAGTCCGATCGATCCGATCGTGCAGGTTGGCACGCCTGTGACCTTCTTCGTCCACGCCGCGAGGTTATAGTCCGTGCCATCATCGAAAGTGGGCTCCCAGAAGCGCCGCTGGGAACAGTCGAACAAGTCGACACCGGCTTCGACGAGGGGTGCTAGCAGTTCCTCCAGCTCCTGCGGCGTTTCCGTCAGCCGAGCGTTGTAGTCGACCATCTTCCACTGCGAGATCCGCATGATCAGCGGCATGCCGGGCGCCATCTCCGCACGGCATGCGCGGATCACCTCCGCAGCGAACTGCCCGCGGGCCCGAGGGGATCCGCCGTATCTGTCGGTCCGACGGTTGAGCGCCTTCCAGAGGAATTGGTCGATGATGTAGCCGTGCGCGCCATGCAGTTCGACTCCATCGAAGCCGAGTTCCACTGCCTTGCGCGCGCCACGGGCATAGGCGGCGATGACCTCATCGATCTGCGCTTGGGTCATCTCTTCGCAGACCTTGTTCTGAGGGTCGATGTACCCTGACGGACTGACTTGCCCCAGCTCCGGACGGTAAGCGAGCGGCCCCCCGGTGAGCACGTCCGGCCCTCTGTAGATCAGGCCGACGTGCCAGAGTTCGGGCACGCAGATGCCCCCTGCCGCATGAACTTTCGCAGCGACGTTCTTCCAGGCTGCGAACGCATCCTCACCGTGGAAGCGGCCTAGCAGCGGGTTATCTCCGGAAGAGGGGTGATCGATGTAGACGCCCTCGGTCATGACGAGGCTGGCGCCGCCCGCCGCGCGCCGCGCGTAATACTCGGCCGCCTCGTCGCCGGGAATGCCGCCCTCGCAGACCTGCAATCCCATCGGCGGGAAGACGATCCGGTTGGGCAAGGTGAATTTGCCGAGCTGGAACGGGGTGAACAGCGGGCCGAAATCCGTCATCAATGCGCTCTCCGGTCGGGCCGCCGGTCCCTGGCGCACGGCCTCTTTTCTATTCTTCTTCTTCCCGCCCGCGTCTCGCCAGCCACCCGAGATCCTCGGGGCGGTCTACATCCAGATGAATAAGCGGATTTGGACAGTCGTCAAACAGCACATCGCTGCGAGCGCGCAGCAGCTTGGCGGCCCCAGCATCGCCCGTCAGTGTGAGGACATCGGCAAAGGCGCGGCAGGACAACAGAACGGGGTGACCTGGGGTGCCGTGGTAGCGGGGAAGGGCGGCATAGTGATCTCCGATCTTCTCGGCGAGCCGTTGTGCGGCATTGTGCGGCACCAGAGGCATGTCTCCGAGGAAGACGAAGAGGCCGTCGACCTCGCCGCTTGCAGACAATCCGGCACGGAGGGAGATGGAGAGGCCGTCACTGGTCATGCGCACGACCTCGGTACAAGGCTCTCCCGCCCACACACCGATGTTCAGCGCAGGGTGCGCGACGATGACAACCTTCTCGACCGGTGCGGCGCGGGCGGCGCGAATGGCATGGAAGACCAGGGGTTCGCCATGGAACGGCGCCGAAAGTTTGTCGCTGCCGAAGCGGGTCGCCGAACCGGCCGCGAGTACGACTGCGGCCAGTTTCAAGCGCGTTCCTGCGCCGGGTTCAGAGCTTGCATCACCTCGGCCAGTATTCCGGTGGCGACCTCCCAAGGCGCTTTGCCCAGTCCGGCGATGCCGGGTGAGAGGCGTAACCGGGCGAGCTCTTCCTGTGTGGCTCCTGCATCGCGCAGTGCGGCCAGACGGCCCGGCGCGCGAGATTTGGCGCCAATCATCGCCACGTATCCAGCTCCGCCCCGAAGCGCGGACAAGCATCCGCCGAGGTCATGCTCATCCTCGTGAGTTGCGCCCACATAGGCGGTCCAGCGATCAAGGCCCAGGTGATCAAGCGCCTCGCTCACCGGAACCCGCACGTACTGAGCGACAGGGAACGGGGGGGCGTCTTCAGGACCGTGAGGCCGAACCAGGATCGCCTCGAATCCGGTCAGCGTTCCCAGCCGTGCCAGTGCCAGAGCGCCGGGATCGCCGCCTGAGACGATCAGGCGGCGCGGCGGGTCGAAGCGGCGAGCCACGGCAAAAGGCTCGTCCGAGAAGGAGAGCAGAGGTGCTACCCCTTCAACAATCTGTTGCATGGTGCCGTCGCTGCGCCAGACGCAGACTTGCCTGTGTTGCGCCATGGCAAGCAAGTGCGAGGCAGACGCGCTGTCAGGTGCAATCCGCTCCACCAATATATGCAGAGCCCCTCCGCACCGCAGTCGGATGTCGATCCAGGGGCTGCCCATGCCATAGTGCAGGCGTTGCGGCTGCCCATCGGCAAGGACCTGGCGGGCGTGGCCCGCGACGTCGCCCTCTATGCAATCACCGGAAAAGTAGCCGGTCGCTTCGTTGCCGACGAAGAGCATTTGCGCACCCGGTCCCCGCGGTGCGCTGCCCTCTACCTTGTAGAGCGTTGCAAGCGCGGCTGCCTGACCCTGCGCAATGGCCCGAGCAAGCGCCGGCCGCACGTCGTCACTCCAGCCGAAGGTAGGCCAGTCAGCGCCAGCAAGAAGGTCATCATCCGCCTGAGTATCGGTGTCGCGCCGCATCCGCTACGATATAGGCCGGATCACAGAATCTAGCCACTCCTGCTCATCAGGTTGCGCGATCCAATGGCTCTTCAAAGCTCAGTCTTCACGTCGCCGACCAATGGGGCGATGACGAGGCGGTGCACGATCCCGGCAAACTCCTCATCCGAGTAGTCAGTGCCGACGGTAAGCCACCATGCGAGAGCGTCGATCATGGAGCCTGTGCCATGAACGACCCCCAAGTCGGCGGGGAGCCAACCGTCAGGTCGCTGCAAATCGCCGGGGAGTTCACGGGCCTGTCGGATGAACTCGCCGCGCACGATCCCCGCTGCTCCTCCCGCGAGAAGCGCCGACCAGAGCTTTCCATGCGCTCCTACATACCGGCAAAGTGCGAGCGTGGACTCGTAGCTGTTAGCCTGCCGCAGGATCGGCAGTGTCATCGCCAGGAGACCGGCGATTTCCTCTGAGGCGACGTCGCCCAGGAGCGCTTCCTTCGTCTCGTAATGACGAAAGAACGTCGCGTATCCCGTGCCGGCCCGGGCACTGATTTCGCGAATGGTGATCTGGTCGAACGGCTTCTCCTCAAGAAGCGCCAACAGTGCTTCGTTGAGGGCCTTGCGCGAGCGTACCTGGCGCGCGTCGGTAGGTTCGGCCCGCTTGGCTCCGCTCAGTGTGGCTTCCATCAGGCGTGCCTAACATCAGCGCGCAACGGTGTCGATTCCATCCGGCCCTCCGGCGCAGGCTAGGTGATGCGGTCTGCGAAAAGCAGGCGTCCGCCGGACAGGTGCCACAGCGCTTCCTTGAAGTCGGGCTGGCTCATGGCGAAACAGCCCTCGCTTCGGCCGATCTTGCCCCACTTGTCGATCATCCCACGGTCTACATACCAGGCGGAGTGCATGACGATCGCGCGCTGCAAGGCGGTTGCGTTATCCGGATCGAGCCCGACGAGACGGATCGAAGTGCCGTACTTGCCGGTGTACCACTCGCAGGTGAGATAGGCGCCACGCGATGTCGCTTCCGAGCCGGGCAGATCGGAGAAGTTCTGTAGCCAACCGCTATGCTCCCGATCGGAGCCTTTGCCATGTGCGAGCAGGAAAGATCGCACCGTACCGTTTTCCAGATTCGCGAAGTGCAATCGGGGTTCCCACGATGGGCGCGAAAAATCCGCGATGCCGACCAGATCGGTACGCCAAAGCTTGGCTCCGACGCGCTCTGCCTGTGCCTTGGCAGTTGCCAGGATGCGGCGGTCGTACTCAGGTGTGCCAACGGGCGAGGACGGGCCCGACGCCAGCGAACCCGTACGTGAAGTCAGAGCATCCGTCGGACTGCCGGGTTGTGTACTGCCGGATTGCGCTTGTGCCGAAAGGGCCCAGCCGGACGCGGTAAGTCCCGCGCCCAGGCTCAAAGCACCCTTCAGAATGTCTCGCCTTCCCAGAATTTCTGTCATGGCCACAAGCTAGCGGATTATCCGCGCTTTTCCAGCCTGAGCCGAACCCCTCTCACCATCGACTCTGCTAGCCCGTGGTCAGCGATGAGCCTGATGCGATCAGGAGTGGGCCCCCAGAGGCGCCGTCCGGTGCGTCTCGATCCACTCTTCCAGAACAGGAGCGATGCGGTTGCGCCACTTGCTGCCATTGAAGATGCCGTAGTGACCGACATCCTGCGCCAGATAGTACTTCTTGCGCGCCTCAGGCAGTCCGGTGGCGAGGTGAAGTGCCGCTCGCGTCTGTCCGATTCCCGAAATATCGTCCTTTTCACCCTCGATGGCCAGCAGCGCCGTGTCGTTGATGGCGGTAAGGTCGATCCGCTTGCCGCGGTGAACGAATTCACCCTTCGGCAACGAGTGCTTCTGGAAAACGTGCTCCACTGTCTGAAGGTAGAACTCCGCAGTGAGGTCGCAGACCGAACGGTATTCGTCGTAGAAGGCCTTGCTCGCGGCGGCGCTTTCTCCGTCGCCCGCGACGAGGTGCTTGAACATGGCCCAGTGGCTCATCAGGTGGCTGCCCAGGTTCATGGACAGGAACCCCGCGAGTTGCAGGAACCCGGGATAGACCCGTCGACCGGTGCCAGGGTACGATAGCGGAACTGTGGCGATGACGTTGTTCTCGAACCAGGCGAGGGGCTGCTGCATCGCCACATCGTTGACGCTGGTCGGAGCCTCGCGCGTGTCGATCGGCCCACCCATCATGGTGAGCGTCGCGGGTCGGCAGGCATGGTCGTCTGCCGACATGACCGCCGTCGCGGCGAGCGCGGGAACGGACGGCTGACAGACGGCGAGCACATGGGTGCCGGGTCCGATGTGCTCCAGGAAGCCGATCAGGTAATCGATATAGTCGTCCAGATCGAAGCTGCCCGCTTCCACCGGCACCATCTTCGCATCGGCCCAGTCCGTCACGTATACGCGGCTGGACTCCACCATGCGAGCGACGGTGCCGCGCAGGAGGGTAGCGTAGTGTCCGCTCATAGGCGCAACGATCAGCAGGTTCGGCGCATTCTCGGGCAAGCCCTCGTGCTCGAAACGCAGCAAGTTGCCGAACGGGCGATGCAGCACGATCGACTCCGTGACGCCCCACGTGCTTTCGTCGACAGTGACTTCCTGGATGTCGAACGTCGGTTTGCCGCGGGGTGTTGCTGCATGTGCGAACACATCGAGTGCCGAAGCCACGACAGGTCCGAAGCCGAAATAGCCCACCGGAAGTGCCGGATTGGAAAGCACCTCGGCCCCTATAGACGCCCAAGCTGCCGCCCCGCTTAGCATGGTGCGTTGAAGTTCGTAGGCATTATAAAGCACGTTCGAAATCTCCTTGGCCGGATTTCCGGCCACACAGGAACATAATGTGGGACGGGTTTAGATTTTGTGCAATGCGGCATATGCGAGATGCCGCGCAGAGTGCCCGTAAGGCAGGCAGATGTCGGGTGTATCCGGGGCTTTCCCTTGCTCACTCGAGCCTGTAAGGCGCCTGCTCATGAGAGCTGCCGCGGGCAAGACCGCGCCCGCAGAGGGCGAAACAACAGGTGTGGCCACAACCGGCGAGCCGCGCCGACGCAGCCTGTCTCCGCTATCGATGGTGTGGCGACAGCTATTACAGTACCCTGGCCGCCTGGCCGCTGCGGGCGTTGCGCTGGTCGTAACAGCCACCGCGACTCTGGCGATACCTGCTGGCTTTCGCCTCGTGATCGACCGCGGCTTTTCAGAAGGCGGTGGGGCGGACGACATCGGGCGGTGGTTTCAGTATCTGCTGATGATCGTGGTGGTGCTGGCAGTCGGCACGGCCGTGCGCTTCTACAGCGTCTCATGGCTTGCGGAGCGAGTAGTGGCTGATCTGCGATTGGCCGTGCAGTCCAACCTCCTGCGCCTGTCGCCCAGCTTTTTCGAGGAGAACAGCCCCAAGGAGATATCCTCCCGGCTCACTTCGGACACCGCCATTGTGGAGCAGGTGGTGGGCTCCACGGTTTCGGTGGCGCTCCGCAACGTGATCATGGCGTTCGGAGGCGTGATCTACCTCTTTGCGCTGGCGCCTCAGCTGACGCTGGGCCTGATCGTCGCCATACCTGTGGTTATCTTGCCGATTGCCTTTTTCGGGCGGCGTTTGCGCGCGGTGTCCCGCGTCAGCCAGGATCGCGTGGCAGACATCGGCGCTCTGGTATCCGAGGTCCTCGGCGCCCTTCGCGTCGTTCAGGCCTTCAACCAGGAAGGGCGCGAAACCCGGCGCTTTGGCGTGGCAGTGGAGAGGACTTTCGACACAGCCAAGCGGCGCATCATGATCCGGGCCATCATGACCGCGGTCATCATGTTTCTCATCTTCGGCTCGATTACGCTGCTGATGTGGCGGGGGGCGATCGATGTTGCCAACGGAACCATTACAGGCGGCACGATCGCCGCTTTCGTGGTGACTGGCGGCATCGTGGCGGGCGCATTCGGGTCGCTGACCGAGGTCTACGGCGATCTCGTTCGTGGCGCCGGCGCGGCGAGCCGGCTCGCGGAGTTGCTGCAAGAGCAACCCGTCATCGCGCCACCGCCGCGTCCCCAGGTGCTGCCGCATCCTCCGCGGGGGCAACTGGCGTTCGAGCGCGTGACGTTCCGCTATCCAACCCGCCCACAGCAGGCATCGATTCGCGAGTTTTCGCTCGTGGTAGAGCCGGGTGAGACGGTCGCCATTGTGGGGCCTTCGGGTGCGGGCAAATCGACCTTGTTCCTGTTGGCGGAGAGATTCTACGATCCTCAGAGCGGCACCATCAAGATCGACGGAGTGCCTCTGACCTCCGCAGACCCTGCTGATATTCGCCGGCGCATGGCGCTTGTGCCTCAGGAAGGCGTTCTCTTTGCAGCGAGCGCGCGCGATAACCTGCGGTACGGTGAGTGGGACGCCAGCGATGAGGCGATCTGGGACGCAGCAAGGATGGCGAATGCGGAAGCGTTCCTGCGCGACTTGCCTGACGGTCTCGACACCTTTCTTGGCGAGAGTGGCGCACGCTTGTCTGGCGGTCAGCGACAGCGCATTGCGATTGCGCGTGCCATCCTGCGCGATGCGCCCATCCTGCTCCTCGACGAAGCTACCAGCGCTCTCGACGCGGAGAGCGAAAGGCTGGTTCAGGACGCGCTTGAGCGGCTGATGGAGAACCGCACCACGCTGGTCATTGCCCACCGCCTCGCCACCGTGCGCAAGGCCGACCGCATCATCGTGATGGATGAAGGTCGCATCGTCGAGGAGGGCTCTCACGAGCAGCTTAGCCAAGCTGGCGGCCTCTATGCGCGCCTCGCGGCGCTGCAGTTCGACGCGCCGCAGGTGTCCACCATCTCCTGATCTCTTCGCGCCTCAGGCAACGCATGCGGGGGACTGGATTGTGGCGTTATTGCGCCTAAGTGAAGGGTATTGACGCCCAAGCGTGTGGCGTGACTTCGATTTTTCCGCTTCCGCCGAAAAGAAGGACCTTGGTCTTGGCTATTCGTTTTCAATCACTCCTGGCGGCCGTCTCGCTTTCCGCGCTTGCCCTCACCGCAGCGCCGCTCTCCGCGCAGCAGACGCCGTCCTCTCAAGAGGCCGCTAAGAACACCGCGACTGCCGAAGGCGACTGGGGCGCCTTCGGCGTTCAGACCCGCTACGTCGATCCGAGCGTCAAGCCGGGGGATGACTTCAACCAGTACGTCAATGGCAAGTGGCTGGCAGAGGCAGAAATTCCTGCCGACAAGGCGCGCTATGGCTCCTTCATCATCCTCGACGATCTCTCGATCGAAAGGACTCGCGGGATCCTTGATGAACTGAGCGCGAAGCGGGCGACTGCCGGACATGACGAAGCGCGGCTCGCTGACGCCTACAAGGCCTTCACCAACGTCGAGGCGATCAACGCCAAGGGCCTTGCACCGCTTCAGCCGCACCTCGCGAAGATCTACGCGGCCGACACGCCTACCAAGCTGATGTCGCTCTTCGCGCAGCCCGGCTACGCCTCGCCTTTAAGCGTCGAGGTGGATGCCGATTCAAAGCAGAGCGAGATCTACGCGCTCTACTTGAAGCAGGGCGGACTGGGCCTTCCCGACCGGGACTACTATCTGAAGCAGGACGATCAATCCAAGGCGATCCGCGCCAAGTACCTCGATTACCTGACTTTCGTCCTCGGCAAGCTGAACTATGCCGACCCTGCGGCTGCGGCGCAGTCGGTCATGGCACTCGAAACCCGAATGGCGCAGGCGAAGTGGGACCGGGCCGCCCAGCGTAATCGCGACCTCACGTATAACAAACTATCCCTTCAGGAAGCCGAGGCGCTGGCCCAGCCCGGCGAAATGAGGGCTTTCTTGCAGTCGCTCGGTGTCTCTCCCGATTACGTGATCGGCTATCAGATTCCTCCGACGGCGGACGAGCTGAAGGAAGCGGGCATCAGTCCCGCAGAGGCGCCCGCGCTGTTCGGCGGCGGTTTGCCCGCGACTCTGAAGCTCGTGGATCAGGTTCCGGTCGCTACGTGGCAGGCCTGGCTCGCGGCGCGCTTCGTCATGGGTCACGCTTCGTACCTGCCAACCGAGATCGACGAGGCAAGTTTTGCCTTCTACGGCAAGGTTCTAAGCGGGCAGCCGGAGCAGCGTCCGCGCTGGAAGCGCGGCATCTCGGCTGTGGAAGACCAGCTGGGTGAACTCCTCGGCAAGATCTATGCGGCCCGGTACTATCCCCCGCAGGAGAAGGCGGCGATGGAGGATCTCGTCGCAAACTTGCGCAAGGCGATGGCGGCCAATCTGCAGGACCTCTCCTGGATGGGAGCGGACACCCGAAAGGAGGCGCAGGCCAAGCTCGACTCGTTCGTGACGAAGATCGGCGCGCCCGAGGAGTACAAGACCTATGAGGGGCTTGAGGTCTCTGCGAACGACGCTCTGGGCAATGCCCTGGCTGCCGCGGCTTGGCAGCAGCAGGACCAGATGCGCCGCATCGGCAAGCCGGTGGACCGAAGCGAGTGGTTCATGCTGCCACAGACGGTCAACGCCTACTACAATCCGCCTATGAACGAGATCGTGTTCCCGGCTGCGATCCTTCAGCCGCCATTCTTCAATCTCTCCGCCGACCCGGCTGTGAATTATGGCGCTATCGGAGCGGTAATCGGCCACGAAATGGGTCACGGCTTCGACGATCAGGGTGCGAAGTCCGACGGCGAAGGTAACTTGCGCGACTGGTGGACGCCTCAGGACAAGGCCAACTTCCAGAAGCTGCAGGACAAGCTGGCCGCCCAGTACGACAGCTTCTGCCCGTTCGACGAGGGGAAGACCTGCGTCAACGGTCGCCTCACCATGGGTGAAAACATCGGCGACGTCGGGGGCCTTAGCCTCGCTTATCGCGCGTACAAGCTGTCGCTCAACGGCAAGGAAGCACCGGTCATCGATGGCATGACGGGCGATCAGCGCTTCTTCATGGCCTGGGCGCAAGTCTGGCGTCAGAAGATCCGCGATCAGCAGGCGCGGCAGTATCTCATCACCGATCCGCACTCACCGAACGATGTGCGCGTGAACGGGGTCGTGCGCAATTTCGACGAGTGGTACCGCGCGTTTGATGTGAAGCCGGACGACGCGCTCTATCTCGCTCCCGCCGAACGTGTCCGCATCTGGTAAGGCGTAGCAGCGTGGCCGGCTTTTCGTGCGAAAGGCCGGCCACCCACAGCAATGTTGTGCGCTGCGGCATTTGAACGGTTGACTTGGCGGGACGGCACGGCATGTCTTTGCGCCGATGAACCTGACCCTCACCGCTATCCTCCTCGGTATCGTCGAGGGCCTCACAGAGTTCCTTCCGGTATCCTCTACCGGCCACCTTATTCTCGCATCGGAGCTGTTCGGTTACGACGCGGGAACCTGGAAGGTGTTCAACATCGTCATCCAGCTGGGTGCCATCTTGGCTGTCGTGGTGCAGTTCTGGCGCACGTTCTGGGCGGTCGGTGCTGGTCTGTTGACACTTAACCCCGTCAGCGTGCGCTTCGTGCGCAATGTGCTGCTGGCGTTCATCCCGTCTGCGGTCCTGGGTCTCGCACTCAAGGACTATATCGATGTGATGCTGGGCGCTCCGGTGATCGTCGGTTACGCTCTCGTGCTGGGCGGCATTGCCATTCTCGCGATTGAAAAGGTCGCCAAGCCCGGGCCGCTGACGGGAGTCGCGGAGCTGCCTGCCAAGCAATGTCTCGGCGTCGGTATAGCCCAATGCCTTGCGATGGTGCCCGGAGTGAGCCGGTCGGGCGCCACGATCATGGGCGCTCTGGCAATGGGCATCGAGCGGCGCACCGCAGCCGAATTCAGCTTCTTCCTTGCCGTTCCGACGATGATGGGCGCGACAACGCTGGAGCTGCTTGATTCGCGGGAGGCGCTTGCCGCAGGAACCGGGGCAGTGGGTTGGAGCGAAATCGCGATCGGCTTTTTTGTCTCGTTCGTAGTCGCGCTGGTGGTCATCAAAGCCTTCATGGCCTTCGTGAGCCGATCCGGTTTCGCGCCTTTCGCGTGGTACCGTATCGTCGCCGGTGTCTTGGCCATCTATCTCTTGAGCACCTGATGCCGACCCCAGGCAAGCTCAAGCGCCGGGAGTATCAGGCCGCGCTGGAGCCGCTTGAGCTTGAGCTCGTCTCGATGGCCCGTTGGGCTGCCGCGACCGGAGCACGTATTGTCGTGCTGTTCGAAGGGCGGGACACGGCAGGGAAGGGCGGTGCGATCGGCGCCATTTCCCACGTGTTGAATCCCCGCCAGTGCCGAACTGTGGCGCTTTCGGCACCCAGCGACCGCGAGCGGGGGCAGTGGTACTTTCAGCGCTATGTGGAGCATCTGCCCACCCGCGGTGAGATCGTTCTGTTCGACCGCAGCTGGTACAACCGCGCGGGTGTGGAGCGGGTCATGGGCTACGCCACGCCCGCAGAGGTTGAGACTTTCCTTGCGCATGCGCCCGCCTTCGAGAAGCTGCTGGTGGACGACGGGATTCTGCTGTTCAAGTACTGGCTCACCTGCGACCAGGCGATGCAGGAGGAGCGGCTGCAAGAACGCCTGTGCGACCCTTTGAAGCGCTGGAAGCTCTCACCGGTCGATCTGGCGGCGCGCGAGAAATACACGGCCTACACTGCAGCGCGAGAGGCCATGCTGGCGGCGACACACACTCCGCATGCTCCCTGGACGCTCGTCGATTTCAACGATCAGCGGCTGGGGCGACTTACTCTGATTCGCGACCTGCTGGATCGGCTGCCCGAAACGGCACTGGAGCCACCTGCGATCGAATTTCCTCCGCTTGGCCATCCCCCTGTGCGTGAGGAGTTCGGCGTCTTGCGCCCGATACCGGATTATCCGGAGGAGTGAAGGACGGCCTGCAGCTTGACTTCTCGAGCAGCTTGCGTCATGGGCCGCAGCCTTGCGGGGCGGCGTGTATGGGCCGCCCTCATCGTTTGCAAACCAGATTGAGCGGCCGCCAGGGCGCGGCTGAAAAGGAACAGGACAAGCGCCATGGCGAAGCCCGCAACCGTCAAGATCCGGCTGGTCTCCACCGCCGACACCGGATTCTTCTACGTCACGAAGAAGAATCCGCGGAACACGACTGAGAAAATGGTTTTCAAGAAGTACGATCCCGTCGTGCGCAAGCACGTTGAGTTCAAGGAAGCCAAGATCAAGTAAGGGTTCACGGCTGGTTCAAGGCTGTGATCCCACAGGGGAAGCCATGAACCATACCGTCAATACCCTACGCACTCTTGCGGGCGCGGCTGCTGCAGCCGCGCTTTGCGTTCCTGCACTTGCGCCTGTCCCAGGGTTTTCGGCTCCCGCTTATGCCCAGTCGCAAGATTCGCTTGGGCAGGTGGTGGAAGCTCTGCGCGGAATCAGCACCTTAAAGGCTGACTTCACGCAAACCGACCGTTCGGGGCAAACCGTCAGCGGTGAGTTGACGCTCAAGCGGCCGGGACGCATCCGCTTTCAGTACCAGAAGGGCGTGCCGATGCTGATCGTGGGTGACGGCAAGTCGCTCACTCTGATCGATTACGAGGTGCGTCAGGTTCAGCGCTGGCCGATCAGTAACAGTCCGCTGGGAGCCCTGTTGGACCCGCGGCGTGATGTCGCGAAGTTCGGTACGATCAAGCCGACCGGCAATCCAGACGTCGTGAGCGTCGAAGTGCGCGATCGCTCTCATCCCGAATATGGGGTGATCACCCTCATCTTTTTGCGCAAGGCGTCGGCCCCGGGCGGGCTTGAACTCAGCCACTGGGTTACTCTCGATTCGCAGAATAAGCGCACGACTGTGAAGCTCAGCAACCAGCGCTATGGGATGCCGGTTTCGGATGCCGAATTCCGCTGGACGGACCCACGTCCGCGCACTCGTCGATGAAGGAAAACCACTGGTCGCCACGAGTTGTGCGCGTGCGACAAGTTGCGACAAGATCCTGTCAGTCGTTCACTTGGCAGCAATGCAACGCGTCCTACATAGGGGCTGTCAGCAAGGCTTGAGGCGGGTTTCCCCCCTGTTGCCCACGCCTCCTGGTGAGCTAGCTGATAAGCGTGACGAACGCTCAAATGGAACCCTCGAGCCTCTGCCCCCGGCTCGAGGGTTTTCCATTTTCGGGATCAGCGATTGTCCTCTGCCGCTCGATGGGCTTTTGACGCGGCCACTGGCATTTCGGGATCCTCGCTTCTAAAGGCCCTCCATGATCAGCGTCGCCACCTGGAACATCAATTCGGTCCGCCTGCGCATCGATCAGGTAGAGCGGTTTCTGGCGGAGCAAGCGCCGGATGTGCTCTGCCTGCAAGAGATCAAGTGTGCGGAGCATCTGTTCCCGCACGAAGCTTTCGAGAGGGCGGGGTACATCCATCGCGCCGTGCACGGCCAAAAGGGATATCACGGCGTCGCGACCGTCAGCCGCATCCCCTTTCGCGACTTTTCGAAGCATGACTGGCAGGACAACGGTGAGGCCCGCCACATTGGCGTCGAACTGCTTGGGCCCGGCGGCGGCGTGATTATCGAGAACGTCTACATCCCTGCTGGCGGTGACATTCCGGACCGTGAGCAGAATGCGAAGTTCGGTCAGAAGCTCGACTTCCTCGGCCGCATGACCCTTTGGGCGGAGTCGATCGAGAGGCCGACGCTGATTGTGGGCGACTTCAACGTGGCGCCGCTTGAGTGCGACGTCTACGATCACAAGGCGCTGCTCAAGGTGGTGAGTCATACACCGATCGAAGTCGAGACGCTTGACACCTTTCGCGACGCTCACGGATGGGTGGACTTGGGACGGCAGTTTATTCCCGCACCGGAACGTAACTACTCCTGGTGGTCGTACCGCAGCTACTGGCGCCAGAAGGACCAGGGTCGTCGGCTCGACCACATGTGGGCTTCGCCCTCCCTTGCGCCGCAGGCCCGTGCCCACCGGTTCGTGGAAGAGACCCGTCGCTGGGAGAAGCCGAGTGACCACGTGCCTCTCATCACGGAGTTCGCGCTCTGAGTGAGGGCGTCTTCTCCCCGGCCGCCCGGCGCGTCGCGCTGGCAATCGACGCCCTTCGGCACGGCTGGCCGATCCGGGTGGACGATGTCTTCACCCTGCTGCCGGCGGAGACGGGGTTCGCGCCGGGGGTAACGGCGCCGTGCATGCTTATCTCATCGGCGAGGGCCATGACTCTGAAGCTCGCGAACCAGCGAGAGGCTGCCGCGCCCGAAGCGCCCGTTTTGATCCGCGCTGCGGAGCCGTTCGCCCTGGCTGGCGCGCGCGCCGTTGCCGATCCAGCGCTAGACCTCGTCTACCCCATGAAGGGGCCCTTCATGGCCGAGCACATCGACGCGCTGGAGTCCGCTTGTACCGCGATGGAAATCGCGCGGTTGGCTGGGATCCTGCCGGCCTTCCTGTTTGCTCCTGCGATCGAGGAGGAGGCGCAGGCCGTTCGTTCGGCCGATCTTGCGCACTGGAAAGATCCGGCGCACCTGGCGATTGCCTCTCGTGCGCATCTGCCGGTGACTGTCTGCGAGGACGCTGAAATCGTTGCCTTCCGCTCGCGTGACGACCTGCGCGAGCATGTCGCGCTGGTCATAGGCGAGCAAAGTGGAGAGCGGGCCCCTCTGGTGCGGTTGCACTCCGAATGCCTGACCGGGGACATACTCGGTTCGCTCAAGTGCGACTGCGGACCTCAGCTGAACGCTGCTCTACGTGCCATGGCACATGAGGCAGAGCAGGGTGGCTGGGGCGTACTCCTTTACCTGCGGCAGGAGGGGCGCGGCATCGGACTGGTGAACAAGCTGCGCGCATACCGATTGCAGGATCAGGGTTTCGACACAGTAGACGCCAACAATCGCCTGGGTCTTCCCACAGAAGCTAGGGATTTCCCTGTTGCGGCCCGGATGCTGAAATTGCTCGGGGTGCATGCGGTCCGGCTCATGACCAATAATCCGGCGAAAGTGAGAGCACTGGAAGCGGTAGGCGTCCATATCGCCGAGCGGGTGCCTCACCAGTTGCCGCCCAATCCGCACAACGAGCGATATCTTGCAACCAAGCGGGATCGCACGGGGCATCTTCTGTAGCTGCATCGCAGGCAAGCCAGCGCAGGCCGGTGAGTTGCGACGCAAGAGCAGCGCGGCACCGAAAGTGTTCTCGTTCGTTTCCCTGCCCATGCAGGGCACTCGTTTCCTTCCGGGACGTCTCAAGGCCGCGATCAGCCATCAGGTGGTATCGCTGTTCAATGACGTGGACCGCGGAGAAAAGCCGGTTATTCGCAGCGATCACGCGCTGTTTCCTCGTGGATCCGTGATTTGGCGCGTGCATGGAGACGTGGGCACGATGATGGTGGGCGGGATTGCAAGCCTGCTGATGCAAATGCTCCATCCCTCCGTTCTTGCGGGTGTGTGGGACCATTCGAACTTTCGAGCGGATATGCATGGCCGCTTGCGCCGGACAGCCCGCTTTATCGCGAAAACGACTTATGCAGAGCGCGACGAAGCCGAGGCCGCGATAACGACTGTGAGGCGCGTGCACGAACACGTGAGCGGGCAGCTTCCCGAGGGCAAGCCGTACCACGCGAACGATCCCCACCTGCTCGCCTGGGTGCATGTCACTGAAGCGAGCAGCTTTCTGGACGCCTGGATCCGTTACAGTGAGCCGCTGATGTCCCGGGCGGATCAGGATCGCTACTTCGCACAGATCGCGTTGATTGGTGAGGCGCTGGGTGCCGCGCCCGTTCCGCGAACCCGGGCTGAGGCGCAGCGGATTATCGCAGCGACAAAACCTGAGCTGAGAGTGGACGCACGCACGCGTGAGGTTGCCGATCTCATCCTGAAGGGACGCGTCACTTCAGGGCTGACCGAAATGCCTCGCAAGCTGGCCATGCAGGCTGCCGTCGATCTGCTGCCGCCATGGGCAAGGGCGATGCACGGGCGCAGGCTTTCGCCACTGGAGCGCCCGTTCGTGCGTGTGGGCACTTTCGGTGTCGCGCAGACATTGCGCTGGGCGTTCAGGTGAGGGGATGGGCATGCGTGACAAATCGTTTCAGGCGGCCGGTTACGCTTGTATCCGGTGTCTTCCATCTGTAGATACGACTTGCGGACCGGGCCCCTCTGGCGCGGCGTTCTTCGGAATGCTTCGTGATGTCGGACCGCATCGGGTGAGACCGATGCTTGGGTCCGGGGCCTTCGTCCCCCATTTTCCTGGGCTCTGGCGCGGGCATTGGCTCACCCGATCGAACCAACATCTGTTCGATAGGGACTTCCACTATGAATACTCGTTTTTTCCTATTGCTCGAGCGTCAGCAGAAGCTCGATGCGATGCTGCGCCTGGCGCAGTCGCGGCGCAACGCCGATCCGCTGGAGATCGCTCGCCTGCGAGCCTTAAAGCACTCGCTACGCGAGCGGCTGGCGTCTCTGATGAAGCGCTCCGTCCTGCGCCCCGCGTGAAAGGGACGCTTACATGGAATTTCTGACAGCTGACTGGCTGGGCACGCCGGCCTGGTTCTGGCTTGCCTTTGCCGCCATCGTTCTGATCCTGACCGCCTTTGACCTGGGCGTCCTGCACAAGGACGACCGGGCCATGGGCGTGGGGGAATCCCTTCGTCTGTCGGTCTTCTACATCGCCATAGCCATGGCTTTCGGCGGCTGGGTGTGGTTCGCCAAAGGCGGCACTGCCGGCATGGAGTACTTCACCGGGTACTTCATCGAGAAGGCGCTCTCGATAGACAACGTCTTTGTCATATCGATGATCTTCGGCTTCTTCGCGATCGCGCCGAAATACCAGTATCGCGCTCTGCTGTGGGGTATCCTGGCCGTCATTGTCCTGCGCGGCTTGATGATCGCTGGCGGTGCCGCACTGGTGGCCGAGGCGGAGTGGGTGATGTGGCTGTTCGCCGCGTTCCTCGTCTTCAGCGGACTGAAGATGATGTTCACGAGCGACCATGATCCGGACATAGGCAACAATCCGGTGGTCCGCTGGATATCGCGGCATATGCGCGTGACGCAAGAGCATCACGGCAGCCACTTCTTTGTGAGGGTAACGGATGCGACCGGCAAACTGGCTTGGGCGGCAACGCCGCTGTTCCTCGCGCTGGTGGTCATCAACCTGGCCGATCTGGTCTTCGCGATCGACTCGGTTCCGGCGATCTTCTCGATCACGACCGACACTTTCATCGTCTACACGTCCAACATTATGGCCATCCTGGGGCTGCGCGCGCTGTACTTCGCGCTCGCTGCGATGGTGCATCGCTTCTACTATCTGAAGTATGCGCTGGCGCTGGTGCTGGTCTTCATCGGCGCCAAAATCCTGGTGGCCGATTTCGTGCTGGGCGGTGCCAAGTTCCCACCGCTCGCCAGCTTGGGTGTGACGGTGGCGCTGATCGCCGGCGGAGTGGCCTGGTCAATGTGGAAGACCCGGGCCAAGAGCACGCGTCCGCTGCCTTGACCCAGATTGCCGCTGTGGCTTTGCGCGTGCAAGGCCGCAGCGGTCAAGCTACTGGGCCGGGATGACCGGCGTTCCCCTCGAGGCAGAAACCAACATTCGTGCAAAGCGCCGGTGGAGTCCGGCACATCTGGCGGCTCTGCTGGGAGCTAACCTGGCGCTCGCGCTTGGGCCGTTGCTTGTACGCTTGGCGGATACGGGGCCGGTCGCCGCCGGGTTCTGGCGCCTGAGTCTCGCCTTGCCCGTAATCCTTGTGCTCTCGATGCGAGAGCCAGCGGACAGGCGCCGCGTTGCCGGGGGAACCCTCGCGTTGGTGGCGGGGGCAGGCGTCTTCTTTGCACTCGACCTGGCGAGCTGGCACGTCGGGATCGCGACGACGAAGCTAGGCAACGCTTCGCTTTTCGGCAACTCAGGCAGCGTGATCCTGATGGCCTGGGGGCTGATTGCCGCCCGCCGGGCACCAAGATCGCTCGAAGTGGCCGCTATCGTCTCCGCTCTGGTGGGAGCGGCACTGTTGATGGGAGGCTCGCTGGAAGTCAGCCACGCCAGCTTCGTGGGAGACCTGTTCTGCCTCCTCGCGGGGTTCTTCTACGCGTTCTATATCTTGATGCTGCGCCCCGCGCGCGAGCGGCTTGGCCAGTACTCGCTGCTGCTGTGGTCGACACTAACAGGAGCGCCAATCCTGCTCGCTGTTGCAGCCATGCTGGGGGAGACGGTCCTGCCCCAGGACTGGCGTCCGCTTGTCGTCCTCGCGATGAGCAGCCAGGTGATCGGGCAGGGGCTGCTGATCTACTCGCTCAAGAACTTTCCGCCGCTCGTCATTGGCCTCGCTCTCCTGACGCAGCCCGCCATCTCCGCACTAACCGGCTGGCTTGCCTTCGGTGAAGTGCTTAGCGCTGGCGATGTATTCGGAATGGTACTGCTTGCCGCCGCTCTTGCGATGGCAAGAGCGGGCGACAAGCCTGCGTAGACAGCGGCACAAGCGGGCAGCGCTTGGCGTGCCCTTTGCGGGGCCAGCTCGCGCGTTCAGCGCGCTCCGAGGTCGCCTTTTCCGATCGTGCCGCTTGCCAGTTCCAGCATCCGGTCCAGGCTCTTCTTTGCTGCCAAGCGAAGGCCTTCCTCGATTTCGATGCGAGGTTCCAGATCGCGCAAGGCGACGTAGAGCTTCTCCATCGTGTTGAGAGCCATGTAGGGGCAGATGTTGCAGTTGCAGTTTCCGTCCGCACCGGGGGCGCCGATGAAGGTCTTCTGCGGCAGTGCCAACTGCATCTGGTGGATGATGTGCGGCTCGGTCGCCACGATCAGCGTGTCGCCTTCCATTGTCTTGGCGTACTGCAGAATTCCGCTTGTCGAGCCCACATAATCTGCGTGATCGACGATGTGCGGCGGGCACTCAGGGTGCGCAGCGACAGGAGCGCCCGGATGCTGTGCCTGAAGTTTCAGCAACTCTGTCTCGCTGAAAGCCTCGTGAACGATGCACACGCCCGGCCACAGCAGCATGTCTCGCCCGAACTTGCGGTTGAGGTAGCCACCCAGATGCCGGTCGGGGCCGAAGATGATGGGCTGATCCTTCGGGATCTGCTGCAGGATCGTCTCCGCACTGGAACTGGTGACGATCACGTCTGAAAGGGCTTTCACTTCGGTGGAGCAGTTGATGTACGTCAACGCGATGTGATCGGGGTGTGCCTCGCGAAACGCCTTGAACTTCTCCGGTGGGCAGGAGTCTTCCAGACTGCACCCGGCATCCATGTCGGGGAGGACGACGATTTTGTTCGGTGAGAGGATCTTGGCAGTGTCTGCCATGAACTTCACGCCGCAAAAGGCTATGACATCCGCATCCGTCTCAGCGGCTTTCCGGCTGAGTTCGAGCGAGTCCCCGACAAAATCGGCGAGATCCTGCAATTCTGGTTTCTGATAATAGTGCGCAAGGATGACCGCGTTGCGCTCGCGGCGCAGCCGATCGATTTCGGCCCGCAGATCGAGGCCGGTCAGGTTCGTGGGCAATGCGGTCATGGTTATCCCCTGGGATCTTTGGCCGCACATGTAGGTATAGAGCGCCCGCACCCCAAGTGTTTTTGCGTCATCCGCAAACGGACATCCGCGCGAACGCCTGTGAAAAGTTCCAGCGGGACGCGGACCAGTGAGATGCTGAAGGGGCGAGCGCCCGAATTACCCTGAGGAACAGGGAGGGAAGAGGACTGTTATGCCACGCCGTTAATCTGTCACTGCGGGGTATCCTTCGCAGTCGGTGTCTCACCTTCAAACCGAGGATTGACGGTTACATCCCCGAATCCAGCCACTTGCAACGGGATCGTCAGGTTCTGGCGGATCGCATCTTTGGCAGCAGAGCGCGCGAGGTTGACCAGCACTGCGTTGGAGGCCTGCTGTGTAGCCTGCTGCTCGGCCAGCCGGGTGTTGGCGCGGCTGAGAGAGTCCTGCGCTTCGCGGGTTATCCAAATGCCTTCGCGCAGATACTGCGCCCGCGCCTCGTCGAGGTTCGGTTTCCCCACCGCCAGCGGCGGCAGCAACACGTCCAGGGTCTTCGTTTGACCGTTCCAGATCAGCCGGTTGCGGTCCATCTTGGAGAGGTCGAGGGTATAGTCGACGCGAGCCGGTATGACTGCCACCTGGCGGGACTTTACCAGCCCCAGCAGGCGGCTGTCTTCGGCGGCGACCACAGGCGCGAGCTGCGCGCTGAAGACCGTTAGCCGGTTCTGCTTCTCGAAGGCCACGATGGTAGTGCCGACAGGGTCGCCGGGCGACTTTGGCCAAAAGGCGCGGTAGGCTAACCAGGCAGCCACCGCCAGCACCAGGATGAACAACAGCCAGGGAAGTGCCTGCGTTCGTGCAAGCGCTCGCTGACGCTCCTGTGGGGCACGGCTTGAGCTGGCTAGTTCGTCTGGCGTCTTGCGGGGGGCCGTGGTCATCCCGCTGAAACGCGGCGAACAGCGGTGCTGTTCCGTCGCCGGCGATCGCTGCGGCTATGCCAGGTGGGTTCAGGCCGCGAGGGTCCAGTCTTCGCCGGATTGCGCCACCAGCCCCCGCTGAGCGAGATCGATGAGATGCGCATGAACAGACCGTCCGGCTGCTGGCCAGAGGCGTTCGTCCAGGCCCTTGTACATACGGGTGACCATCTGCCCTATGCGCGTATGGCCTTCACCGATCTGGCGGAGGATCTGTCGTTCACGGTGCCGCCGGTGGCCCATCATGCCGCGGACGAGCTGGCGGGGCTTCTCAACCGCCGGGCCGTGTGCGGGGAAGTAGATCCGGTCGTCTCTTTCATAGAGCTTCTGCAGGCTGGCCATGTAGTCGGTCATGTCTCCGTCCGGCGGCGACACCACGCTCGTTGACCAGCCCATCACGTGATCGCCGGTAAACAGAATACCGCTCTCCGGTAGTGCAAAGCACAAGTGGTTCGATGTGTGTCCCGGCGTTGCTACGGCGATCAAGGTCCATCCGTCTCCGGACAGCGCTTCGCCATCCGCGAGTACCCGGTCCGGCTGGTACGAAGGGTCGAACGCTGCATCCGCACGCGGGCCCTCATCCGCCATCGTCAGCGGCGCGCAGCCGATCACCGGTGCCCCCGTTCTCTCCGCGAGAGGGGCTGCCGCCGGGGAGTGGTCACGGTGAGTATGCGTGCAGCAAATTGCAACAACGCGTGCGCTCCCAATAGCGTCGATCAGTGCTGCGATGTGTTCGGGCTCGTCCGGACCCGGATCGATGACAGCCACTTCATCTCCGCCACCGACTATATAGCTCTGCGTTCCGGTGAATGTGAACGGCGAAGGGTTGCGAGCGAGCATGCGCCGGACCAGCGGGTCTACCGGCTCTGCAATCGCGTAGGGGCGAGGATCGTTCGGCGCTTCCATCTCGGGCGATATGGGGTCTTGAGGGAATGCTGTCGACCCGTGCGCTTCATCCTGCGAGGCGCTGCTCCAACCTTTCGCGCAAGCTTGCGATGGCGCTGGGAGCCTCCTCGCCTGCCTCGCGCCAGCTTCGATCAAGCCTCAGAAGGCGATTGTAAAAGCGCAACGTCGTTTTCACCAGCGCTTGCGTCTCGGCGGTGAGCAGTTGCAGTTGCTCCGGGTCGGAACGGCACATTTCTGCCATAAGTCTGCCGTGCCGGCGCAGTTGAAACTCGGAAAGCTCGCCCATGAAGTAGGCGCGGTGATTGAGCAGCCAGGCCACTGCGTGCATCATTCGGGTCGTCGTGCGCAGACCTTCGCATGAGAGCGCAACGCGGACGCGATCGTCTTCGCATCCAACGTGGCCCTCACTGGCATCCTGGCGGGTCGAGAGCGTGAACGTATGACGCACCTCGTCCGACAGCACGAGCGCCTCGCAGTACAGTCCCTCGAGAATGCGAGAGTTGATCGTGACAGCCTGACCCATGCTTGTCTGATATGGCCGATCACCTTGCCGGGGCAACGGTCACACGGCCTTTTTCTTCGTCCCTTTAAGGCATGTCCGAAAAGGGCACAGCCGCAGATTCGCACGAGTCGCGAAAGGTGGGCAGGGCCAGAGTTCAGGCGATGATATCGGGAATGAGGTAGTCCTCGATCATGCTGATCTGATCCTTGAGGCGCAGCTTGCGCTTCTTCAGTCTTGCGATCTGGAGCTGGTCTGTCGAACCTGCAGCGGCCAGCGCTTCGATCGCCGCGTCCAAATCGCGGTGCTCGGTCCTCAGCACTTCGAGGCGCTTGCGCATTTCCTCTTCGGTCACGCCATTCCTTTCGCCGATATCGTTCAGAGCCCCCATCCGGCTCGGCGCAGCCGGGCGACGGCTCACCGATATGGGGCTACAAGCCGCTTCGCAAGAGCCCCTCGTTATGGTTCGATCACAATTGTGTCGCGCCCGCATGATGCCGAGTCGGCGGTCATGGGTCGACCGATGAGAGGAGGACCATCCATGGAGACTTCGCACGTCAGCGCCCTGCAGCTCAAGCACGCCGGGATCGAACGGCAGATCCACGAGGAGATGAGCCGCCCGATGCCTGACGAAGTGTTGGTACAGGCTCTGAAGAAGCGAAAGCTTCGAATCAAGGAAGAGATCGCGCGGCACTGACCGGCGCGCTCTTCGATCAACCAAGATAAACTTGCAGCAACCAAGATAATCCAGGAGCTTCGGCGGCTCCTTTGCGTTCCCAACGCGCTTTCTTTGGGGTACGCGGAAACACATGAGCATCGGAGCCGTCGAAGCAGCCCGTAATATCCTCACGCGTTTGCATGACGTGATGGCGTCGCGCAGTCACGCCCAAGCAAAGCTCAACACCGTCGTTGAGGTGATTGGCGAGTGCCTCGATAGCGAGGTGTGCTCGATCTATCTTCTGCGCGAAGGCATGCTGGAACTCTTCGCCACCCGTGGTCTTGCGCAAGAGGCTGTGCACGTCACGCGCATGGCTGTTGGGGAGGGTCTGGTCGGCACGATCGCCGAGGATATCGAGAGCCTCAACCTCGCCGAAGCAACAGCGCACCCTGACTTCTCGTATCGGCCGGAGACGGGCGAAGAAAAGTTCCACTCTTTTGCCGGAGTCCCGATCGTACGGCGCGAGCGTGCGGTGGGGGTCCTGTGCGTCCAGCACGTGGAGCCCCGACGTTACGAAGACGTCGAGGTCGAGGCGCTGCAGACGGTGGCGATGGTGCTGTCCGAACTCATCACCAATGCCGATCTTATCGATGAGGTGGACGTCCTCTCGCTGAACGGCACCCAGACCGGGCCAGAGCAGTTGCGCGGGCTTACTCTGGTCAAGGGACTCGCCAGCGGCGTCGCGGTCTACCACCAGCCACGCATCACCATCGAGCACGTCGTTGCCGAGGACACCGAGGCGGAACGCCAGCGGGTGATTCTGGCCTTCGACAAGATGCGCGAGCAGATTGAGCGCATGGCCAGTCAGGCCGAGTTCGGCGTCGGGGGAGAACATGAGGAGGTCCTCGCGACCTACAAGATGTTCGCCTATGACGAAGGTTGGACCCGGCGGATCAACGAGGCCATCGATTCAGGCCTTACCGCAGAGGCAGCCATTGAGCGGGTGCAGCAGCGGACCCGGATGCGAATGCGGCAGATTGACGATCCGCTGCTGGCCGATCGCATGCACGACCTTGAGGACTTGTCGAACCGGCTCTTGCGGATGGTCTCAGGCCAGCTGGGCACAGCGGCGACCATGGGGCTCAGGAATGATGCGATCCTCATCGCCCGCAATCTGGGGCCGGCCGAACTGCTTGAATATGATCGCCGCCGCCTCAAAGGTGTTATCCTGGAAGAAGGCTCGCTGACCAGCCACGTGGTGATTGTTGCCCGCGCGATGGGTGTGCCGGTCCTGGGACGTGTAAGAGGGCTCAGGGGCAAGGTGCGCGATGGCGACCTGCTCTTGCTGGACAGCGATCAGGCGACTGTCACCGTGCGCCCGGCGCCCGGTCTGATCGAGGCGTTCGAAGGGCGGTTTGCCCGTAATCGCGAGAGGCAGGCCGTTTATGCGGCCTTGCGCGACGTGGTGCCGGTCAGCGCCGACGGCAGGCGGATCTCGGTGATGATCAACGCCGGACTTCGCGATGATCTTGCGAACCTCAGTCTTACCGGAGCCGATGGGATCGGCCTGTTCCGCACGGAATTCCAGTTCCTGGTTTCCGCGACGCTCCCCGCCCGTGAGCGCCAGACGCGGCTCTACCGCGATGTCCTGGAGGCGGCGGGAAACAAGCCGGTCCTTTTCCGCACCGTGGACATCGGCGGTGACAAGACGCTGCCCTATCTGCGCCAAGACGACGGCGACGGAGAGGAAAACCCCGCGATGGGATGGCGGGCCTTGCGGGTCGCGCTGGAACGAGACGGGCTGCTGAAGGCTCAGGCGCGCGCCCTGCTGGAGGCCGCTGCCGACCGTACGCTCAACGTCATGTTCCCGATGGTGAGCGAGCCATGGGAGTTCGATGCTGCCAAGGCAGTCTTCGACGGGCAGTTGGCATTTCTCCGGAGCCGGAAAAAGCGCGTTCCCGAGGCGATACGGTACGGAGTGATGCTGGAAGTGCCGGCTCTGGCTGAACAACTCGACCTGATCGCGCCGAAGATACAGTTTATGTCGATTGGCACTAACGACCTCACTCAGTTCCTTTTCGCTGCTGACCGCTCAAACCCCAAGCTGGCAGAGCGTTACGACTGGCTTAGCCCGGCCATCCTCCGGTTCCTGCGGCGTGTGGTGTGCACTTTGGAAGGGCAGCCGATCGACATCACGGTTTGCGGAGAGATGGGCGGAAGGCAGCTCGAGGCCTTGGCTCTGATGGGCGTTGGGATTGAACGTCTGTCGATCACGCCTGCCTCGGTCGGTCCCATCAAGGAGCTGATCGGCAAGCTCGACGTGGGCGCGATCCGCGCCGCGATGACGGATTGGCTTGCCTCTCCACCGGCGAACCTGCGTCAGTCGCTTGCGGACTGGGCAACCGAGCGCGGGATTGCACTCGATTAGCGGCCTGAGGTTTGGTTCAGCAGGACTGACAAACCTCATTTGCAAACTTAACCACTGATAATCCGCCCGTCAGAGTGGGCGACACGGTTGACTTCGTCCCGGCTAACGCGTTGTTTCGTGCAAGTGCGCCGTATCAACCCTTCCGGCGGGAGCGGAATGGAAGACCAAGATAATAACCAGAGCATACCATCGTCGCCCCTTGGCGTCGGTGAGCAGTTGCGTGCAGCGCGTGAGCAGCAGGGGCTTAGCCGCGCTGACATCGCCGCGCAGACACGTGTCGCAGAGCGTCATCTGATTGCGATCGAGGAGGGCCACTTCTCCGATCTGGTTGCGCCCACTTACGCGGTAGGTTTCTCGCGCGCCTATGCCCGTGCGGTGGGCCTCGACGACGCGGATATCGCCAGGAGAGTGCGCAAGCAGATCGATGCCGAGGCGTATAACAAGCCTCCGACAGTCCCCAGCTTCGAACCGGGCGACCCGGCGCGGGTGCCGCCGTCCCTGTTCGCTTGGGCGGCTGGCATTGTGGCAGTTGTGCTGGTGGTGTCCGCTCTCGTCTATTGGAGCGATCTTCTTTCGCCCCAGGCCGAGTTGCCGGATCTTGCGCCTGCGGAAAGCCAGGCTGTTAAGCCGCGCGTAGTGGCGCAGCCCGCTGTTCCGGCGCCTCCACCTCCGCAAACGACCGGCCCGGTCGTGCTCACGGCAATGGCGCCTGCGGTATGGGTCAGGATCACCGATGCAGCCGGCAACCAGGTGTTCCAAAAGGAACTGGCGCAAGGAGAGACCTACACGGTACCGGCTGAAGTCGAGGCGCCGCAACTGCGAACCGGGAGGCCCGATGTGCTGCAAATTACCGTTGGCGGAAGGCCGGTGCCTCCCCTCAGCGACGAGCCGCAGGTGATCAGCGGGGTTCTTTTGACGCCATCTGCGCTGCTGGAAAGTTCGCAGGCATCGCCAGCGCAGAGCGTGGCGGTGCCGCCGCCCCCTGCGGCCGTAACTTCGCGTCCCTCGCCATCGTCGGAACCGGCGCAGGCTCGGTAGAGTCCGCTATCCACCGCTCAGCAGTAACGCTCGCTCGACAGCACACGAAGCTTGGGGCAAATCGAGCCTTGGATGGGGGTTGTTGATCCCCCGTTCCGCCGGGCACCAGAAGTGACGGCGCGGCGTTCCGAGGAGGAGACAGTTTGGCAATGCTACGTTCGCCATCGCGGCCCATCATGTTGCGAGAAGCTGCGCGGATCGTACTCGCGCTCGCGCTCGTCACGGGCGCTGCACCGGCTCTTGCACAGAATAGCAATACCGAGATCCGCCTGAACAAGGTTGAGGCTGAGGTTCGTGCTTTGCAGCGCAAAGTATTTCCCGGCGGCGGGGACAAGTATTTTGCCCCGGAGATTTCAGCGACTCCGTCTCCATCGTCCGGGCCGCCGCCGTCGACGAGTGCTCTGACGGACGTGTTGACGCGCATGGAAGCACTGGAAGCACAGCTCGCGCGGCTGACCGGGCAGGTGGAGCAGAATACCAATCGCATCACGCAGCTCGAGGCGAGGATGGCATTCGCGGGCACGAGTAGCGCGCCGGCTGGCGGAGAAATCGCGCCGTCCGCGCCTGCCGCGTCTCAGACGAACCTCGCAGCAATGACGGGTGGTGCGTCCGCCGCCGCCACGCCTACGCCTACGCCTACGCCTGCTCCGGCCGCGTCCGCAAGGCCGGCTACTCCGCCTTCCTCGTCCAGGATCGAGGCGGTAAGCGCTGTCGTGAAGCCGAGCACCGGCGATGCCGGAGAGGACGAGTACAGCTATGGCTTCCGTCTGTGGGATGCCAAGTTCTATCCCGAAGCGCAGCAACAGCTGAAGCTTTTCCTGGAAAAGTACCCCAAGCATACGCGCGCCAGCTGGGCACGCAATTTGCTCGGCCGTGCCTATCTCGACGACGGCAACGCTCTGGAAGCTGCCAAGTGGTTCGTCCAGAACTATCAGGCAGACAAGAATGGCGCCCGTGCGCCCGATAGCCTGTTGTACCTGGCTTCGGCGATGAAGCAGCTCAAGGACACCAAGCGGGCTTGCATCGCGCTGTCTGAGTTCAGCACGACGTACGCCAGCGAGGCTGCGGGAAGGCTGAAGAGTACGTATGACTCGGTGCGCAATGGACTCAACTGCAGCGCGTGATCAGCTGAAACCCTCCGCGGAGGCGCTTGCTCAATTCCAGGCTGCGCTCTTGGCGATCTGGCCGGAAGGAGATCTGGGCAGTGAGGGAGGCGAGGGCACTGCAGGTCTGCGCCTCGGTCTAGCTGTGTCCGGTGGGCCGGACAGCACGGCATTGCTTCTCCTGGCGGCCTCGACCCTGCGGGGCCGGGTGGAGGCTGCTACGGTCGATCACGGTCTGCGGCCGGAAAGTGCGGATGAAGCGATGTTTGTCGCGCAGCTCTGCGCAGATCTTGGTGTGCCTCATGCTACATTGCCGGTCCAGCTTGAGGCCGGCAACCTGCAGGATGCGGCACGCCGGGCGCGCTATGCCGCTCTTGCTGATTGGGCGAAGCTGCGCAATCTGGACGCTATCGCGACCGGGCACCATGCTGATGATCAAGCCGAGACGCTGATCATGCGCCTCAACCGGGCCAGCGGCGTTGCAGGTCTTGCAGGTACCCGACCCCGAGGAAACCTGCCCGATAGCACTCTACCGCTGCTCAGGCCCTTATTGGGATTGAGGCGCAATCAGCTTGCCGAGATCGTGTCGCAGGCAGAGGTTGTTCCCGTGCAAGACGCCAGCAACAGCGATGACCGGTTTGATCGCGCTCGCCTGCGCAAGGTACTCGCGCAAGCCGATTGGCTCGATGTTCCCGCAGTGGCGCAGAGCGCGCTGCATCTTGCCGACGCGGATGCAGCGCTCACTTGGTCGGCCGATCTGGAATACCGCGCGCGCGTGAAGCGTGAGCCATTCGGGATGATCTACCGCCCGTACGCACCGCGCGCGATTGCGCTGCGCGTGCTTGCCCGGATCATCGCAGAACTTGACGGTGCGGAGCCGCGCGGCAGCGCCGTTGCGCGGCTGTTTGATGCGCTTGTTGCCGGACAGCCGGCTTCGATTGGCGCTTTGGTCGTGCGACCGAATGCCGGAGGGTGGAGCTTCGCCCGCGCTCCAGCCCGCAAAGCACCTTCACGCCGGGGTCCTTCTCCTGCAGCGGGACATTGAGGCTCGCTGGGTGCCCGACGTTAGGCCAAGATCGCGCAGCTTTCATAGACCGCCCGAACCAGCTCCGCCTGTCCCCGCACGCCGACTTTGGCGAAGAGTCGCTTCGAGTAATTGCGTGTGGTCTCGATCGTCAGGCCCATGGCGCTGCCAGCTTCCGCCAAGGAAAAGCCGTCTGCGAGCAGGATCGCCAGCTCCGCCTCCCGGCGCGGAAGATTGTGGATCTGCGCCAGGTGTTCTGCTCGCGAAGGAGATGGAATGCGGACCTGACGGCAAGTTGCGATCATCGTTGCGCCATCGTGAATGATGCCTTCGACTTGGCGCGCAGGCGAAAGGATGGCTTCGATGCGAGGACTCTCGAGCAGTACGAGAGTCCGGGGAAGGCCGCCGGGCCCTTCGGCGTAAGACGAGGCTGCGTCTGTCAAGGCGCGCTCAACCACGAGGCCAAGTTCCCGCAGTCGCTGGCCTTGGGATGGCGATCGGCCGAACGCGCGCACAAACAGATCCATGGTGGCAGGCGCCATCGCCAGAACTCGGGCCGCTTTGTCGAACACGATCCAGCCCGATCCCGCACGCAGGAGGGTATCCTCGTTTGCCGCATCGGAAAGTCTCTGGCGCTCTGCCGCGAGAAAGGTGCTTACCGCGATGGCCGCATAGGGCGCCAGCTTCGATAGCAGCGCACTGTCGGCCGCTGTGCACGCCCGCTCGCTGGCGATGACCAGCCAAGCGCTCGCGCCCTTTTCATCCAGAAGGCGCACCGCACGCTCGTCGGCGAGGCCAAGCCTGCGCATGTCGCGCGCACGGCGCGCTTTCAGGACTGGATCATGATCGTCGAACTCGTCCGCGCTGTAGACGCGCCCAGGCCGCAGGCGGTCGTACTGGATCCGGTCAGCCAGATGAAGCTCGTCCAGATTGAGCTCGCGAGCTAGCCGCGGAATGTCCGGTCCGACGAAAAGCTGAATGACGTCGCTGCCTTCTCCCGGCCGGATAAGAAAACTGACAAAGGTTGCGGCGGCTCGTCTCCGCAGGCGTTCAAGAAACTGCTGGAATGGGGGCTTCTCGGCCGCTCCGGCAAAGAGTGGCAGCAACAAGTCTGTCTCGTCATTGCTCGTAAGTGCCATGGTCCTCCCATATGGGAGGTTTTTGATCGAGTCACCTCTGTATCGTTGGTCGCACCCGACAAACGGAGAGGGCTCATGAAGACACTCACGCACCTCGAGCGGCTCGAAGCTGAGTCGATCCACATTATCCGCGAAGTTGCCGCCGAGGCTCAAAAGCCGGTGATGCTTTACTCTGTCGGTAAGGACAGTGCAGTCATGCTGCATCTGGCCCGGAAGGCCTTCTACCCGTCACCCCCGCCATTTCCGCTGCTACACGTCGATACGACATGGAAGTTCAAAGCCATGTACGAACTGCGGGACCGCATGGCGCGTGAGAGCGGTATGGAACTGCTCGTCTATCAGAATCCCGAGGCGACCGAGAAGGGTATCAATCCGTTCGATCACGGCTCTCTCCACACCGATATGTGGAAGACGGAAGGGCTGAAGCAGGCGCTGGACAAGTATGGCTTCGATGCGGCCTTTGGTGGCGCGCGACGCGATGAGGAGAAGAGCCGCGCCAAGGAGCGGATTTTCTCGTTCCGCACATCCTCGCACGGCTGGGACCCGAAGAACCAGAGGCCCGAGTTGTGGAACCTCTACAACGCCCGCAAGAGCAAGGGAGAGTCGATCCGTGTCTTCCCGATCTCGAATTGGACCGAACTCGACATCTGGCAGTACATCCACCTCAACGACATTCCGATCGTGCCGCTGTATTTCGCTGACAAGCGCCCAACCTTCGAGTGGGAAGGGAAGCTGTTCATGGCCGACGATATCGAGCGGCTGGAGAAGGTCCTGGGCAAGCGCCCCGAGATCACCGAACGCTCGATCCGCTTCCGCACGCTCGGTTGCTTCCCGCTGACCGGCGCGGTCGAGAGTGAGGCCAAGACGCTGGAGGAGGTGATCCAGGAGACGCTGCTGACGACCACGTCCGAGCGGCAGGGCCGCGTGATCGACAAGGATGCCGGCGGCGCTGGCATGGAAGTCAAGAAGCAGCAGGGGTACTTCTGATGTCCGACACCCAGAACAAGGACGCGGTGTACGTCACCGACAAGCTCATCGCCGAGGATATCAACGCCTACCTCGAAAGCCATGAACATAAGACGATGCTGCGCTTCATCACCTGCGGCAGCGTCGATGACGGCAAATCAACGCTGATTGGCCGGCTGTTGTACGATTCGAAGATGATCTTCGAGGACCAGCTTGCCGCACTGGAGAGTGATTCCAGGAAAGTCGGAACGCAGGGGCAGGAGATCGACTTCGCGCTTCTGGTCGATGGCCTCGCTGCCGAGCGCGAGCAGGGCATCACGATTGACGTCGCGTACCGGTTCTTCAACACCGAGAAGCGCAAGTTCATCGTCGCGGACTGCCCGGGACACGAGCAGTACACGCGCAACATGGTCACCGGCGCCTCGACCGCCGATCTGGCTGTGATCCTGATCGACGCGCGCAAGGGCGTGCTGACTCAGACGCGGCGGCACTCCTATCTTTGCCACCTCATCGGCATTCGCAACATCGTGCTGGCCGTAAACAAGATGGATCTGGTGGACTACAGCCAGGAGATCTTCGAGACGATCGTCGGTGAATACAGCGATTTTGCGCAGAGCATCGGCATCGACAGCTTCACCGCGATGCCGATTTCCGGCTTCAAGGGCGATAACATCACGACGCTCTCGGCCCACACGCCATGGTACGAGGGGCCCACGCTCGTCGAGCACCTCGAGACGGTGGAAGTGCTGAGTTCGGTCGACGCTGACAAGCCGTTCCGGCTGCCCGTGCAGTGGGTGAACCGCCCCAATCTGGATTTCCGGGGATTCTCGGGCCTGATCGCGACCGGCGCAGTGAAGCCCGGCGACAAGATCCGCGTTCTGCCTTCGGGCAAGACCAGCACGATCACACGCGTCGTCGCTTTCGATGGCGATCTGGAAGAGGCCGTTGCGGGCCAGTCCGTTACGGTCACCTTCGCCGACGAGATCGATTGCTCGCGCGGTTCGGTGATTGCCACCGCTGACAACCCTCCCCAGACCGCCGACCAGTTCGAGGCGACCTTTGTGTGGATGGCTGACGAAGCCATGGTGCCGGGCCGTGCTTATTGGCTCAAGCTTGGCACCCAGACGGCCTCGGTCACGGTGCAGGAGCCGAAGTACACGGTCAACGTGAACACCATGGAGCACATGGCGGCCAAGACGCTGGAGTTGAACGCCATCGGCGTGGCCGAATTGACGACCGACAAGGCCATTGTGTTCGAGCCTTACGCGGAGAACCGCACTCTCGGCGGCTTCATCCTGATCGACAAGATGACGAACGCCACTGTCGGTGCGGGCATGATCAACTTCTCATTGCGGCGCTCACAGAACGTGCATTGGCAGGCGCTCGATATCGGCCGCAAGCAGCGCGCCGATCTCAAGAACCAGAAGCCCGCTGTCCTCTGGTTCACTGGGCTCTCGGGCTCGGGCAAGTCGACGATCGCGAACCTTGTCGACAAGAAGCTGTTCCGGATGAACCGGCACACGTTCCTGCTCGACGGCGACAACGTGCGGCACGGCCTTAACAAGGACCTGGGCTTCACCGAGGCAGATCGGATCGAGAACATCCGTCGCGTGGGCGAAGTGGCCAAGCTGATGACGGATTCCGGCCTGATTGTGATCACCGCGTTCATCTCGCCCTTCCAGGCAGAGCGCGACATGGTCCGGGGAATGTTGCCGGAAGGCGAGTTCATCGAGGTCTTTATCGATACGCCGCTGCGGGTTGCGGAAAATCGCGACGTGAAGGGCCTCTACAAGAAGGCGCGTGCCGGCGAGCTCAAGAACTTCACCGGCATCGACAGCCCTTACGAAGCGCCTCGTAGTCCGGAGATCCGGATCGATACGACGGCAATCACTCCCGAGGAAGCCGCGGACCTTATTGTCGACCGCTTGTTGGGAGACGCATGATGGCGTTCGAAAACGATGGTGATCTTGCTGCGCATCTCGCCGATCAGGCGGGCAAGATCCTGCTTCAGGTGCGTGCGTCCGGCGTTTTCGGGGGTAAGTCGCTGGGCAAGGCGGGCGACCAGACAGCCAACCAGTTCCTGGTCCATGCCTTGCGCGAACAGCGGCCCGAAGATGGTCTGCTCTCCGAAGAGGAGAAGGACAATGCCGAACGTCTGGCCAAGGAGCGCGTGTGGATTGTCGATCCGGTCGACGGTACCCGTGAATATGGCGAAGAACGCGCGGACTGGGCCGTTCACGTTGGAATGGCCGTTGGTGGCAAGCCAGCTTTGGGCGCTGTCGCGTTGCCAGGGCTGGACGCCGTCATGCGCTCCGATCAGCCGGGCACCATCCCGCCTGCGCCGGACGTGCTGCGGATGGTCGTCAGCCGTACCCGGCCCGCACGCGAAGCGACGGAAGTCGCACAGCGGATCGGCGCGGAACTGGTCGGCATGGGCTCGGCTGGAGCCAAGGCCATGGCTGTCCTGCGCGGAGAGGTGGATATCTATCTCCACTCCGGCGGACAGTACGAGTGGGACAGTTGCGCACCTGTCGCAGTTGCCTTGGGCTGGGGACTGCATTGCTCCCGGATCGACGGGAGTCCGCTGATCTACAACCAGCAGGACGTCTACATGCCCGACCTTCTTATCTGTCGTAAGGAGCACGCGGAGCGCGTTTTAACCGAAGTGGCGGCGCTGGGTTGAAGAGCCTCTGCGTAGGTCAGCAGCAACAGAGGCTGTCAGGCCAAGCTGCAAAACCTTCGTGATCAACATTGTCGTATAGTGCTGCGGTCGTTATGCTCCCCGCATGACGGCCGCAGGAGCGACAATGGAAGCAAGGACGAAGCGCAGGGTGCGCGACCCTGCTGCCACGCGTGAGACAATTCTGGAGGCGGCCAGCAATCTTCTTGCCAAGGACGGCCCTGAAGGCATCAGTCTCTCGGCGGTCGCCCATCTGGCCGCGGTCAACCGCGGCACGGCCTACCAGCACTTCGAAACGCGTGAGCGTCTGATCGAGGCAACGGTGCAGTGGGTCTCCGACAAGCTGTTCCGCGCCGTTTTCGGCGATCCTGACACTTTGGGGGAGCGCCGGATCGAGGAAGTCGATCCCGCCGCGATGACGGAGCGCCTGTGCGACTTCGCCATGGACAATCCGGACTTGTGCCGGGTCTGGCTGCAACAGGTGCTGGCGTCGCCAGAGCCGCAGCAGGATCCTTTCTGGCGTGAATATGCGGGCTCTTTCTCCCGCTTCGCCAAGTCCAGAATGGCAGAGCCCGGCATCGATTCCGAAGTGCTCTCCGTCGTAAATCTTGCCGGAGCCTTTTTCTGGCCCATTCTCGCGCGTGCCCATGCCGTAACGCCGCGCCAGAGGCTGGAACTCAGCCGCCGCTTCAGTCATGAGATCCTTCGCTTCTCACTCTTCGGTACGATGCGCGCCGAAGCGTTCCCGGAGATTGCAGCGAGGGTGCAGCCGGACGAAGGGGCAGACCGCAACTGACGTATTCGTACCGGCGATGAGCGTTCTTTGCGTCATTGACGGGATAAGCCACTTGCGCCTTGTGCAGGCGCACAGTTCTGATTAGCCCGCTCGCGGGTATTTTCGCCCGGACCGTGCCGTCCGGCCAGCCAGGGAGAATCCGATGTTTTCTGCTATCGTGATCGACAAGAACGACGAAGGACAGACCGTCAATCTGCAGCAACTGGACGAGAGTGCGCTGCCGGAAGGCGACGTTACCATCGACGTCAGCTACTCGACTCTCAACTTCAAGGACGGCCTGGCGATCACCGGCAGCTCGCCAGTCGTTCGCAAGTTCCCGATGGTGCCCGGCATTGATCTGGTTGGCACCGTTACCGAGAGCAATTCGGGCGATTGGAAGGCTGGCGACACGGTCGTCCTCAACGGCTGGGGCGTTGGTGAAACTCACTGGGGTGGCCTTGCACAGAAGGCGCGGCTCAAGGGTGAGTGGTTGGTCCCGCTGCCAAGCGCGTTCACGCCCGCCCAGGCTATGGCGATCGGCACCGCTGGCTACACGGCCGCACTGTGCGTGGATGCGCTGATCGACGCAGGCGTGAAGCCCGAACAGGGCGAGATCCTCGTCACCGGCGCTACCGGTGGCGTTGGTTCGGTGGCCATCGTGCTGCTCAAGAAGCTCGGCTTCCGTGTCGCTGCGCTCACCGGCAAGATGAGCGAAGAGGGTTATCTGAAGGGTCTGGGCGCCGAGACGGTAATCGATCGCGCCGAGTACGCGGAACAGGGCAAGCCCCTGCAGAAAGAGCGCTGGGCCGGGGTCGTTGACGCCGCTGGCAGCTTCACGCTTGCCAACGCGATTGCACAGACCCGCTACGGCGGGGCTGTTGCGGCTTGCGGTCTGGCTCAGGGTCCGGACCTTTCGGCGACCGTGATGCCCTTCATTCTGCGCGGGGTTTCGCTGCTCGGCATCGACAGCGTGATGGCGCCCAAGACAAAGCGCCTGAAGGCGTGGGATCGTCTGGCGAAGGACCTTGACCCTGCTGCACTCGATACGATCGCACAGACGATCGGCCTTGGCGAAGCTATTGAGACCGCCAAGAAGTTCATGTCGGGCGAGGTCAAGGGCCGCTACATCGTAGATGTGAACGCCTGAAGTCGGGCGCGGGCGGGGGCTTCCTCGCCCGCGCGCTTCTACGCCAGCAAGAGCGGGCCACGATCCATCGACCCGTACAGGGTGGATCGTGGTTGTAGTGACCGGGAAGGGGAAAGATGACGCAATTGGCTGAGATCGTCGACGGGATGTCGGAAGTTCGCGGCATTCCTCTGGCTGAGGAAGAGGGCATCGGTGCCCTCACTCTTGGCGGCTGGGTTCGCGAGATCGCAGAGCGCTATGGTCCGCGCGAAGCCGCTGTGATCCATCTGAACGATCAGGTCATTCGCTGGAGCTATCAGGACCTGCTGGACCGAGCGATGGAAGTCGCGAAGTCATTGATTGCGCTTGGTGTCGGCAAGGGAACGCGCGTCGGCATCCTGATGACCAACCGGCACGAGTTCCTGGCAGGTGCTTTCGGTGCGGCTTTGGCCGGCGGTGTCGCAACGCCGATCAGTACGTTCTTCACGCCCACTGAGCTTGAAGTGGTGCTCAAGGCGTCGGGCGTGTCGGTCCTGCTCTTGGAGCGACGGGTCCTCAAGAAGGACTTCGCGCAGATGCTGCTGGATCTGGAGCCGCGGGCCAAGGATGCCGAACCCGGCGCGCTTCATTCGACCAACTTCCCCTTCCTGCGGTATGCTGCGGTCATCGATCAGGAAGAGCCGCTTGGCATGATCGAAGGCTGGAGCGCCTTTCTCGCTCGCGGCAAGGGCGTGGACGATGCGCTGGTGCGCGCGGCTGCGGACGCAGTTGCTCCCTCCGATCCAGGCATCCTGCTGTTCTCCTCGGGATCGACCGGGAAGGCAAAGGGCATCCTCAGTGCTCATAGGGCCGTCTGCCTGCAGCTCTGGCGCTGGGCCAAGTGGTACGCGATCGACCCGCAGGAGCCGCCGCGTACGTGGTCTGCGAACGGGTTCTTCTGGTCCGGTAATTTTACCATGGCGCTCGGGGGGACACTGTCGAGCGGTGGCACATTGCTGTTGCAGCGTTGGTTTGACGCTGCCGAGGCTCTTGATTTGATGGACAAGGAGCGCTGCACGATGGCGCTTGCCTGGCCCCATCAGTGGCCGCAACTGGCCGACGCGCCCAACTATCTCGACGTTGATCTTTCCTCGCTACGGTATGTCGACAAGCACATGCCGATCGGACAACATCCGACAGTGAAGACAACGTGGCGCGAGCCCGGTCAGGCATATGGCAACACCGAGACTTTCACACTGATCTCCGTCTTCGCGTCAGGCACTCCGCAGGACGTCGCGGGCGCCAGCCACGGAATTCCGACGGCCGGCTCCACAATCAGGATTGTCGACCCGATGACCGGCAAGACCGTGCCTGTGGGAGAGCGGGGAGAGATCGCGGTGAAGGGGCCGACGCTCATGCTCGGATACCTCGGAATTCCGCTCGATGAGTCGCTGGACACCGAAGGCTTTCTTCGCACCGCCGATGGCGGGTTTGTCGACGAACAGGGTCGGCTGTTCTGGGAGGGCCGGCTTAACGACATCATCAAGACCGGTGGCGCGAACGTTTCTCCCCTCGAAATCGACGCGGTGATCCGCGATCATCCGGAAGTGAAGCTTTCGCAGACGGTCGGCGTGCCGGATGAACTGCTTGGCGAGGTCGTCGTGACGTGCATCGTTCCGATGGAAGGCGCGTCGCCTTCGGCAGATGCGATCCGCAGCTTTGCCAAGGAAAAGCTGGCCAGCTATAAGGTGCCCAGGAAGATCCTGTTCGTGGCCGAAGAGGATCTCGAAACGACTGGCAGCGCCAAGATCAAGACGGCTGAGCTTCGCAAGCTCGCGTCGGAGAGGCTTAAGGCCGAGGCATAAGGCAGGAGAGGTTGATGACGCAGATGCCCGATTTCTCCGACTGGTTGGCGATCAGCAACGTGAAGGCTGACTACTGCCGGTTGCTGGACACCAAGCAGTGGGATGCTTGGGAGGAGCTCTTCACCGAGGATTGCCGCTTCGACACGAGTGAGAGCGGCGGCTCTGTGGTTGAGGGGCGCAAAGCCATGGGCGCTTTAGTGCGGCAGAGCCTCGCGGAGGCGAAGACCGCCCATCAGGTGCACAGTCCTCAGATGACGTTCGATGGCCCCGACGCGGCCGATGTCATTTGGGCTATGCAAGACCGGGTGATCAAGGATGCCTTCGATCTAACAGGCTTCGGCCATTACCACGAGCGGTACGTGCGGACAGGGCAGGGGTGGCGTATCGCCTCGCAGCGTCTCACGCGACTGATCGTGGACATCCAGCCCGGACCCAACGCCTGAGGCGCGGCTCGCAGCGTTCTTTGCGCGTGCAAGCTGGCCTTCGACCCGGCAGCTAGAACGTTGTTCTCTTACGCTCGCGAACCATCGCTGTTGCGATAGCCAGACTCTTGTCTTGGCGATATGATGTGCCAACTCCAGCGCAAGCTTGGCAGATCATTTGGGAGGAACCGTGGGCAAGACGATCGTTATTACTGGCGCAGGCGTTGGTCTGGGGCGTGCGCTGGCAAGGCGCTTCGCATCAGAAGGCGACACGCTCGTGCTTTTGGGCCGCACCTTCTCCAAGGTTCAGGCCGTCGCCGAAGAACTGGGTGAGCCGCACTTCGCCGTCGAGTGCGATGTGGCATCGCCTGACTCGGTCCGGGCTGCGTTTGCCGCAATCGCACAGCGCCATTCGACGATTGACGTGCTGATCAACAACGCAGCAGTCTATGAGCCGTTCAAGGTCGCCGATGCGACGGACGAACAGATCGCCAGCAGCGTGAACACCAATCTTGCCGGTCCGATCTACTGCTGCCGCTCGGCCATTCCGATGATGGGCAAGGGCGCTCAGATCATCAACGTGACCAGCGAATCGGTAGGGCTGCCGTTTGCCATGCTCTCCCTTTATCAGAGCACCAAGACGGGCTTGGAGCGCTTCGGAGAGGCGCTACGTGCGGAGCTTGAGGAAAGCGGGATTCGCGTGACCACAGTGCGTGCGGGCCAGATGTACGAGATCGGCAAGGAGCCGCCGGCTTGGGATCAGGCGGCGGCCATGGAGTTCTACAAGGGCTGCGTCGCCAACGGCCTCGACTTGCGGGCGCGTCCTGTGTCCAACTGCGAGAACGTCACCGGTGTATTCCGAGCCATTCTCGATCTGCCTGCCGATGTGCAGCTACCACATGTTTCCGTAGCCGCCTGCAAGCCCTGAACGCCTTCCTCCAGCGACGCGAACCGCCAAGGACACGAACATGACCACACTTCCTGAAGCCAAGCTCTTTATCAACGGCGAGCTGCGCCGCGCGGCCGGCGGCAAGACTTACGACATTACCAGCCCCTGGACGGGTGAGACGGTTGGTAAGGCTGCCGATGCCTCGAAGGAGGATGTGGAAGCCGCGATCGCCGCAGCGCGTGAAGCCTTCGATCATAGCGACTGGAGCTCGGATGAGAACCGGCAGAACCGCTTGGAGATCGTCAAGAAGTACCGCGAATTGTTCGAGAAAAACCGGGACCGTCTCGCCGACCTGGCCGTGCACGAAGCGGGTGCTGCGCAGGGCGCGGTTTTCCGGGCGCACGTCAACATGGCGCTCGATGGCTGGGACGACTACATGGCCGTGTTCCCGCGCGTGGAGTGGGAAAAGGATTACGGCGAGAAGGAAGCGTTCGGCTCCATCCACAAGCGGGTCGGAGTGCGTGAGCCAATCGGTGTCGTGGGCGCGATCACGCCGTGGAACGTGCCTCTCTACGTCAACATCGGCAAGGTCGTTGCCGCGCTTCTCGCAGGCTGCACGGTCATTCTGAAGCCGGCTCCCAACACCCCGGGCATGGGCGCCATCTTCGGTGAGCTCGCAAACGAAGCCGGTTTCCCCAAGGGCGTCATCAACGTCGTGTTCGGCGAGGACCCCGCTCTCGCCGGTGAAATGCTCGTGACCGACCCGCGCGTCGACCTGATTTCCTTCACCGGCTCGACCGGTGTCGGCAAGCGCATCATGGAGCAGGGTGCGGCGACGCTGAAGCGTGTCTTCCTTGAGCTTGGCGGCAAGTCAGCCAAGATCGTGCTCGACGATGCGCCCAACTTCGCGATGGAAGTGGGCATGTCGATGCTGGTGTTCCACGCCGGCCAGGGCTGTGCGGTACAGAGCCGACTGCTGGTCCCGAAGAGCCGCTACGAAGAGGCGAAGGCTATTCTCAAGGGTGCTTACGGGCAGTTCGGCGACAACTGGGGCGATCCCGTCAACCCGCAGCACATCATGGGTCCCGTGGTCTCCAAGCGGCAGATGGAGCGGGTGATGAGCTACATCGAGATCGGCAAGGAAGAAGGAGCGACGCTCCTCGTCGGCGGTAACACCCGTCCGGACAAGGGCAACGGCTGGTTCATCGAGCCGACCTGCTTCGTCGACGTGACCAATGACATGCGCATCGCCCAGGAGGAGATCTTCGGCCCCGTCCTGGTCGTCATTCCCTTCGAGGATGATGAGGACGCGATCCGCATTGCCAACGAGAGCAACTACGGTCTTTCCGGCGGGGTCAGCTCGGGCGATCATGAGCGCGCCATGCGTGTTGCCAAGCGCATCCGCACCGGCTCTGTCAGCGTCAACAACGGGATGTGCATCGCTGGCGACATTCCCTTCGGCGGCTACAAGGCGAGCGGAATGGGCCGTGAGTGGGGCGTAGAGGGCATCGAAGAGTACACCGACGTCAAGATGCTTGCCTGGCCGGTTCGCCAGGTTGAGTCAGCCTGACATCGTAAATGGCTAGAGCGGCGGTAACTGCGCGGGAGGAGAAGGCCTTCTTCCCGCCCGCACTTGCCGCCGCTGTGAGCGGCGCGTGCGCTGCTGTCAGTCATAACCTGGCCGGTCAGCGGCTGGGCCCCAAGGGGCGCATCACGCGTGAGCGGATCCTGTCTGCGGCGCTCGAGTTAATCGAGTCCAACGAGGATGAGGCGTTTAGCCTGGGGGGAGTGGCGCGCCGGGCGGGTCTCGGCATGTCCTCGCTCTACAATTACTTTTCCGATCAGACAGAACTCTTGCTGGCTGTGCTTGAGCCGGTGATGGCAACGGCCGAAGAAGCTTACATGGCACTGGCCCGGGAATACTGGGCAGACGCAGAGCTGTCCGAGCGCACAGAAGCTTTCATCGCCGCCTATCACGGGTTTTGGGCCCGCCATTCCGGCTTGCTTCATCTGCGCAACAGTTTGGCAGACCAGTTGGACCTGCGCATGATGCACCATCGCATAGATTCCACGCGGCCGCTGATCGCCTTGCTCATACGTCAGATGACGCGTGGAGAGGAGCCCGGCAAGACCGAGACATCCATGGCTACGGTGCTGATGACCGGCATTGAGCGCTCAATCACACTGGCGACGGACAAGCGGCTGCCGAAATTGACCGGCCTGCCGTTCGACGCCGACAAGGAGCGTTATCTAGGCTGCAGCGCGCGGTTGCTGGAGATGGCAATTCGCGACATGCGGGGGGCAGCTTAACCAGCAACCTACAGGTGATGTAAGGGCCGCGCAGGTTACGCTGCGCGGCCCTTGTCTATTCAGGCTTCCTGCGTCTCGCGCGAGGCGGTGTCTGCATCCTCATGGCGCATGAACATCTTCATGATGTCGCCTGAGGTGACGGGCCGCACGTCCCCTTCTGCCAGCGGACGCTCGCCGAGCGACGACTTGGGCGAAGTGTCGACGCCCGCGGCCTTTGCCTTTTCGCGCAGTGCTCCGACGGTAAGCTCCTCACGCTTGTAGTGCTTGAAGGGATCGAACCGGAACCACCGCATCGCATTGCCGTGTGTGATCTTGTCGATCTGTTCATCGGTCAAGTGATTGATCGTCGGCCACAGCCGCTCAGGCACCTCTGGCCAGAGAGTGTCGGAGTGCGGATAGTCGCATTCGTACGCGATATTGTCTTCGCCAATGAACTGGATGTTCTGCAGTCCGAAAGCGTCGTCGATAAAGCAGTTCAGGAAGTGGCGCCTGAACATCTCGCTCGGCTTCAGGTTTTGGAATCGCGAGTTGGTCCAGTACTTGTGACGCGAGTTCGAGAAGTCGGCGCGTTCCGTGAAGTAGGGCACCCAGCCGATCGAGCCTTCAGAAAGCGCAATGCGCATGTCCGGATACTTGTGGAGGGCTTCCAACTGCAACCAGTCCGAAGCGGCATAGGCGATCGACATCGGCATGGTCGAAATCCATGCTTCGATCGGGGTCTCCATCGAGGCATGAGGTGCCGGGTTTCCGCCGCCTATGTGGAGGCAGATCGTCATGTCGAGTTCGTTGATCGCCTTGTAGAAGGGATCCCAGTACTCGTTGTGGATGCTGGGCAGACCCTGGCACGTCGGGTTCTCGCTGATCGAGACCGTGTGGCAACCCTTCTCCGTGACGCGCTTCAACTCGGCAATGGTCGCGTCCATGTCCCAGGTCGGAAGGATGGCACAGGGTATGAACCGGCCCGGATAGGCGCCGCACCACTCGTCGATATGCCAGTCGTTGTAGGCACTGATATGCGTCGCTGCCAGCTTCTTGTCAGGAACGCGGTGCAGACGGCCGCCGGCAAAATCGAAAACGGAGCCGAAGTTCAGTGAGGCAGCGATGCCGTTGACGTCCATATCCTTGATGCGCTCGTGCACGTCGTAGACGCCTTCCCGCAACTGATCGAGCGAGGTCGGCTCCATGCCGTATTCCTCGAAGGGGCGACCAACCACCGCATTCAGCGCCACAGAGGCGAAGGTTTGCCCCTGATAGTGCCAGACGTCCTTTCCGTTCTCATCCTTCAGCATTTTGGGCGCAGTTTCCAGCGCCTGCCCGGACAGGTGGTTCTTGAACATGTCGGGCGGTTCGCTGATGTGATCATCCACCGAGATGATGACCATGTCATTCATTTCCATACTACTCTCTCCCATGATTTTGCTGTGTTGATCTGGTTGCGCGGCTGCCGGAGGTGAGCCTGAGTTCGCGGCTGAGCTTCTCTCCTGGAGTGCGTTCGCTGTCGCTGAAGTCCACGACTTCCCCGATCCGCCGCGCCACCCGCGCCCGGTCGGGCTGAAATGTGTAGCAGTTCGGCGGCATCTTCAGCGCATCGTTCTGGCGCTCCAAGGGAATGGTCCGCCCATGTGCGACCAGCCCCGCCCATTGCAGCAGCCGCCCGGCCTCCGCCTCCTGGGGTGTCATCGCAGACAATGCATCGCGCAGCGTCAGGAGGGATCGGCCGGCTACCTCGGGCGGCGCTACCAGTTGACCGTCCTGCTCGGTCCAATGCAGCGCGCAGCTTCCATTACGCTGCAGCATGAGTTCGCGCCTTCCGGCCACAGGGTCGCTTACGCTGATGTCGAAGCAGATCTCTTCGGCGTCGAAAGCATGCTCGGCAGCGATGACGGCCAAGTCGTGAAGGTGCGTGCAATTGGCTTTGCGTGCCTTGCGAAGCGTCACTTCCTTCAGCGGCAACCCGGCGAATGTGTCCACGAGCACCGCCGCCGCGCCTGGACAGGTGTTCCAGGGCATGCGGTCCAGAAAGCTCTCTATGTGCACCACCTTCTGCCCGTCGTGTGCAAGGCGCACCGCCATCGCGTGGATGTCGTCTTCCAGCAAAGCCGTGACGAGGCCGTGCTGTGGAATCACTCGTATGCGTCGCCGATAGCCCTTTGGAGCGGCGGTGGGGGCGCCGTTCCGATTCTTCTCCGGGCTAGCGGTTCGCGCCACGATCTCTCCAAGGTCGGCTGCGAGGTGATCGACACTGTATCATTGCCGGGCAGCGGGGCCAATCGAGACCATCGCGAATCGCAGTGGCGATGCCCTTTCGCTCCCTCGGATCGCAGGCGCGATAGCACCAAAAGGGCATTGAACAGCCTTGCGGTCTATGGTCAGGATTACCGCAAGGGCGAACTGTCGCCCGCGGTCAACGACAACAATAACTCCTGGAACGGCGAAACTCATGAATTTCGATCTTACCGAAGAGCAGGGCATGGTGCGCGATACGTTCGCGCGCTTTCTGGATGAGAATTCGAGCACGGTGCGCGTGCGCAAAGCGATGGAAACCGGCGGATTCGATCAGGAGTTGTGGTCGGGTCTGGCCGAACTGGGCGCTTTTGCCATGCGCGTCCCCGAGCATGCGGGCGGCATGGGGCTCGGCGTGTTCGACGCTGCGCTGCTCATGGAAGAGGCAGGGCGCACGCTCGTTTCGGGACCACTGGCCGAAGCTCTGGTGGCGACGCGGCTCTTGGCGCAGCTTGGCGGCGCAGAGGAGCTTCTGGAGCAGGCGATCGGCGGCGAGGCCGTGGTCTCGATCGCGATGCACGACCTTGCGGCGAAACCTGTGCAATGGATCGCCGGAGGCGCAGTCGCGCAGGCGGTCGTTGGCCGCAAGGGTAACGATGTCGTCCTCGTGACCATTCCCGAAAGCGCGCGCAAGGCGGAGGAGAACCTCGCCACGACGCCCATCGCAGAGATCGACCTGGGCGCGCTGGAGACCCGAGTTCTGGGCTCCGGTGCGGCAGCCACTTTCGAGGCGGCCATCGAGGAGTGGAAACTCTACATGTCCATCGGCCTTTCCGGCATTGGCCGGGAGGCGCTGCGGCTCGCGTCGGTTTACGCCAATGAGCGCAAGGCTTTCGGTCAATTGATCGGTACCTTCCAGGGGATCTCGCATCCGCTGGCAGACTTGTTGTGTGACATCGACGGCGCCAAGTTCCTCGCCTGGAAGGCGATCCATGACATGTCGGAGGGGTCCGAAGAGGCGGCGCCCTGCATCAGCCTGGCTTACTGGTATGCCTGTGACGCTGCGGCCCGCTCGGTGGCGCAGGGTCTGCACACTTTCGGCGGTTACGGCCTGTCCGTCGAGTACGACATTCATCTCTTCAACCTGCGCGCGAAGGCGTGGCCGCTCGTCATGGGCGATCCGCAACTCGTTCTGGAGGAGGCCGGCCGGCGTCTCTACGCGGGCGAAAAGCCGGCGCTGCCGGATGTCGGCGAGGTGCCGATCGACTTTGATCTCGGTGACGAAGCGCGGGCTGTTTGCGCCGAGCTGGCAGAGCTGTTTTCCAAGGTGCCGGAGGAGACCAAGGCGAAGTTCCACTACTCGTGGGAGGGCTACGTCCCCGAAGTTCACAAGATGCTGGCCGAGCACAACCTGCTGTTCCCCGGCCTCCCGGAACACATTTCAGGCCGCAACATCACGCCTTATGCGCGCATCGCTGCGATGGGTGAACTTGAGCGGCAGGGCTACAACACGCCGGGTGCTGGCGTGGCGTCGATGGTCGCGATGATGATCGACAAGTACGGCAGCGATGAGCTGAAGCAGGAAGTCCTGCCGAAGATCATCGGCGGCGATGTCCTTTGCTCGCTGGGCTATTCGGAGCCGAGCTGCGGTTCCGACGTGTTTGCCGCGCAGTGCAAGGCGACGCAGCTTGAAGACGGGTCCTGGCGGATCGACGGAACCAAGATGTGGACCAGCGGCGCGAACCTCGCGAGCTATGTCCTCATGCTGACGCGCACCAACTCGAATGTGCCCAAGCACAAAGGCCTCACGATGTTCATCGTGCCGCTCAAGACGGACGGCGTGACGGTGCAGGCGGTTCACACGTTCCAGGACGAGCGGACCAACATCACCTTCTACGACGGCGTAACCATCCCGGATTCCTGGCGTCTGGGGGAGATCGATGGCGGCGTGAAGACGATGAGCGCGGCGCTCGAACTCGAACATGGAGGCGGCTTCTCCAAAGCCATCAAGGGCATGATCGAGGCTGCCGAGGAAGTCTGCGAAGAAATGGGCATCCTTGGAGAGACCCGCACGCAGTGCCGTCTGGCGCGCACTTACGCGCACCTGTGGGTCTCGGACATGCTGGCCTATCGCTCACAGTGGGCCAGCGTCGAGAAGAAGCCTAACCACGGCTACGGCCCCATGGCCAAGATGTATTCCTCGGAGGTCTTCCTTAGCGACAGCCGCGACTTGCTCGACCTGACTGCTCCGCTTTCATTGTCCAAGCGCCCGGGCGCGGTTGCGCTGCTGAACCAGTGCTATCGCCATGCGGCAGGAACCACGATCTACGGCGGCACCAGCGAAGTGCATCGCTCGATGGTTGCCGAACGCGGGCTGGGCCTGCCCCGCACGCGTGGTTGAGGAGGGAAAGATGAGCGAAGACGCACCGCACCTGCTGACGGAGATCGTGGACGGCTCGATCATTGTCTGCACACTCAACCGACCGGAGAAGCTGAACGCCATCTCTCGGGAGATGATGGACCTGCTGACCGAGGCCGTTCTGACCTTCCGGGACAGCGAGGACCTGAAGGTCATGCTAATCCGGGCGACCGGCCGCTATTTCAGTGCCGGAGCTGACCTGAAGGCGGGCAATCAGAAGATTGTCTCGCCCATGGGCAACTCGAAGAGCGCTCGTGGTATTCGGGAGAATCACCGTCTCAACCTCAACAATATGCAGCAGTTGTGGGACGAGATGGAGCATATCGAAAAGCCGATTGTCGTCGCACACCAGGCCACCTGCGTGGGCGGCGGGCTTGAACTCTCGCTCTCGTGCGACTTCCGCCTTGCAGCCAAGAGTGCTGGTTACGCCTTTCCTGAGGGTCTTTTCGGGGTGCTGCCGGCATCGAGTGGCGTATCCCGTCTGACGCGCCTGTGCGGCCCGCACTGGGCGCGCTGGCTGATCATGGCCAACAAGAAGGCGGATGCCGACATGGCGTTCACCATGGGGCTCGTCCATCAGGTCTATCCCGACGAGACTTTCGAGCAGGACGTGATGGATTTCGTACGCCACCTTGCAAAGCAGAATGCAGAGCAGATGGGTGCGGCGAAGATCGCGATCGAAATGTGCTCCGAGGTCGGCCGCGATATGGGCCGCCACGTGGAGCGCATGGCCAACTCGGCGTTGATGCTCAACCCGGCCTATATCCAGGGAATGGAAGAATACCTCAAGGGCGTCGGCGGCAAAGGCAAAGGTTAAGGCAGCGCTTTCGAGAAGCGCTGCCTTTGATCTTCGCTACAACTGAACGGTTCGGAAAGACGGCCGCCCCTCAGGCGGCCGTCTTCTGCTTTTGCAGTTGCTCCACGTTGGAAGTGCCGGGATCAGGCAGGCACGCGCGCATTGCTTCGCTGACGCTCTGTAGCAAGCCGTCCGCATTCACTTTGTCATCGCGGCCGTACACCAGCGACATCACAAGCGGATGCTCCTGCGGCTGATCCGGTATCAGCACGCATAGAGCCTCAGCCTCAGAGCCAAAGCCGACTCGCCCGAACGCATGCGACTGGGCTCGGAAGGTCTCGATCCGGGCCATCATCTCACTCTGTGAGAACTTGTACGCGGCGTCTGCCTCTGCGTTGAGGCGCCGCACCATGCCTTCGCAGCGATCGGGTGAGACCGTGGACAGCATCAGCACGCCAGCCGTATTGCGGGCGAGGGGCTCCTTGCATCCACCGAAGAGTTCGCGTGTACACGACGGCGCCTTGGGTCCGTGTCGCCAGGCAATGACCTGCGAATCCAGCCCGATCATTCCTGTTAGTGAGACAGAAAGGCCAGTCTGAGCAGCGAGCCTGTCCATAAGCCGCACCAGCCGCCCGTCCCGAACCATTTCCGGTTGGCCCCAGCTGCCAAGTAGTGCCGCACGGGGCGTGAGCCGGTAAGAGCGCGTGAAAGGGTCCTTGTGCAGCAGCCCTAGCTCGACAAGGCTCGAGAGAAGCTCGGACGTACTGGACTGGGGGCGATTGTAGCGCCTGACGATATCCATGACCGTCGCCTCGCGGTGAGCGTCATCGAAGTATTCGAGAACCTCGATCACACGGCGGGCGATCTTCGCCTTGTTGGAGCCTGACGACGCAGCCGGCATAAACATCTCCTCCATCCCGCCTTTTCTGTTCTTGCAGCGGAACCCCAGCATCGGCCTCGGTCGAGAGCAGCGTCAACAGAAAAATGAGACTTGTTCGTTTTTTCCTTAGCTTGCTTAGCTTCGAGTCAGGAGAAGCTCAAGGGGGCGAATCGTCTCAACATGCTCCATGCGGCTCTCGTGCGAGCCGGGTCGGCACGCCATGCTGGTCGCCCGTCTCCCGGAAAGCGCGTGACAGTCCCAATGCGCTGGGCGAGGGTGGGGAATGAACATCACCGCGCTGACTGTTCCGGCAACACGCCTCTCCGTGATAGAAGAGCCGTGGCGAGGGCCTGCCGCCATCGTACCCCTTGAGACGGCCGGGCACGAGATGGAGCTAAGACTGCCGCCGTGTCCTGTCATCGGCATAGGTCCGAGCGCGCATCCACGCGCCGCGGCCTTCGATCTTGTTGTGGACCAGATGTCCGAGATCGACACCATAGTCCGGAATATACTCGCGCATCCCCATGCTGCGGCAACGCTGGTGCAGGTCCTGCGCACGACGGGGGGGCTGGAGCCGGTTCGGGCGCTGACGGTCGAATCGATGGCATATGCCATGCTCCAAGGCAGCGCGGAGCATGCGGCTTGGCTGGCGCGTCGGAAGCCGCGCGCCGTCAGCGCACCTGGAGCAGTGCAGGCGCATCGCAGGGATCATGTTCTGGAGGTGACGCTGGATTGCGCTGCGACGGGCAACGCTATCGACTGCGCCATGCGCGACGGATTGTTCGCGGCACTCTCCATGGCGGCTCTCGATCGGGATATTGAGTGCATCCGCCTGTCCGGAGCCGGGAAGGCGTTCAGTCTTGGTGCTGATCTTGAGGAGTTCGGGACTACGTGCGATCCTGCGACGGCGCACGGCATTCGCAGTCTCACGCTTCCGGCTCTGGCGGCTATCGAATGTGCGGACAGGTTGGAGGCGCGGATCGACGGCGCCTGCGTCGGTGCCGGCCTCGAACTGGCTGCATTCTCCCACAGGATTGTTGCCAGTCGCCGCTCCTGGTTTCAGCTGCCGGAGCTCTCGATGGGGATCATCCCTGGCGCGGGCGGCTGCGTCTCCTTGCCGCGCCGGATCGGTCGACAGCGCACCGCGCTAATGGTGCTGAGTGGACGTCGCATCAGTGCCCGTGTGGCTCATGATTGGGGACTCATCGACACGGTGGTGAACGACTTCACCTGCGACCAGAGTGGCGACCACATGATCTGAGCTCAGTTGAACGCGCGCCTTTGCCCAGGGGCGAGCAAGAAGGCACAGGTCAGCCGGCGCGCCCACGCTGATGGAGCGGCTGCGAGTGAAATCCAGCGGATCGGAAAGGTAGAGCCGCAGCGCCTCGTCCGGGCCTATCGCTTCGTCCGCCCCAACGACGGCGCCGCTGGAGGTTCGCCGGGAAACAGCGGCGGCCATCGCCAGCCAAGGGTCCGCGCTGCCGTAAGGGGCATCGCTGCCTCCTGCTATGGGTATACCAAAGCTTGTGAGGGAATGCAGGCGATATAGATCACCCTGGTGGCGAGCCTCGACATCCAGAAGGTAGCGATCGCCGCGTTCGGCAACGAACTGTGGCTGCACACAGCCGGACAGGCCAAGCTGCGCCATCTGCTCGACGAGCTTGAGCGAAGCGACAGAGACATGCTCGATCCGATCGCCGGGTCTGGTCCCGGCTTCTGCCAAGGCTGCGAGGGCAAACACCAACTCGACCTCGCTCACACAGTGGACGGCAACCGGGCGCCCTTGTTCGTGCGCGGCTTCAATAAAGCGAACCGCATCCTCGAAAGGCGGCAAGTTCGCCTCATGAAGGTGCAGCTTCGCAGGACCGAGGTGCCAAGTGTCATCTGGGGCGTTGGCGAGTGCCAGCGATCCCGCCAGTATGCACCGTTGGCGCAAGGCTCCGGCACGACGCTGCGCTGCAAAGTGCGCTGCGATCACCGGATCGTTACGCACAGACATGTCTGTGAAGCCTGTAATCCCGAAACGAACCAAGGCGGCGCTTGCCACGCCGAAGTCCGGTGGCGTGCTGCCAAGTGCTTCCTGAAGCCAGCCATCTTCGTCGAAGAGGCGGCCTGTGAAGCCGCTGCCAAGGCGCTCCATTCCCGCTGGAGGTGGCGCAGCGGCAATCAACGCCTCCATCGCCATGGTGTTGAGCAGCCACATGCGACCCGAACGGTGTTGAATGCGCAAGGGCCGGTGGGGGGCTATCGCGTCCAGCGCGGCCGCGTCCGGCAGCCCGTCCATTACGCTTTCATGATAACCGATGCCGCGCAGCCATCCCTTGCCCGGAGCAGCAAGGAGCGCTTCCTCCAGCTCGGCTGCGTTGTTCACGGCAGGCGGGCCGCAGGCGACCGAAGAGGCCTTTGCGGCGAGCGCGGCTAGATGGATATGATGATCGTGGAGCCCGGGAAGGAGGGCACCGCCGCGCGCTTCGATCACGCGTTCCCCAGCTTGCGATTCCAATTGTCCGATGGCCGCTACTACGCCGTTGCTGATGCGTAGATCGCTGTACCCGTTGCCATAGATGTCAGCGCCTCGGATCAGCATGAGAGATAGCGAGCGTTGTCCGCGCCAATCTCGCGGACTGGAGCGAGGAGTGGACGGCGGCGCACCGCGGGGAAGAGCTTGCCTTGTGCAGCGCCCCAGTTGCGCAACTCGCGGGTGAGGGCCTCTTCGTTGAACAAGCGCTCTTCGGCGATGGCAGATGCAACAATGGCGCTCATCGAGAGGCCTATTCGCCTCGCCTCTCCTGTCGCAAGTGCGCGCCAGCCCTCTAGAGCGGTTGTGATGCCGGTTAACGGATCCGCGATCGCATCGCCAACATAGCCGATCTCGCCCGTCACGTCTGCCATTGCACGGCTTAGGCCTCCGGCAACCGCACAATCGTTGCCGATTCCCGTCCAGTTTGCAGCCTCATCGCGCGCGCCGTGCCCCGTTACCGACAGCCACACTAGTCCAGGCTGCTCGGGTACGAGCGCCTCTGCATCGATCCCCAGGTGTCTGAGAGCGCGAGGCCGTGACGACTCGATCACCACATCAGCCCGGCGGATCAGGTCGATCAGCTTGGCTTTCTGGGTTGGATCGGCGAAATCAACGACGATGTTCGCCTTGCCCTGATTGATCAGGTCGAAGGTCGCAGGATCGTCGCGGCGGATCAGATCGGGGCGGCTAAGGCTCTCCACCTTCACAACCTCGGCGCCGACAAGCCAGAACAGATGTCCGGCTAGCGGGCCCGCCCAGATGGCGGAGAGGTCCACAACCAGCAGGCGATGGCCCGGATCTCGATGCCGCACCGCTCCGCGAACAAGCACTTCCACCGGGCGGCACACCGGCGTTTCATCCGCAGAAGCGACCGGCAAACCGAGGTCGCGGCCGCGCTTTACCAATTCCGCGCAGTCGTGCAGCCTTGCGGCGCGCGCGATTGCGTCGTTGTCGTCGATGTCGAGGTCGGCGTCCTGAAAGAGCGCGGGGAGCAGATCGCGATCTTCGGTCCGGATCAGCGTCAGCGCGAACCAGCCGTTATCGCGAGTCTGCATCAGGCGACTGCCGCCAAGCCCTGCCGAGACACGGCCGTTGATACGGTATCCGCCATGGGATGCGCGCTCCCCAAGAAGGGTCGCTCCATCGAGCGCAGCGAGCTTCTGACTGCCGGACTCCGCGGCAAGGTGTGCAAGGCGACGATCCGCCCACCTTGCGAGCGGAATCGCGGGAGCGCCGGGCTGGTCCTCAGTCGGCAAGGATTTCCTTCACCTTGCGGCGCAGAAGTTTGCCCATCTCGTTGTAGGGTAGCTCAGCCACATAGGCGACTTTCTCAGGCACGCGGCTAGAACGCAGGCGGCCGCGAACAAGCTCCTTGAGCTCGTCCTCAGTGGGTTGTGCATGCCCCTCGCGCGTGACGACGGCTATGCCTACTGCCTCACCCCACTCGATCGATGGCACCGCACAGGCGCATGCATCGGCGACGGCCGGGTGGGTGAGCAGGACATCCTCGATCTCGCCCGGCGACATGTTCTCACCGCCGCGCACAATCACGTCGTCTGCACGGCCGGAAAGGAAGAGATATCCCTCCTCATCCATGTACCCGGCATCGCGCGTCGGGAACCAGCCCTGCGCGTCGAGTGCGCTCTTCTCCTTGTACTCGCCCGAAACCTGCTCGCCGCGCACGTAGATCTCGCCAGCCTGGCCAACAGGCAGCACGCTGCCGTCTTCGCCCCGGATCTCGATCTCGACCGTCGGGATCGGCTTGCCGACCGAAGTCAGGCGAGCGCGCACCTTGGGGTCGGAAGAAGCGAGAGCTGCCCGATGTTCGTCAGGGCCGAGGAGCGCGATGGTCGAACTGGTTTCCGTGAGGCCATAAGCATTGGTGAAGCCGCTCGTGGGAAACAGCTCCAGCGCTTTATGAATCACCTCCAGAGGCATTTTGCCGCCGCCGTAAGCCACGGCGCGCAGGCTCGACACCTCGGCAGCGGCGCCCTTCTCCATGGCATCTACGATGCGCGCGAGCATGGTCGGGACGACAAACGCGTTGGAAATGCGCTCATCGGTCACGAGCTTGAGCCAGTTCTCGGGCGTGAAGTTGGGCAGCATGACGATCTTGCGCTGTGCGTAGATCGAGGAGAGCAGAGCCGAAATGCCCGCGATGTGATAGGGCGGCACTACGACAAGCGCCGCATCCTCTTCGTCCGCGGACGCGAACTCGACAGTGCCCAGAATGTAGCCCAGCAAGTTCGAGTGGCGCAGGATCGCTGCCTTCGGCGCTGCCGTCGTGCCACTGGTGAAAAGTTGAATGGCGACGCCTTCGCCGGGATCGTATTCACGCGAACTGTCGGCAGGAACGACCTCCTGCACTTTGATCGTGAACTCCTCTCGCGAGAGGATCGTGTGACCCTGATCGCCAGCGATGCGAATCACACGCTCCTCATCACCGATCACCAGCGCTGGCGCGATACGCCCGAGCAACGCTGCGAGGTCGGCGTCCGGCAGGCGATAGTTGAGCGGGCAATAGGGCACTCCCGCCAAGGCTGCACCGAACACCGCGATCAGCGCCGCCTCGCTGCTCTCATCAAGCAGCGCGACGTACTGCGCATCGCTCTCTACGATAAGCTCGAACGCGCCGCGCGCGGCGGCCAGCAAGTCCCCATAGGTCCACCGCTTGCCGTCGCAGACCAGGCCGACGCGATCGGGTGCGGCTTCGGCCGCCATCTCGAGAAGAAGAGCAATGTTCATCGTGTGTGTCGAAGGCCTTGGAGTGGCTGAGCCGGTTGAGCGGAGTGGTTCGTTGTTTAGTCGGAGGCGGGAAGTGGCTTGGCGTCCTTCACGACGAGCGCCACACCATCGACCGAGAGCGAGCCCTTGCCGGGCTTGACGCAAAGCAGTTCGTACTTGCCATCAGCGTCGACGTAGCGCTTGCCCATCAGGGTGCCGGCCGAGAAGTCTGCCGCAAGAGGCTGCGCTTCGGCGGGCTTGGCTTCTGCCATCGGTGCACCGCCGCACTCGATGGTGCCGCCGCCTGTGCGGATGACCATCACTTCGGTATCACAGGTAGCACTTTTCAGTCGGGTTCCGGGCTTCATGATATCGTCCTCGTTGTAGTGGCCTTGTCAGGCAATAGCTTTGTTCGCCTTTAGGCGCTCGATGTCGTCCCATTCAAGGCCGAGTTCCAGCAGGATCATCTCTGGGAATCCCCCATGCCGCCGATGCCCACGGTGAGGGGAACTTCGAAGTCCTGCGGTGTCAGGGCGTGAGCAACGCCAGAGTGTATCCAGAACGCGATGGCATCGAAGCCGCCTCGGTCGCGGTTAGGTCCCTTGCCTCCGAAACCCGATCCGCGCGCATCGATGATGTCCGGGTTGACCCCGCGGATACGCTCGACACCGATCTGCAGGTTCTGCCGCACTGATGGCAGGTAGTTGGTCATGAAAACGTCAGCGTTTCGAGGCAGCTCGTAAAGCAGGTCGCGTCCTTCTGACGTTGCAAGGTCAATGCCGATGGACCGTTTGCCGCGGTTCGGATGCTCAATCATGAGACTGGCTACCGGATCGAGCTGCACGCCGCCGACTGAGAGCATTCCCCTCTGCGGATCGCTGCGGACGGGGTGCTCCACCTTGATGACGTCGGCACCCCCGCTCGGCGAGAACTGCGCCCGCCGCAGGGACGAAGACATACTGGGCCACTTCCAGGACCTTGATGCCTTTCATCACCTGCTTCATGCAGCCAAAGCCTCCCAGTCTCTCGACTTCAGGCGATCGCGCCTTTGGCCTTGAGCTCTTCGATCTTGTCCCACTCGATGCCCATTTCCATGAGCACGATCTCTGTGTGCTCGGACGCCTGCGGGGCGCGGGTGGTCTCAAGCTTTTCGCCGTTGAACTGCACCGGGCCGCGCACGAGCTTCAGCGGCTCTCCCCCGTCAGCGCCTTCGACCTCGATGATCATGTCGTTGGCGACCGCCTGCTCGTCGGTCAGCAGATCACGGAAAGTCTGGATCGGAGCCCACTGCCCGGAGTACGTCTTGAGGTGCTGGCGCCAATAGTCGAACGGGTGCTTCGCGAAAGCTTCGACCATCAGCGCACTTGCAGCGTCTGCGTTGTCGAAGAGGGCGCGCGGTTCGGAGAAACGCGGATCGTCAGCTGCTTCGGGTATGCCCAGATGCTCGAAGAGGCTGCGGATGTGGCCGGTTGGGCTGATCGTGCAGAGATTGATCGTTCCGCCGTCCGAGCAGCGATAGTTGCCCATGAACGGGTTGACCGGTGAACCGCCCGACTTTGGCATGGAATTGCCGGACAGCACGCCCGTCTCCATCACTTGCGAGATCAGCGCGCCCGATGCCCACCATGCCGTGCTCATGAGAGACACGTCCACTTCGGTGGCCTCGCCGGTCTTTTCCCTGTGATACAGAGCCGCCGAGATGCCGCCTGCAATGAACATGCCGCCGATCGAGTCGCCGAAAGCCGGGATGCCTTGCGAGAGGGGACCTTCCAGTTCCTCTGGCGTCATTGCCTTTGCAATGCCGCTGCGCGACCAGAAGACTGTGCCGTCAAAGCCGCCGACTTCTCGTTCAGGTCCTTTGTTGCCCAGAGCCGAACCCCGTGCGTAGATGATGTTCGGGTTGGCTGCCCGGATGTGCTCCACGTCGAACTTGTTCTTCTGGCGCACTTGGGGAAGGAAGTTCGTCAGGAACACGTCGCACTGCTTTGCCAGTTCATAGAGCAGTTCTTGCCCTTCAGGCGTTCCCAGATCGATGCCGACGCTGCGCTTGCCGCGATTCGGATGTTCGATGAGCGTGTGCCGAAGCGGATCAAGCTTCACGCCGCCCATGTTAAGGAAGCCGCGCTGGGTATCGCCGCGCACCGGATGCTCGATCTTGATGACGTCCGCGCCCCAGTCGGCGAGGACTGCTCCGGCTGCGGGAGTGAAAGTGAATTGGGCAACTTCCAGCACCCGCACGCCCTGCATCACCTTTGTCGCCATAGTCCTGCTCATCCCTGCTGATTCTGTTGGCCGAGCTGCTGCTACAGGCCGCTGCCGCCGGTTTGCTCGTATTCCCCTGGCGGATCAACCGCGCAGACCATCGTCGCCACGATGATCTACGCAAGTGCCGGGTCTCCTGCAGGGGCTGTGTGCAGTGGCAAAAGCTTGCCAGCCCACTGTTCTGGAGGCTTGAGAGGCGATTGAGGAATTCTACTTCGCACTTGCAGCATTTGCAATTGACTTGCGCGGCTTGCATCCCTAACCTAGGTTAGTAAGGCAAGCAAACCACCTCAGGCCGGATCGATCCGGCAATGTCGGAGTAACAGATCATGAAGAAGTTCGTAGCTCTCGCCGCCGTCGCCACCGTTGCGACCCTCTCCGTTCCTGCTGCTTTCGCTGAGACCACCCAGTCGGTTCGTGAAGTCACCGAAGAGGCTTCGGTTCAGCTGAACCCTGGCATGATGCTCTACAGCGGCGCTGGTTACCGCGTAGCACCGATCTACCGCGTCAACGCCGAGGGTAACCCCCAGGTGATCCTGAACGGCCGCCTGGTCACTGTGCCGGCGTCGACCATCAGCGAAGTGGGCGGCAAGGTCACCACCTCGCTGACGAAGAAGGAAATCGCTTCCGCCAAGTAATTTGGTCGAAGGTTCCCAAAACAGAAGAGGGCGGTGCTTGCGCACCGCCCTTTTTGTTTGCGGCACACGCGGAGGCGTATCCGCTGTGCTAGAGCATTTTCAAGTTGACCGTTTAGGGTCAATGGCTCGGAAAATGCGGCATCGAAGATCTAGAGCGTCTCCGCTCATAGTGGAAACGCTCTAGATGCGTTCTCAATCAGCCTCGGCTGACATTATCATAGATGCGGTCGAGATAATCGCCCAAGGCGGAGAGTTCGTCGTCGCTAAAGCCCTTGAACATGCGCTGCTCGCTTTCGCGGGCAATCGATGCGAGCTTCTCTAGCAGCGGCTCAGCTGCAGGCGTAAGATAAACAGCCCGTGCCCGTCGGTCGTCCGCACGATCCCTGCGCTCAAGCAATCCTTCTGCACAAAGGCGGTCTATCAGGCGTCCAGCGCTCGCCTCCGACATCTCCAGTGCCTCGGCGATTGTGCGCTGGGTGGCGCCTGGCGCACGAGACACGACCGCTATCATCGCCCACTGCGAGCGTGTGACGTTCAGGCTGATCACTTCACGATCGAAGTTGTTGCGCAGCAGGCGGGCTAGGACGGTGAAGCGCAGGCCAATGTGCCGCCGAGTCTCAGAGGGAGGGACGGAACAGGGCCCGCCGGATGTGTGCCCTTCCGCGTCTGCGCTCCCATCGGCCGGTGGCGTCTCGTTGGTCAACATCAAACTCTCTCGATAATCATAGCCGGGGCCATGCCGCCTGCCGCACACATGGTGATCAGCGCATAACGACCGCCTGTCCGCTCCAGTTCGTCGAGTGCAGTGCCGATGAGGATGGCACCGGTCGCTCCGATCGGATGGCCGAGCGCAATCGCGCCGCCGTTCGGGTTTACCTTGGAACGGTCAATATCGAGATCCCGGATGAACTTCTCCACCACGACCGCAAATGCTTCATTGACCTCGAAGACGTCGATGTCATCCTTGGTCAGGCCGGCTTTTTCCAAGACCTTGCGCGCTGCAGGCACGGGCGCGTTCAGCATCAGCGTCGGATCGTCTCCGACATTGGCCGTCGCGACGACGCGAGCGCGTGCCTTCAGCCCATGCTTTTCCGCGTAGTCCTTGGATGCAAGCAGGATCGCCGCTGCTCCGTCGACGACGCCAGACGAGATGCCGACATGATGAATGGGCTTGAAGTCGAGGTCGGGATATTTCTTTTTGACGAGCTCGGCGTAAGTCGGCCCATCCTTCTCACTCGGCATGTTGAAGAACATTTCGAATGCAGGCTTGAGCTGGGCGAGGCTTTCCTTCGTCGTCTCAGGACGGGGGTACTCCTCGTGATCGAGAACGACATTGCCGTCGTCATCTTTCACCGGGATCGTCGACTTCGCGAAGCGATCTTCCTTCAGCGCGATCGCGGCCCGGCGCTGGCTCTCAGCGCCAAGCTCTTCCAGTTCCTCGCGTGTTATGCCTTCCAGGGCGGCAATCGCGTCTGCCGCAACGCCTTGGTTTGTCTGCGGGTGCTTGGCCTGAAGGCGTGGATTGCCCACGCCCATTCCACCCGAGCTAAGTCCTGCTTCACGCAGCTTCATTCCGAAGTGGTTGACGTAAGACAGCTGTTCCGAGCCCCCGGCGACGACCAGGTCTTCCATACCGGACATGATCTGGGCCGCAGCAAGGTTCGTTGCCGTAAGTCCCGAACCGCAGAAGCGATTGAGGCTCACACCGCTGGCGCGAACGTCGTAACCGGCGTCCAGCGCGGCCATGCGGCCGATGTCGCCGCCTTGAAGGCCAATTGTACCGGATGTGCCCCAGATCACGTCGTCAACGTCAGCTGTGTTGAGGTTGTTGCGTTCCTTGATCGCCGCCAGGACGGTTGCCGCAAGGTGCTCCGGATGCATCTGCGAAAGTGCGCCTTTGCCCATCTTGCCGATGCCTCTGGGCGTGCGGACGGCATCGATGATGTAAGCATCTGCCATGGCGGATCTCCTGCGCTTGGTTCGTTGTCGCGGTCATGCGGGGAGGGGGGTGAAAATGCAATCGGCTAGGCATCGCCTCGGCGATTGCTTTCAAAGGTTAGTATGTTCGCGCAACATCCTCGGTCCCCTGTCTTTTGGCTGAGGCTCGGTAGCGAGCTTGACGGAAGAAATTATCCCGTGAAGACGGGAAGACAGTCAGGGAGGAAGGCAAGCATGGCAGCGGGAGAGCAGGCGGCACCCGGCGGTGCATTCGCCCCTTTGCGCGAGCCGGTATTCCGGCGCATCTGGACCGCAAGCCTGCTGTCCAATTTCGGCCAGTTGTTCCTGGGCGTGGGCGCAGCTTGGGAAATGACTCGGCTGAGCGACTCGCCTACGATGGTCGCTCTGGTTCAGACGGCCCTGATGGTACCGCTGATGTTTGTGACGCTTCCTGCAGGAGCGATCGCCGACATGTTCGACCGTCGCAAGATCGCGATGTCGGGTCTCGGCTTCGCCTCAATTGCTGCAGCCGCTCTCACAGCGATCTCGTACTTCGGTCTCGTCACGCCCTGGATCTTGCTGTTGTTCTGCGCTCTGATCGGAGCGGGAGTGGCGCTGTATTCGCCCTCCTGGCAAGCCTCGATCCCTGAGCAGGTCTCCCGAGAGAACTTGCCGGCGGCCGTGGCGCTGGGCACGATCAGCTACAACGTGGCGCGCAGCTTCGGTCCTGCCTTGGGCGGCGTCATCGTACTGGCGGCGGGCGCCAAGGCCGTGTTTGGCCTGACTTCCCTCCTTTATCTTCCCTTGTTGTTCGCCTTTTTCCTTTGGAGAAGGCGTCACATGCCCTCGCGCCTTCCTCCGGAGCGGATCGACCGGGCGATGATCGGCGGCGCGCGATATGCGCTGCATTCACCCGGTATTCGCACGGCTCTGACCCGTATTCTGATCTTCGGGCTGAGCACTGCAACGGCAGTGGCCTTGGCGCCTCTGGTCGCCAAGAACATGCTTCAAGGTGACGCGGCCATCTTCGGTATTCTGCTCGGTTCACAAGGTGTCGGCGCAGTGCTGGGAGCGCTGTTCGTCTCGGACATCACACGGCGGATATCCACTGAGGTGGCGGTACGGCTATTTGCCATCGGCACGGGCGCGGCTCTCGTGGTGATTGGGCTGAGCTACAATCTTGTGCTCACCTGCGCAGCCTTCTTCGTAATCGGCGCCTGCAACATCCTGACTGTGGCCATCCTGAATGTGAGCGTGCAGCTCTCCGCGCCGCGCTGGGTCGCCGCGCGGGCCCTCTCGCTCTACTCCTCGGCGATTACGGTTGGCATCGGTGTGGGCGCCTGGGCCTGGGGAGAGTTCGCCGGTGCGTTCGATGTCTCCTCGGCGTTCATCGCGTCCGGCTTTGCGACTGCAGCGACGGCCTTGCTAGGCTTTCTTCTGCCGCTCAGTAACGATGATGGCGATACATCGATTGTCGAGATCGGCTACGAGCCCGAAGCGGCTCTCGGGCTGACATTGCGTTCCGGACCTATCGTTGTCGAAGTGGAATACGACGTCGATCCCGACCGCGCGCGTGAGTTCTATGCGACGATGATGAGGCTCCAGCGCGTGCGGAAGCGCATCGGCGGCTTCGACTGGTCGCTTGCCCGCGATATCGAGAATCCCGCCATCTGGACCGAGCGCTACCATTGCCCGACTTGGGGTGACTACTTGCGCATGCGCGATCGTTACAGCCAGGCCGATTTTCAGATCCAGGCGGATGCCGACAGCTTCAATCGGGGGCGGAGTGGTCGGCGGGTCACGCGCAGGCTTGAACGGCCCTTCGGATCGGTTCGCTGGAAGGCGGAATCGTACGATCCGAAGCAGGAGACGATCGGATACATGGGTCCGTAAGGGCTTGGCGCAAAAGCACAGCTACCCTCCCATTCAGCACATTTGACAAGTGTACAGAAAGCTGCTGGATTTGCCGTCCGAATAACATAAAATATCGGCAAACAATTAGGGGAGGATATCATGGTCAGGAAAGGACTACGTGCGTCTGCGTCTTTGGTAGCACTGGCAGGCGCAACAACTCTCGCAAGTAGTGCCGCGTTCGCGCAGGAGGTTGCGGGGCCGTCTGCGCGAGCCGATGACGACATCATCATCGTCACCGCGCAGCGCCGGGCAGAAGCCCAGGTCGATGTACCCATCTCAATCACCAGCTTGAGCACGGAGACTCTCGAAACGGCTAATGTCCAAGGCTTGGCGGACATCGGCAAGATTACGCCTGCTTTGCGCTTCGACTTTGCGGGCGGCTTCTTCCAGCCCACGATCCGCGGCATCGGAACGGCCGTGACGACGTCTGGCGGCGGCGGCAACGTCGGCATCTACATCGATGGCTTTTACTCGCCCAACCCGCTTGCGGCAGATTTCGACCTGATCAGCGTCGAGGGGATCCAGGTGCTGAAGGGGCCGCAGGGGACGCTTTTCGGCCGGAACACCACGGGCGGCGCGATCCTCGTCTCCACGCGAGAGCCAAATACAGAGCGCAACAGCTTCGAAGGGCGAGTCCGCTACGGCCGCTTCAACGAGGCGCGAGCCGAGGGGATCGCGAACATCGTTGTGTCCGACCGCGTCGGTATAAGCGTGGAAGGTCTGTACAGTCGCGGTGACGGCTGGCAGCGCGACATCAACAACGGAAATCGGCGTGTGGGCGAGTTCGAGAACTGGTCGGGCCGCGTCAGCTTGAAGGGCGAATTGACGGACAGCGTCAGCGTCCTGTTGCGCTACAAACATAGCAGCGTCGACGACCCCTCACCGCTGCTGGCCGCGACATATGTGGACGACGATATTGGCCTTGGCGCACCGTTCGGGGGCATTCCAGGAACGTATACTACCGCCAGGAACCGTATAGCGTCCGGAACTGTCCAGGAGTTCTTCCGCTCGAACTCCGACGTCCTGCAGGCGACGGTGACAGCCGACCTCGGTTTCGCGGACTTCACCTCTTACTCGCAATACCGAAACGAGAAGGTCAACGCCTCGCAGGATCTGGATTACTCAGGTGTCGAGGTCGCGACGCCGGCCCAGCGCGCTGCGTACGGAATTCCGCCTACCACCTCGCTCGGCTTCCAGCTTGGCTTGCCCAACAACAATGAGACCTGGAGTCAGGAATTCCTGCTGTCCTCCAAGGCAGGAACGCCCCTGCAGTGGACTGCCGGGTTGTTCTATTTCGAGAACACTGACCAGTACATCACGTTGCTCGACAACGCGGGTAACGGGCCCAACCAGCGGCTGCGTTTCGGTGGCTCCAGCACCACGGTGAAGAGCTACGCGGCATTCGTGGACGCCACCTACGAAGTCACGCCGCAACTCTTCGTCACGGCGGGCCTTCGCTATGCCTATGACAAGGTCGGTGACCCGTACTGGAACACGCGTTTCCTCGCGCCACTCACGTTCACTTTGCCCGATGGAACCGTCTGCAGTTCTGAGAACGGGCGAGTCTATGTGGGGGCTTGCGATCCCAGCGCCGTCGAGTTCGCCAACGATGACCGCTTCACGCCCCGCCTTGTCGTTCGGTACAAGCCCAGCAGCCGTTCCAGCATCTACGCCTCGTTCACGCGCGGTTACAAGGCTGCGCTCCTGGACGTTGGAGGCTCCTGCCAGAACCCGCCTTATGTCTGCACAAGGGTGAGGCCGGAGAGCGTCGACGCCTATGAAATCGGCTTCAAGTATGAGGCGCCCGGCTTCTCCGTGGAGGGCGCCGGTTTCTACTACGATTACCAGGACTTGCAGGTCTCGATTTATGAGGCGGGGACTGCGCGCATCGTCAACGCAGCTCAGTCTGAGATCTACGGACTGGAAGGGTCGCTGCGTTATCGTCCCGTTACGGGCCTGGACCTTTCGGCCGGTGCGTCGTGGGTTCATGCGCGTTACAAGGACTTCAATAACGCGCCGATCTATACGCCTTGCTCGCAGTTGCCTCCAGCCGTGCAGGCTACCTGCGCAGCGAACGGCATATCGTTCCTGGTTCTGGGTCAGGATCTCGACAACGTCACCATGCAGCGCACACCGGAGTTCACCGGCTTCGTTGGCGCACGGTATGCGACGCAGCTGGGTGGCGGCGGATTCTCGCTCTCGGGCAACCTGTCCTATTCTTCGAGCTTCTACTTCGGTCCATCCGGCATCCAGTTTCGCCAGGGCGGCTATGAAACTCTCTCGCTTCGTGCGCAATGGACCGAGCCCAACGAGAGATGGTACGTTGCGGCTTACGGCGACAACGTGACCAACAGCCGGTACCTGACGCAGGTCCAGTATTCCAACTTCGGCTTGGGCGCGAACTGGAGCAAGCCGATCACGTACGGGGTCGAACTCGGCGTGAATTTCTAAACGGGAACGGCGTTACCAGACGGGTACTTTCCGGTACGCTGTACTCCACTTAAGGCATGAGGCGCCGGAGGCATGGCTCTCCGGCGCCTCATGCGCATGGCGTAGAGCAAGGGAGAGAGACATGTCGGATCGGCGCAAGTACCGGGTCATCCAGTGGGCCACAGGGAACATCGGAAGTCGCGCACTGCGCGCAGTGATCGAGCACCCCGACATGGACCTGGTGGGGCTGTATGTCAGCTCAGAGGCCAAGGCTGGCAAGGACGCGGGTGAGTTGTGCGGTGCCGATCCTGTCGGCGTGAAAGCAACCAATTCGGCGCAGGAGTTGATCGCGCTTGATGCGGACTGCGTCCTCTACATGCGCCAGGGGATCGACTGGGACGAGGTCTGCGCACTGCTCGCCTCGGGCAAGAACATCGTCACCACGCGGGGCGAGTTTCACTACCCGGCGATGATGGACGCCGGCAATCGCGCTCGCGTGGAAGAAGCCTGCCGCACTGGAAGCACCTCGATCTACAGCACCGGGTCGAGCCCTGGCTTCATCACCGAGGCTTTCGTCGTTCCTCTTCTCTCGATAGCGCGGCGCCACGACCTGCTTACCATCGATGAGTACGCGGATTGCTCAAGCCGCAATTCGCCCGACATGCTGTTTCGGATCATGGGTTTCGGGCAGCCGATGGCGCCGTTCGATCAGCGCCGTGCGGAGCATCTGAAGGGGGACTTCGGCAGCTCGCTGTCGCAACTCGGCGAGGCGATCGGGCTGCCGATCGACGAAATCGACGCGCAGGGGGAGCTGTCGGCTGCAAGAAATCGGCTTGAGATTGCTGCAGGCGTCATTGAGGCCGGTACGGTCGGTGCCATGCGCACTACGATCACGTGCAAGCACAAAGGCCGCGAAGTTCTTCGCTTCCGTGCGAACTGGTACGTCACGACGGACATCGAAGATGACTGGCAGCTGCGCGATTCCGGCTGGCGTGTTCGGACCGAGGGTGACACGCCCTTGTTGGTCGACGTGCATTTCCCGGTGCCCGAGGAAGACTATGCCGCCTTCACGCCGGGTTTGACGGCTCACCGGCCTGTGAATGCGATTCCCGTCGTGTGTGCGGCCGAACCGGGGATCAGGACGACGTCGGACCTGCCGCAGATCATCCCTACGTTCTCCTGAGACTGAAGAACGAGCGCGTTTGCGCTCAGTCCGATGAGGAAGGGAGGGGCAGGGCGGCTGTCGCGGTCGCCTGATCCCCTCCGAGAACACGATAGAGAGTCACGCGATTGCTCGCGACCGCAAACTGCGCGGCAATTTGCGCACGCCGGGCGGCATAGAGGCTGCGCTGGGCGTCGAGACTGGACAGGAAGTTTTCGACGCCGAAACGATAGCGGGCCTCTGTCAGTCGGGCGGTATCGGCCGCAGCGTTGCTGCCCGCATCGGCGGCGCGCAGACGCTCTCCCAGCGTACCTTGCTGCGCCAGGGCATCCGACACCTCGCGAAATGCGATCTGCACCGCGCGTTCATAGTTGGCGAGCGCAGCATTGCGCTGCGCCTCACTGACATCGACATTCGCGCGGCGGCCTCCGGCATTGAAGACCTGCCAGGAAGTATTGCCACCGGCAGACCAGCGGAAGTGATCTCCGCTGAACAGGCTCGACAGCGCATCGCTTGCGAAGCCGAACAAGCCGGTCAGAGTTATGGAAGGAAACAGCTGGGCCCGGGCCACTCCAATATCGGCGTTCGCAGCGCGGAGCTGGTACTCCGCCTGAACAACGTCCGGACGACGCAGGAGTACTTGCGAGCTTGTGCCGGCAGGCAGAGGCGCGAGCGAACTCACTGCTTCCGCGATGCTCGCTGGAAGGAGCGACTGATCGAAACTGCTGCCGACCAGCAGGCGGATTGCGTTGACGTCCTGTGCAAGGGCGGCGGTCTGCTCGGCGACGTCGCCGCGGGCGGTTTCCAAGATCTGTTCGGCCTGCCGCAGGTCGCTGCGCGGCGCGATACCGCCGCGCAGCCGTGCGCTGGTGAGCGCGACACTGCGCTCTGCATTGCTGACTGTCGCTTGGGCGATAGCGAGGAGATCCCGGTCCGCGCCATAGGCGGCCCAAGCCTGGGCAAGGTCGGCGATAAGGCCCAGGCGGACGGTACGTGCCGCAGCTTCGGTCGCAAGCGCATCATTGCGCTGAGCCTCGGTAGCGTTTGCATACTTGCCGAAGAAGTCGAGCTCGAAACTCGATACCCCCGCCTGTGCTGCGTATGCCCAGCCGCGCCGCGCAGAAGCGGCAACACCGGGTGATCCTGCAATCGTGCCCGAACCACCGTTGTCCGCGAAGGTGCCAGAGCCAGTCAGGCCCACTGCGGGAAATTGATCGGCCCTGACCACGCGGACCAAGGCCCTTGCGGCAGAGAGGTTGGCTGCCGCAACCTGAAGGTCGCGGTTGTTTACCAGCGCTTGCGCGATCAACTGCTGCAAGCGCGGATCGCGGAAGACGTCGGAGTACGATACCTCGGGCAGCGCAGCCTCCGCCCGAGACAGGTAGGCGTCGCCGACGGGCCACCCGGCGGGCACTGGCGCAACCGGGGTCACATGCTTGGGAGCAAGTGAGCACGCACTCAGCGCGAGTGCCGAGAGTCCCACAAGCAAGCGAGGGAACAGAACGCCCGGGCTCACGCCGGTTCTCCCTCTGGCGGGGCGTTTGCGCCATCCTTGCGTTTGCGCAAGCGCTCTCTTGCTGCCTCAAGGCCATCGCGTACGCCGCGACGCACCAGGACGAAGAAGAGGGGGATGTAGAAGATGGCCAGGATCGTTGCCGTCAGCATTCCGCCGACCACCGCCGTCCCAATGGCTATCCGGCTGTTTGCGCCGGGGCCAGTCGCAAGAGCTAGCGGCAGCACACCGAAGATGAATGCAAAACTGGTCATCAGGATCGGGCGCAAGCGGATGCGAGCAGCTTCCAGAGCAGCATCGATCACGCGCTTTCCGCGTTTCTCTGCCTGCTCCGCAAACTCGATCATCAGGATGGCGTTGCGCGCCGCCAGCCCCATGGTGGTGAGCAGCCCGATCTGGAGATACACGTCGTTCTCCAGCCCCCGCAGGGTCACTGCGAAGATGGCGCCAACCAGCCCCAACGGGATCACGAGAATGGCGGCGACGGGGATCGACCAGCTTTCGTAAAGCGCGGCCAGACAAAGGAAAACGACCAGCAGCGACAAGGCGTACAGCAGCGGTGCCTGCCCCGAACTGAGCCGTTCCTGGTAGGATGCGCCAGACCAGGCGACACTCGTGCCCGGTATCTGAGCGGCGAGGCTCTCGATCACGTCCATGGCAGTGCCGGAACTGACTCCGGGCGCAGCTTGTCCAGAGAACTGGTACGAGGGAACTCCGTTAAAGCGAGACGAGGTGCTGGGCACGGTCGACCAGCCCACTTGGGAGAACGCGCTAAACGGAGACATTTCCCCGCTGTTGGAGCGTACGTACCACTGCGCGAGGTCTTCAGGCTTCATCCGGAACGGCGCGTCGCCCTGTACAAAGACGCGTTTCACGCGCCCAGCGTCCACGAAGTCGTTGACGTACGAGCCGCCCCAGGCCGTCGCCAGAGTGCTATTCACGTCGCCGGGGTTGAGGCCATAGGCGGTGAGCTTGCGCGTATCCATATCGATGCGCAGCGTAGATACTTCGGGCAAGTCGCTCAGCCGCACGCCGGTCAGGCGCGGATCGGCACTCGCGAGCGCCAGCAGCCGGTCGCGCGCCTCTGTGAATTCTTCGCGGCTCATGCCGCTGGTGTTCTGGAATTCCAGCGAGAATCCGGCCGAGGCGCCAAGTCCTCTCACGGCACCGGGAACCAGCGCAAAGATTTGCCCATCGCGCAGGACGGACAGGGATTTGGCAGCGCGTTCGACGATCGCGTTCGCTGCGTTCTCGCTGCCTTCGCGGTCTTCCCAATTGACGAGTTTGACAAAGCCCTGGCCGGTGTTCTGACCCGAGGCACCCATGCCGCCGCCAGCAACCGTGAAGATGCTCTTCACGTTCTCTTTCTCGTTGGTCAGGAAATAGCGTTCGACAGCCGCCTGGACCTCTTCCGTCCGGTTGCGCACTGAGCCGGGCGGCAGGCGGAACTGCACCATCACTGTTCCCTGGTCCTCGTTCGGCAGAAAGCCGCTCGGAAGGCGGAAGAACAAAATGGCCATGATGGCCACGACGGCCGCGTAGATCGCCAGGAAGATCCACTTGCGATCGACCGTACGCTGAACGATCTTCCCGTAGCCGTCGGCAAGGCGCTCAAAGCCGCGGTTGAACGACGCATGGAAGCGGACAAGCGCGCGATCGACAGCTGGAAACACGCGCTGCAGACGTCCCGGAGGCGCTGGCTGCCCCGTCGGCTTGAGCAGTGTTGCCGTGAGAGCTGGCGTCAGGATCAATGCGACGAAGACGGACAGCACCAGAGCCGTGATAATTGTCAGTGAGAACTGGCGGTATATCACGCCCGTAGATCCACCGAAGAAGGCCATCGGCAGGAACACCGCCACCAGCACGAGAGCGATCGCGACCAGGGCAACCTGCAGTTCCTTCATCGACTCGATCGTGGCTTCGCGCGCACTCATGCCGGGATTTTCTTCCAGCAGGCGCTGGACGTTTTCGACGACCACGATGGCGTCGTCGACCAGAAGCCCGATTGCCAGAACCAGACCGAACAGGGTCAGAGTGTTGATCGAGAACCCGGCGATGTAGAACACCGCGAAAGTGCCGAGCAGCACCACCGGAACCGCGATCGTGGGGATCAGGGTCGCACGCCAGCTCTGCAGAAAGACGAACATGACGAGGACCACCAGAACGATCGCCTCGATCAGCGCTTCCTGCACTTCCGAAATGGAGAGCTTGATGAACTCGGTGGAGTCGTTCCCATAGATATACTCCATCCCATCCGGCATGCCTTGAGCCAGTTCCTCCATCTTCGCCTTGACCGCTTCTGCAGTCCGCAGCGCGTCGGCTCCCGGAGAAAGGGAGATGGACATTCCTGCGCCGGGGTGACCATTGACGCGGCTGACGACGGCATAGCTTTCCGCGCCGATCTCGACGCGCGCCACATCGCCCACGGTGACGGTGGAGCCGTCGGCCTGCGTCTTCAGAATGATGGCTCGGAACTGCTCGGGTGTCTGCAACCGTGACTGTGCCGTGACGGTGGCGTTGAGCATCTGCTCCTGGGGCGAGGGCAGACCACCCACTTCGCCGGCTGCGATCTCCGTGTTTTGCGCGCGGATGGCGCCGATGACGTCGCTTGGCATCAGACGCACGGCGGCGAGCTTACGAGGATCCAGCCAGATGCGCATCGCATGCGGCGCGCCAAAGACATTCACCTCGCCAACGCCATCAACCCGCGAGAGCGGGTCCTGGATATTGGATGTCAGATAGTCCGAGACATCCTGATTCGATCGCGTGTCGGTGACGTCGTATGTAGCCACCAGCATGAGCTGGTCGGGGTTGGATTTTGTAACCCTGACGCCCTGTTCCTGCACCGGCTGAGGCAGGCGGGCCAAAGCGCTTTGAATCTGGTTCTGCACCTGGACTTGCGCGATGTCCGGGTCGGTGCCTTTCGCGAAGGTCACGCTGATCGAGGCGCGACCGCGGTTCGAGGATTGCGAGCTGAAGTATAGCAGCCCGTCCAGCCCGGTGAGCTGTTGCTCCAGCACCTGCGTGACGCTGTTCTCGATCGCTTCTGCCGAGGCGCCTGGATAAGTCGCGAAGACGTTTACCTGCGTGGGCGCGATGTCAGGATATTGCTCGTTAGGCAGGGCCAGCAGAGCGCCCAGACCAGCCAGCATCACGATGATCGCGATGACCCAAGCGAAGATCGGCCTGTCGATGAAGATCCTCGACATGGTGCGGTCAGGCGCTCCGCTTCGGTGCACCGGCGCCGGCGTCGGCGGCTTGCTCCCGGTCAACGGTGGGATCTTGTGGCGCGTTCGCAGGCACCGCCTTAACCAGCGTGCCCTGCTTCAGGCCGTTGAGCCCTTGCACGATAACCTTCTCGTTTTTGGCAAGTCCTTGCGTCACAACCCAGCTGTTACCGTAAGTGCGTGAAGTATTGACCTTGCGGCGAAACACCTTGTCGTCCTTGCCGACGACCATGACAAAGGCCGACCCGTCAAAATCACGCCGGAGAGCCTGCTGCGGAACCAGAATGGCATTCGGGTCGAAAGCCTGATTGAAGACGGCGTTCACGAACATTCCCGGCAATAGCAGGCCTTCGGGGTTCGGGAACCGGGCCCGCAGCGTTACGGTCCCGGTCTGCTGGTTTACTGTCACCTCAGAAAATTCGACTGTGCCCTGCAGGGGGTAATCGCTTCCATCCTCAAGCTTCAGAGTGACGGCGGTGCTACCCGCTGCGATGCCGCCATCGCGCAGCTTGCGCCGCATCGTCACAAGATCAGCCGCGGACTGCTGCATATCGACGAACATCGGGTCGGTACGCTGAATGATGGCGAGAGGTGTTTCTTGCCCGGCGCTTGCAAGCCCTCCGACAGTCACGAGGGAGCGGCCGATCTGCCCGCTGATCGGGGCGGGCACTGTGGTGAAGCGCAGGTTTACGCGCGCGGTTTCCAGCGCTGCCCTGTTCTGTGCAATAACGGCGCGCGCGACACGCGCTTGTGCCGCTGCGTCCGTATATTCCTGTTGAGAAACCGCTTCCATCTGCGCCAGCGGCTTTAGGCGCTCGGCCCTGGCGATTGCGGCTTCGGCACTCGCCTGCGCACTGACGAGATTCGCCTCCGCCTGGTTCACGGCCGCGCGGTAAAGGCTGGGGTCGATCTCGAACAGCGGCTGGCCCGCCCGCACATAGCTGCCTTCCGAAAACAGGCGGCGGCGGATGACGCCCATGACCTGCGGTCGCACTTCGCTCGTCTCGAAAGCCACGGTCCGTCCGCCGAGTGTCACCGGCTCGGGCACTGAAGACGTCTTCACCAGAACATAGCCCACCTGCGGCGGCGGCTGACCACTTCCGGACTGCTCGGCAGAACTGCCACAGGCGGCAAGGGGTAGCGCCAACAGCAGCGCCACGGCGGCAAGAGTCGGTCGAAGCGGAGACCGTTCCCACCGGACGGAACAATGTACGGATTTCAAGAGGTAGCCTCGCCAGCGTTCGAGAGCATGCCTATCAGGCTGTTTGTGCGCAGCTTCAAGACAAGAAGTTGCAGATGCGACACTCTGCGACACACTTCGGAAGTGCCTCGTTGTGCAACTGGGCCGGAGCAGCGAAATCCGGCGCGGAACAAGTGCGCCCTCGGCACCGTTCGTTCTTCGGAAAGCGTGCGTGCGACCTGAAGCGGCGTCGCACTGATCAAGTGCAGCAGTTTCGTGGCCGCGCCTGAAGACGGTGTGGCGCGATCTGGCACGAAGGCGACGATGAGGTGAGTGTTGGACATCGTTTTGGTTCTCGCCGGTGCAGCGCTTATCCTGATATCCATTGCCGACGTCTTCCTCGCAGTCCTTTACGCGCGCATCGGAGTGGGCTTGCTGACGCCGCGCCTCTATCGCGCCACCTGGCTGTTGCTTCGCGCAATCGCGCGTCGTCGTGGCCCCCAGGGCAGGAAGCTCCTGCTATCCTATGCAGGACCGATCATGATCGTCGAGACCGTGATGGTGTGGAGCCTGCTTCTGCAGCTCGGTTTCGCCCTGATCTACTGGCCGGCTTTGGGAGAGGGGATCCAGGCGAGTAGCGGCCCCACGCCTACCGACTTTGGTACGGCGGTCTATTTCTCGGGATTCTCCTTCACCACGCTCGGCACCGGCGACATTGTGCCACAATCGACAATGTATCGCATGCTGATGATCCTTCAGGCGTGGATCGGCTTCTCCGTGCTCACCTTGACGCTGACGTACCTTATGTCGGTGTATTCCGCGGTCGTCCGACGAAATACGCTCGCGCAGACGCTTCATCACCTGACAGGCGGAACAGGGGAGCCGGTCCGTCTGCTTGCGGGTATGTTGCTGGGCGGCTCGGAAGGCGCGAAGGGGCAGTTGGTGCCCATCGGATCGCAAGTGCTCAATCTGCTTGAATCGCATCACTCATATCCGATCCTGCATTACTTTCGCATGCGGGATGACCGGTACGCGTTGACCCGAGTGGCCTACATTACGCTCGAGACCGCCACCCTCATCCGCACGGCCCTCTCGTCGGACTTTCACACGCTCAAGCACTCGTCCGCTCTTTACCTTTTCTGGGGGAGCGGTTGTGACCTGCTTCAGCAGGTCGGCAGTTCGTTTCTTGACCGAACGCAAGATGAGAGCGCTGAGCGCGAGGACGTGCGTTCCTTCGGTGCCGCACTCACAAGGCTGCGCCAGGCGGGCATCGATGTAAGCGAAGCGCAGCTCGCTAAGTACCGCGTGGATCGGCAGGAGTGGTTCCCTACTCTGGCAGCCTTTGCCGAGTTGATGGCCTACAACCTTGACGAGATAATCGTGGCCGGAGCGGAAGAGCCGTGCAGAAGTGACGGAGCCTAGAGCGACGAGGTTTAGGCGCTCGTCGCGGTGGCTGTAGCTGTGGCGATGTAGTTGAGGGCGAGGTCCTCCGCCAGGTGAAGCCCCGTCAGTGGCGACCAGCTGATGCCACGGGGCGCACTCATCGTGAGGCCTGCCGCAGCCAGCAGCTCGGCGAGCTCGTCGGGCGTGACGAAGTCGCCCCAGTGGTGGGTGCCCCGTGGGACGTGGCCAAGGCGCTCAGCCGCCTCGACCAGCAGCAAACGAGAGCGAGCGGTGCGGTTGGGCGTCGAAATGACCAGCATGCCGCCTGGCGCGAGAGCGGCGGCCAGCGAAGACACGAAAGCGCCTTTGTGTGCGACGTGCTCGATCACCTCCATGGCGCACACGAGGTCAAAGCCGGTCGGAGCGATCTGTCCGATTTCCCCGGCCCGATAGTCGATGGAAAGGCCCATTGCGCTCGCGTGCGCCGACGCTGCGGCGATGTTTTCGGGAGCGGCGTCGATTCCCGTCACCTCAGCGCCAAGGCGGGCAAGCGGCTCGGTCAGCAAGCCTGCGCCGCAGCCGACGTCGAGCGCGCGCAGTCCCGACAGGGGTTTGAGGGCCGTGGCATCCTTGCCGAAATGCGTGTTGATCGCCTCGCGGATGAAGGCGAGTCGCACCGGATTAAGGCGGTGCAGCATTGCCGATGATCCCTTCGGATCCCACCATTCGGAGGCTAGCGCTCCGAAGTGCGCAGCCTCTTCCGGGCGGATGGTCTCGTGAGTTGAGAGCGGCGTAGTTGCATTGTTCATGACGTACCCCTAACAGCGCGCCCGACTCTAATCCACCTGCCCCCAACCACCTGTCTTTGGCATGGGCCATCGACGTTTGAAGGAGCACCGGCGACGTGGCTCGCATCGTGATGAAATTCGGCGGTACCTCGATGGCCGGGACCGAGCGCATCCGGCGCGTGGCGGGCATCGTCAAACGCCAGCAGGAGGCCGGCCATGAGGTTGCGGTCGTCGTTTCGGCGATGGCTGGCGAAACGGACCGCCTCGTGAATTTCTGCCGCGAAGCCAACGCGCTTTACGATCCTGCCGAGTACGACGTGGTCGTTGCAAGCGGAGAGCAGGTAACGTCGGGCCTTCTGGCTCTCACTCTTCAGGCCATGGGATGCAAGGCGCGCTCCTGGCTGGGGTGGCAGGTGCCGATCCGCACCGACGACGCGCATGCAAAGGCGCGCATCGAAGACATCGATTCAGAAGCCCTGATCGCCTCGATGGCGCAGGGAGACATTGCGGTCATTCCCGGCTTCCAGGGTGTATCCCCTGAGGGACGGGTGACGACGCTCGGCCGCGGAGGGTCGGACACCTCGGCGGTCGCGGTGGCTGCCGCAGTCAATGCCGATCGCTGCGACATCTATACCGATGTGGATGGCGTCTACACCACCGATCCGCGCATCGTCGCCAAGGCACGCAAGCTGCCGCTAGTGACTTACGAGGAGATGCTTGAGCTTGCCTCGGTGGGCTCGAAAGTGTTGCAGACCCGCTCGGTCAGCCTGGCCATGAAGGAAGGCGTACGGGTGCAGGTGCTTTCATCGTTCATCGATGATAGCGCGCCGCTTGCGGATGACCTGCCAGGTACGATGATCGTCAGCGATGAGGAACTCGAAGGAAGCGACATGGAACGCCAGCTGATCACCGGCATCGCCGCCGACAAGAACGAAGCCAAGATCACGCTGACTCGCGTGCCCGACCGTCCGGGTGCCGTCGCTGCGATTTTCAGCCCGCTGGCCGAAGCCAATATCAACGTCGACATGATCATCCAGAACGTCGCCAAGGACAAAGGCGAGACGGATGTCACGTTCACGGTTCCCCAGGCGGACCTCCTGCGCGCCCAGGCGATGCTGGAAGAGCGCAAGGACAGCATCGGCTACTATCGCATGATCTCTGACGACAAGGTCGCAAAGATCAGCGTCGTGGGCGTAGGGATGCGCAGCCATGCGGGTGTGGCGTCCACCATGTTCCGCACGCTCGCAGATCGGGGGATCAACATCCAGGCGATCTCGACCAGCGAGATCAAGGTCTCCGTCCTCATCGACGCGGATGAGACCGAGTTGGCCGTGCGCGTCCTCCACACCGCCTACGGGATGGATGCGACTGCCTGAGCGTATCCGGTCGGACGCACTTGTAGACGCGAAGCGCATCCCGGCAGGCCAGGAGGCTGCTCGCAGCTTGTGTGAGGCGCCCCGCCAGCCTAAGGCGCGGGCCTTCCATGACCGGGCAGACGGGAACACCGATGGCATCCAATCCGAAGACCTCCGCGCTGATGGCGCGCGGTGCACAGTTTCTTGGCAGCGAATATGCCATCCTGTGCGGAGCGATGTCGTGGGTGTCGGAACGTAATCTGGTCTCGGCAATCAGCAATGCCGGCGGCTTTGGGGTGATTGCCTGCGGAGCGATGACGCCTGAATTGCTCGACGCCGAGATCGCGGCGACCAAGGCGCTGACGTCGAAGCCCTTCGGCGTAAACCTCATCACCATGCATCCGCAGCTCTTCGAACTGATTGAGGTCTGCGGAAAGCATGGCGTGGGTCATGTGGTGCTCGCGGGCGGCATACCGCCCAAGGGCAGCGTGGAAGCTATCAAAGCCAGCCAGGGAGTAGATGGTGGGGCCAAGGTCATCTGCTTCGCGCCTACGCTGGCCCTGGGCAAGAAGCTGCTGCGCTCCGGCGCAGACGCGCTGGTGATCGAGGGCATGGAAGCCGGCGGACACATCGGTCCGGTCTCCACTTCGGTCCTCGCGCAGGAGATCCTGCCAACCCTCGCCGCCGATCATCTGGTGTTCGTGGCTGGAGGCATTGGTCGGGGAGAGGCTATCGCCGGATATCTTGAGATGGGTGCGGCGGGCGTACAGCTCGGCACGCGATTTGCCTGTGCAAGCGAATCGATCGCTCATCCCGCTTTCAAGCAGGCATTTTTCCGGGCGTCGGCCCGAGACGCCGTCGCATCGGTGCAAGTTGACGCGCGCCTCCCGGTCATTCCTGTTCGCGCGCTGAAGAACAAGGGCACCGAAGCCTTCACCGCCAAGCAGATCGAAGTCGCAAAGCTGTTGGACGAAAGCCAGGTAGTCATGGCCGAAGCGCAGCTTCAGATCGAGCATTACTGGGCCGGCGCCCTGCGGCGTGCGGTGATTGACGGTGACGTGGAGAACGGGTCGTTGATGGCGGGCCAGTCTGTCGGAATGGTGACCAAGGAAGAGCCGGTCGCAGAGATCATCGGAGCACTTGTTGCCGAGTGCGAGACGGCTCTCGATAGGCGAGCGGCGGCATAAATGGCCGAGCCGCTGATCCTTGCGCTCTCATGCGTTGATCGGCCGGGCATCGTTGCCCGCGTGACGGGTTACCTGGCGCAGGCCGGTGGCAACATCATCGAGGCGCAGCAGTTCAACGACCTGGCCGAGAACAAGTTCTTCATGCGGGTGGCCTTCGATCCGGGTGAGGCCGATCGCGAGGACATCCGGGAAGGCTTCGGCCCGATCGCGCACGAGTACGCAATGGCCTGGTCGATGCTGCGCCGGGATCGTCCGCGGCGTGTCTTGCTGATGGTTAGCAAGTTCGACCATTGCCTTGCTGACTTGCTGTACCGCCACCGGATCGGCGAACTCACGATGGAAGTGGTGGGCATTGTCTGCAACCACCCTCGCGATGTGCTGAACGTCTCCCTTATTGGCGACATTCCGTTTTATCACCTGCCGGTCACCAGGGATACCAAGGCTGCGCAAGAGGCGCAGGTACGAGCCATCGTCGAGGAGAGCCGGGCAGAGCTGGTGGTGTTGGCGCGATACATGCAGATCCTCTCGGACGAGATGGCCGGCTACCTTTCAGGGCGCTGCATCAACATTCATCATTCCTTCCTACCCGGTTTCAAGGGCGCCAAGCCCTATCACCAGGCCCATGCGCGCGGCGTGAAGATGATCGGTGCAACGGCGCACTACGTGACAGCCGATCTGGATGAAGGGCCGATCATTCACCAGGACGTGGAAGCCGTCACTCACGCGGACACGCCTGATGATATGGTTCGCAAGGGGCGGGACATTGAGCGCCGGGTTCTGGCTGAGGCGGTTCGCCTGCATCTGGAGGATCGGGTGCTGCTGAACGGCGCCCGCACGGTTGTGTTCCGCAGCTAAAATCGCGGCAGGGCGCGGTATTGCCCTTGCCCATCGGACGGAGCAACCTCATCACAGTGCGAAAAGCACGGGAGAGCGTCCATGCGCGTCAGCGGCATCGATCACGTCAATATTCTTGCTCAGGATCTGGATGAGACCGCCGGATTCTATGAACGGGTGCTTGGTCTCACGCGCAGCGACAACCTTGCGGTTGCTCCGACTTTTCGGGGCGCTTGGATGCGCGATGAGACAGGCGCTGCTATCGTCCATCTGGTGTGGAAGGATCCGGCGTCGGACCGTTATGACGGTTACGTACCGGGGCAATCCACAAACGCAGTGCACCACGTGGCATTTCGATGCGAGGGCTTCGACAACATGCGGGCCAAGCTTGATAGCATGGGAATTGCCTATCGCGTCAACGATCGGCAGCACGGCCCTATCCGCCAGATCTTCCTGGCGGACCCCAATGCCGTGAACATCGAGCTGAACTTCGCCGCTGATTGAGAGCGGAAGGGCGCTCGCCTCCCCGTTCAGTTTTCAATCATCAGCGTACCCAGCAGCCCCCCATCGACAGCCAGACGCTGCGCGGTAACATGGCTGGCGCTATCCGATAGCAGGAAGGCTGCGACCTCGGCGGCTTCCTCTGCCGTTCCGATGCGCTTTTGCGGAACGCGGCGCGCCATTTGCGCCTTGAAGCTCTCTGGCACGCCGGCGAGCATCGGCGTGTCGATGAAGCCGGGATTGATGACGTTGCAGCGCACCCCATGCGGCGCGGCCTCCATGGCGACACCCATCGCGAGCCCGAGAGCCGCATGCTTGCTGGCGAGATACCCGATGTTCCCCGCCATGCCCGTTTCCGCCGCAAGGCTGCCGGTGATGAGAATGGCTCCGCGGCGCCGTTCAATCATGGCAGGCAGGACGTGGCGAATGGTCCAGAACAGCGAGGCGACGTTCACCCGCATCACATCCTCGAAAGCTGCGTCGGTGTAATGGGGCGTGGCCGCGAACATGCCTTCGGTGGCGGCATTCAGGAACAGGGCGTCGATCGGACCGTGACCCGCCGCAGCTTCGTCAAGCGCGCGGATGACCTGGTCCTGCTGGCCCACATCGGCCGAGACCCAGCGCGCGTTTAAGCCAATCTCGGCGCAGATAGACCCGAGTACATCGGATCGGCGCGCCAGGAGTGTCACTTTGCCACCGAGCTCTGCAATGCGGCGTGCAGTCGCAAGGCCGATCCCGCTTGATGCGCCGGTAATCACCGCATGGCGGCCGCTGAAGTCCATGAACTTTCCCCTCTGTCGAACGGCCACCTGGTCTCGCGACGGGACCCGCCGAACCCCAAGTGCGTTCAGGATCGTCAGGGAACCAATTTCGCTGGCTGGCTCGTCGGCTCTTGGCTACCTTGTGCCGCGGACAAGACAAGACCGGAGCGCAACCGCATGTGTGAAGACGCGACTCACGACGACAGGATTGGCCTGAACCTTAGCCGCCGTGATTTCGCTGTGCTCGGTGCCGCAGCTGCGCTCGCCGGGTGTGCCGGCGAACTCCGTGCCGGAAGTTCCGGGAACGATCTGCGCGAACGAATGGTGGAGATCAGCACGGCCGACGGCGTCGCGGACGCCTTCTTCGTCCACCCGGCTGAGGGGGCTCATCCGGGCGTGATCATGTGGCCCGACATAGCGGGACTGCGTGAGGCGAAGAAGGTGATGGCGCGGCGGCTGGCTGCGGCGGGCTATGCGGTCCTTTGCGTGAATCAGTACTATCGTGGTGGGCCTGCGCCGATCCTGAACAGCTTTTCGGAGTTCCGGACGCCAGAGGGGCAAGCTCGGATCAAGCCGCTGCGTGAGGCGCTCACTCCAGCGGCGATCACGCGTGACGCAGCTGCCTACGTCGCGTTCCTTGATGGAGAAGCCGCCGTAGATAAGGCGCGCGGGATTGCCAGCAACGGGTACTGCATGGGCGGTCCGTTCACCGTTCGCACCGCTGCTGCCGTGCCCAGCCGCGTGAGGGCGGCCGCATCGTTCCATGGTGCAGGCCTCGTGACGGACGAACCGGACAGCCCGCATCGCTTGCTGGACCAGACAAAAGCTGCGTATCTCTTCGCAATTGCGCGCAACGACGATGCAAAGGATCCCGCAGCGAAGGAGCAGCTTCGCAAGGCGGCCGATGCTGCCAATGTTCCGGCGGAGATCGAGGTATACCCGGCCGATCATGGCTGGTGCGTCCCGGACTCGCCAGCCTACGATCCTAACGCAGCAGACGAGGCCTGGCAGCGTATGCTCGTGCTTTTCGGAACGGTCTGAAATCGATGCGTTCGGACGGCCAGCTTCATGTTCTGGTCGTCAGTCAGAGCATCGATGCTCTGAAGGGAGCATGGTGGCCCCCGGGTAGTCACAAGGATCTGGCGCTTCATTATGCAGGCAGCCTCGACGAGGCGCGAACGATGTTAGCGCTTGAGCCCATCGATCTGATGATTGTCAGCGCAGGCCTCGGTCTTTCCGAGCGTCTAGCGATCGCCCGTGCCGCCTTTGAACAGAGCGACAGCATCACGGTACACATGAAGGACAAGGCGTCGGGGCAGGCCGGCCTTATTCCCTTCATCGAACGCGTGATTGCCGCACGCCAGAGGGGCTGATCCTCCGGTTCTGCTTGTGGGCTGGCGGGCAGGCGTTAGGATCGGCGGAGACCAATCCTCGGGAACGGAAGCCATGGCCGGTTTACTGATAGCGCTGATCGTCGTGGTGGTGGTGTTTCTGGTGATGGGCGTGCGGGTCGTGCGCCAGGGATACGTCTATACCATCGAACGTCTGGGGAAGTTTACACTGGCAGCCGAGCCCGGCCTCCATCTCATCATCCCCTTCGTCGATCGCGTGGGCCAAAAGGTCAACGTGATGGAGCAGGTGCTCGACATTCCGGGCCAGGAGATCATCACCAAGGACAACGCCATGGTCGGCGTAGATGCCGTGGTCTTCTTCCAGGTGCTCGATGCGGGCAAGGCCGCATACGAGGTGCACAACCTCAACCCCGCCATCATGGCGCTCACGACTACGAACCTGCGCACAGTCATGGGATCGATGGACCTCGACGAGACCCTTTCGAAGCGCGACGAAATCAATGCGCGCCTGCTTTCAGTGGTTGACCATGCAACGTCACCTTGGGGCGTGAAGATCACGCGGGTCGAGATCAAGGACATCCGCCCGCCGCTCGACATTTCCAATGCTATGGCGCGACAGATGAAGGCGGAGCGCGAGAAGCGCGCCGAAATTCTAGAGGCGGAAGGACGCCGCGCATCGGAAATCCTCAAGGCGGAAGGTCAGAAACAGTCGCAGATCCTGGCCGCGGAGGGACGTCGCGAGGCCGCGTATCGCGACGCGGAAGCGCGCGAACGCGAGGCGGAAGCAGAGGCGAAGGCGACGCAGATGGTGAGCGACGCCATCGCGCAATCCGGCGTTCAAGCGATCAACTACTTCGTCGCTCAGAAATACACCGATGCAGTTGCGAAGTTCGCCACCTCTCCGAATGCCAAAACGATCCTTTTCCCGGTGGAGGCGACACAACTGATCGGCACGTTGGGCGGCATTGGAGAACTCGCCAAGGAAGCGCTCCGCGAGGGCGAAACATATACGCAGCCGCGCCGGAGCACGGTGCCTCCATCGGGTGAACGTAGAGAGACGTGATGAACGTGATGGACGCGCTGAACGACCTCGACGCGCATTTTGCCTGGCTGGCGATCGGGCTTGTGCTGGCAATCGCCGAAATGGCGATCCCCGGCATGTTCCTGATCTGGATGGCCGGCGCTGCGCTGATCACCGGAGTCCTTGTATGGCTGCTGCCGATCGGCTTTCCGCTGCAGATCCTGATATTCGCTTTGCTCTCGCTCATCGCGGTGTTCGCCGGACGCAAATACCTGGCGCGCCATCCGGTCATCGGCGCCGATCCGCTGATGAACCGGCGGGCGGCGCGCTCTGTCGGAGAGACGGTCGTGGTGATCCAGGCGATCATTGGAGGTAGCGGACGGGTTCGCCTGGGAGACAGTGAGTGGCTGGCCCGCGGCGATGATGCCGCCCCCGGCACTCGCCTCCGGATCGTTGGGGCTGACGGAGTTGTTCTGATCGTCGCCCCTATTCCCCACTGACCCTGCCGCCGGCGTCGATGGTTCAGCCACCCCTCTGGGGGGCCGGATGCGCCTCGCTGGGGAATATGCCCGCCATGGCGAGCGCAGCGCCTACCTTCGTGAGCGAATCAAGCAGGTCTCCGACCGCTTCTTCTTGCACCATCAGTTCAAGCGTCCCGCGGGCCATCCCGGCGCCTTGATCGCGGAGCGCGATAATCAGGCTCAGTATGACCGCTTCGTGTTCCGAAACGCGGCTGCAGGCCAGAGGCGCAAACCCGAATGTCTCCAAAGCATCGCGGTTGAAGAGGAGCATCGTGCGGTGAAAGGCCTGGAGCCCACCGATCATGCGCCATCTTGCGAAAGCCGGGGCGAGCGCCTGTGCGGGGCAGGTGCGCTGGCCCATGGAGGTGACCCAGGCGCGCATCGACCAGACGAGGAAGCGGCTTCCGCAGTCGAGCTTCTCGAGTTCGCGATCGACGAATTGGTACATTCCGGCATCTCCTCAGGCGTTCTCAAAAAGGGGTTTTATTTGCGAACGATTATCATTAGCGAGTGATACGCGGCTCAGTCGTTCGGTCAACCCCTTGCGGAAGATCCTGCGGCAGAGCGGCTCGGAACGGCGTCAGTCATGGGGCGCCGCTCTCATCTCCCCACCTTTCAGTCGGGGCGGGCGTGGCTGCCCGCTCCGGCCTTGTTGAAGGGTTTTCGAGCTCAGTCTGTGATCTGGTAGTCAATCGGCTTGAAGCTGCCGCCATTGCTGTCGTAGGCCGAGCACGCGGTCAGGCCGATTATGAGGTCCTTTTCCGCGCGCAGCGAAACCGAATCGCCGGCACGGCTAACCGGCGGCAGAACGCGCACTTTGCCGGCTTCGTCTACCGGAACGTTCATGAAGCAATTGAAGGCGACGGGAATCGAATCGGGTTCGATTTCCCAAGGCTTCAGAGCTTCTGCCAGATTGCCGAAGCACCCCCGGTGTACTGGCTTGTCGGGATAGAAGTGGCGGAAGGTTTGCTCACTGCACGGGGTCAGCAAGAAATCGTGGCGGCCCACCGAATCCGCCTCGATGTTCAGCAGCACATTGGAGCGATTAGACCAAAGGCGATTGCCGGTGGTGAGCGTTATCGTCTCCTCATAATCGAATGTGCGTCCGTTGCTGATCACCTCCCGCGGATCATCGCGGCTGAAGGCAAGCAGATCCGCGACCTGAACTCCCTCAGGATCGATCACGGTAAGGAGTTGTCCTGCGCGCAGTTCGAAACCGGCAGCGGACCGAGGTGCTATTCGTTGTGGGCTCACTCTGCAGCTTCCAGTGGTTCTGGCTTGTCGAGACGGGGGTCAGAAAAAGGGCATCGCCATCCGTCACCGACGAGCCGTCCACTGTACTGCGCAGCTTCGCTTGCATCTCCGTGCCGGGCCAGCATCGGGTTCACGGAGCCGGCCAACTTCTCGTCCCGTGCGAGAATCGTCTTGCGGATCGTCTCGTACTTGCCCTGGTCGCGCAGCTGCTCAAACTGATCGTGCAGGTTGAAGACGAGGACAGGGTGGCTGAAACGCCGGGCAGGGCGGCTGGCATTCGGGTGCATGCCCACCACGAAGAAACCTTCCCCTCCAAAGCTGAGTGAGAAGTGCGGATCTTGGGGGTCGCTGCTCACACGAGGATCATACGGCTGCTTCAGCCATGCATCCTTGTCCGCCAACGACTGGATCCGCTCCCACATGGCGCGCTCGAACCGCTCTTCGGAAAGCGGCCCTGGGCTGGCGAAGATGAAGGCGATGCTTCGGAAAAGGCCAGGTTCCTCCCGGTAGCGGAACGCCCATTCCAGCAGTTCGCGATGGATTCGCACATCGTCCCAGCCGCTCTCGATAGACCAGCAAACGACGGTCTTGAGCGTACCATGGGCAAGAGCGGATTTGGCGCCGACGCACGGGAATTCCTGCTCGCGAACAAAGCTCGCGAACTCCTCCTGCAGCTCCAACTCCCCCGTTGACGTGATCTGTGGTCCCATTTTTCTCTATCAATCGACTTGATGTAACATCAAGTTCTGCCTTGTTACCGGGGAAAAGGTCGTCAGGCGCCGGAAGGTTCCCTTCTTGCCCTTTGGTCGGGCATGAAGACAACTACGCTGAAGGCAGGCGGCAGGGAGGAGTGCCCGATGGACCGAGGTTTCACTGTTCAGGACAAAGCCATTGTGGTGACGGGCGGCGCGCGCGGGATCGGGCTTGCGCAGGCGCGGCTGCTCGCACAGCACGGTGCCAAAGTGGTGATCGTGGACAACGGTTCAGCTCTCTCTGGCCGCGGCGTTCAGAGCAGCGCAGCGCAGGAGGCCGCCGACGCAATTGCCGAGGCGGGTGGCATAACGAAAGGATGTTCGGCGGATCTATCCACGCTCGCCGGCTGCGAGGAGGCGATTGCCACCTGCATCGAGGCATACGGAACGATCGATGGCCTGTGCCACTATGCGAGCCCCTGCCCAGACTTGAAGGGGCCCGAGGCAATAGAGGATCAGGACGTTGAACTCTTGCTGGCGGTCAACCCGGTGGCGGCGATGCGGCTGGCTCGAGCGGCCTGGCCGAAAATGCGTGCGCAGGGTTTCGGTCGCGTAGTCCTGGCCCCGTCTGCCGCACTCTACGGAGCAGCGGGGAATACGCCTTATGCGGCCGCCAAGGCGGCCTTGATCGGAGTGGTGCGATGCCTTGCCGTTGAAGGTGCGGCAGTTGGGATCCGCGTCAACGGCGTGCTCCCCGCAGCGCAGACCCGGATGACTGAAGGCTTCTTACATGAGCCTTACGCAACCTGGTTCTTCGAACGCATGGCACCCGAGCGGGTGGCCGCGGGCGCGGCATGGTTGCTGTCTGAGGATTGCGACCTGACAGGAGAAATCCTGGCCTTGGGAGGCGGTCGCATAGCGCGCATGCGGCTTGCGGAAGGAGAGGGTGCTTTTGCTGCCGATGACACTGCGGATGCGGTTGAGACCGCCATCCGAAGTGCCATGGGAGAGGTGCACGCCAACTTTCCTGGCGACCTTGCAGAGCGCAGCGCGAAAGTAGCTGCGCTCTTCGGGCCGCCGTCCTAAGCCGCCTTACCGATAATCAAAGCCGCCCTTGGGCTGGATCTTGAGTGAGTTCTGCTGCAGCGCCGTCATGAGATAGGCACCTACCAGCATGGGCACTTCCAGCATCTGCTTCTCGGAGTAAGTCTTCGCGAGCGTGTCCCACGTGCCATCGGACATGCAGTGGTCTGCGATCAATTCTTCCACTGCCCGCAGCAGGGCAGCTTCGTGCTCGGTCCAGCCCTTTGCTTCGGAGCCTTGGATCACGCGCTCGATCTCTTCGGGCGTGACGCCAAAAGCCTTGCCGATGTCCACGTGCTCGCACCATTCGAACGGCGCGCCAGCCAGCAGCGCGATGCGCAAAATGGCCAATTCGCGTTCGCGTGCGGGAATGGTTCCACGCGCAGCCAGTTCGATACCCAGCACCATCTGGCCCTTGAACATGCCGGGGTGCCGCAGTGTAATCAGGCTCACATCGGGAAAGGGACGGTCCTCAGGGATGCTGAAGGCGGAGCGGATTTCGTCAACCTGCTCCTGACCCTCGGCAGAGATTTCATCCAGCTTGAGCGGCGCATAGCGCGGCCCTCCGGCAATCACCTGCTTCTCGCGAGCGGCGGTGTCGAATTCATGCTTGCCGGTAACGGGCTGGCCCATGCTTGTTCCTCTCCTGGTCAGGTTTGTGCTTGCCTTACCTGCTCGTGTTGAGCGGGCAAGGGGGCAAGTCATTGTGGCTCGGCGTAGGGAGCCCACTTGCGCATGTGCAAAAGGTACTCGGAGAACTGCGAGCGCACCTGCGCAGCATCCAGGCCAAACTGGGCGGGATCGGGCTTGACCGCACGCTCGCGCTCGTCATTTTGCGCCCACCAGAGTGCCATGGCCCTTGCGAACTCGGGTGAGACATCCTCTCCCAGCCAGGCGTATAGCCCGCGCACTTCGCCAAGGGGGTCCTGCTGCATCGCCTTGAAGTGGATATCATAGAAGCGTGCGTCGTTACTCTCTTGCGAGCGGAAGGCGATGGCGCGCCGCATGCCCTCCGACCATGTGCGCAGGTTGAGCTCGCCGATGTACCTGTGATCCAGAGTGTCTGTGAACCGCCCCATGATGTCAGCGTAAACCGCGCAGACCGAGAGAAGCACGTCTGACGGATCGCGGTGGGTCATGACGAACCGCGCATCAGGAAAAGCGGCGTCAAGCGCACCGAGGTAGAGCAGATGTGATGGCGCCTTGAGACGCCAGGGGCGTTGGGGTTCGCCCCACTGCAGGAGCTTCAACGCCCGTTTTTCGTAGGCGTACGTGGCCGTGAGGTCGGCTTCGAGAAGCCAATCCGCGTAACTGGGGATCTTGGCGAACGAGAGAAAGATCTGGCTCGCCATGCTGAGCGCCATCAAGTCCTGGCACTCCATTGCTCCGTCGATGCCGGTGGGCGTGCGGGTTCCTCCCTGCAGTTCGCCGTCAAGCGCACCTGCCGCATTGCCGCGTCTCGGGTCTGGCCCCACGACGGTCGCCGGTGGGGGGCAGGGTTGGGCGCTCTCCCAGACGCGCAAGTACCGGACGGCAGGGTCGCTGGAGAGAAGGAACGAGAGCGCGGAGGATCCTGTTCGTGGAAGGCTGACGCCGAAGAGGGGCTGTCGGATTTCTCCCTCGGCAATCTCGGGATGACGATCGTACCAGCCCTCGATCATCAGGCGCTGCTTCAGATGAAGGACGATCCGATCATACACAGCGTGTTCGCCAACTGCGTTGAGATTGGCTTCGCGCTCAAGGCCCGAGACGAGCACTTCGAGACCTTTCCGGTAGTCGTCGCTCCCGAAGTTGTCCAAGCCGGTCTCGCTCCGGGCCTTTTCGATGAGTTCGCGTTCGCGGGTCACCGGCTGTTATCCTCTCGCTTGTTTTCCGGCTTTATGCCTGCGCAAGGGCGAGAGCGGCAATCGCAGGGACGATCAGTCGCGAGAGGCGCGTACTGCGGCGCCTCCGGCAAAGGGAGCAACTGCGACGAGGACGAGGCTGACCGCGCCAGTAAGGGCGACGCCGCCTTCTCCGCCCGTCGAGAGGCTCCCGGCCCCAAAGATCAACAGCGGCACGCCAAGTGGGATGATCAGTAGGCCCGCAAGCGCCGCTCCTCCCCGCAGACCGGCCGTGATGGCCGCTACTGCCACGCCCAGTGCGGCCAGTCCCGGAGTGCCGGCAAGAAGGCCCAGTTCCACGATGAGCAAGCCGCGTGCATCAAGGCCCAGCAGCGCGCCCGCCGGAAGTGCGGCGAGCATGAGCGGTGGGCCGAAACTCAGCCAGTGTGAGATCACGCGCACCGCGATGACCCACTCCTCGCTTATTCCCCGCAAGGCCCATTGATCGAACATCCCGCGCTCCAGGTCTGGTTCGATCAGGCGGTCGAGTGGGAGAATCGCAGCAAGCAGAGCTGCCACCCAGATCACGCCGCCTCCGGTGCGTGCCAGCAGGGGCGCATCCGGTCCCACGGCGAAGGGATAGATCATCGCAACGGCAAGGAAGAACAGGACGGGCAGCACCGCGCCGCCACCCTGACCGGAACCGAGCAGCCGACCCAGATCGCGCCGCAGCAGAGCGGTGAAGAGCCGGATCATACGGCATATTCCTGAAGTGCGAGCATGGTCATGTTCGGCAGCGCGAACGGCTGGTGAGAGGCTATCAGAGCGATGCCCCCGGATGCACAATGTGCAGCGGTGAGATCCTCAACCACACGAGCGGCGTGAACGTCGAGTCCGTTCAGCGGTTCGTCCAGCAGCCAGATCGTCGCGTTCTGCCCCAGGAGGCGCGCCATGGCGGCGCGCTTGCGCTGGCCTGTCGAGAGGTAGCGCACCGGAACATCGAGCAGTTCTCTCAACCCAAGCGCTTCCACCGCCGCGGGGCTGCGAGCATCGATGCTGCTCCAGAAGGCCAGAGCGCGGCCAAGAGGAAGATCGGGGTCGAGCGCGGCGCGCTCATCGAGCAGGCCGGTCTCTCCCACCCGCTCTATCGTACCAGCGAACGGACGGGTCAGGCCCGCCAACAGTCTCAGCAGGCTGGACTTGCCCGTGCCGTTGGCGCCTGCAACCTGCATCGCCTGTCCGCCCTCGATGCCGAATGTAACACCGCGAAACAGCAAACGGTCGCCCCGTCGGCAGGCAAGGTCATGTGCTGCGATGCGGGGCTCTTGCATGGTTGGGCGCGATAGGGGATGTCGCGAGAGCTGCCAAGGAGAGCGCCATGACGATAGCACGCTTGACCGAAACCGAGCGCGAGAAGGCGCTTGCCTCCCTGCCGGGCTGGTCCCTTCGTGAGGATGGGCTTGCCATTACTCGCACGTTGCGCTTCGCAGACTTCAACGGTGCGTTCGGGTTCATGACGCGGGTGGCAATGCAAGCAGACAAGGCCGATCATCACCCCGAATGGTTCAATGTCTACAACCGGGTTGAGATCACTCTCACAACGCACGACGCTGGTGGGGTGAGCGTGCGCGACGTGGACATGGCGCGATTTATCGACTCGATTGCCTGAGACGAGCCGGCAGCGGCTCAAAGAGCGGCATTGTTGTAGCAGTGCCAAGTGAAGATCGCGGCGGCCCCCCGGTGGGGGCGCCAACCTTCTGCAAGCGTCCGGGTTTGCTTTTCATCAGGGCGGGCGGGCAGTGCCAGGATCTTGTGCAGACCCGCCTGGACGGCAAGATCTCCTGCCGGCCAGATGTCCGGCCGTCCTTCTGCGAACAGGAGATAGATCTCGGCAGACCATCTGCCGATGCCCTTGATGCGGGTCAGTTCGACGATCGCCTCCTCATCATCGGCAGGCAGGTTCTCCAGGTTCAGAGTTCCCGCGACCACCAGCTCGCACAGAGAGCGGGCATATCCCTGTTTCTGGCGTGAGAGGCCACAGGCCCGCAGGGCGTCGAACTCGCTCTGGAGAAGGCGCTCCGGGGGGAGGCCCTCGCCAAGGAGCGCCTCCAGTCGCTTCCAGACCGAGGCTGCCGCGGCCACGCTGACCTGCTGTCCTACGATGGTGCGAAGAAGCGTCGCATAGCCGGTGGCGCGGATACGCGGCTCGGGATAACCCGCAAGCCGGAGAGCCCGCGCCATGGCCGGTTCGTGGGCCGCTATCGCGTCCAGCCCTTCACGTAGTGCCTGTGCTTCTAGTCCCATGGGTTCCGGTTGCCTTGCAAAAGCGGGAGCCACCTACTAGCAGCCTGCGGCGAAGGCTTGTATAGGCCCGCGCTGTGAGACATTGCGTATCACAGGATCGAGAAGGGGACAGAAGCGACATGCCGCAGATCATCGTTGTCAATCAGTCTGGTGAAGAGTCCAACGTGGAGGCGAGCGAAGGTCGCACGCTGATGGAAGTGATCCGCGACAGTGGTTTCGACGAGCTTCTGGCGTTGTGCGGCGGCTGCTGTTCCTGCGCGACCTGCCACGTACACATCGATCCGGCCTTCTTCGACAAGCTCCCGGCGATGAGTGAAGACGAAAACGATCTGCTGGACAGCTCTGAACACCGTAACGAATACTCGCGTCTTTCCTGCCAGGTGCCGATTTCGGGCGTGCTGGAAGGCTGCAAGGTCACGATCGCGCAGGAAGACTGAGGTTCAGGCGTCTGAAATGGACGTTCAGCGACTGTTTTCGGGCGGGCCCGGCGTAAAGGGTTTGCGCCGGGCGATCCAAGTTCCTACTTCCCGCCCATGACCGCGCCTGACGCTCGCAGCTCCACTCTCGATCTCATCGGCAACACGCCTCTTGTGCTCCTAAAAGGGCCCAGTGAGGCTGCGGGTTGCGAGATATGGGGCAAGTGCGAATTCGCCAATCCAGGCGCCTCGGTAAAGGACCGGGCGGCGCTGTGGATCGTGCGTGACGCGGAGGCCAAAGGGCAACTCCAACCCGGCGGCACTATCGTCGAGGGAACAGCCGGCAACACCGGCATTGGGATGGCCCTGGTCGCCAACGCGCTTGGTTACCGCACGGTCATTGTCATGCCGGAGACTCAGTCGCGCGAAAAGATGGACACCTTGCGTGCGCTTGGTGCTGAACTTGTCCTCGTGCCGGCAGCGCCTTTTTCCAATCCGGGCCACTTCGTGCATACCTCGCGCCGCCTCGCCGAAGAGACACAAGGCGCGATCTGGGCAAATCAGTTCGACAATACGGCAAATCGCAAAGCGCACATCGAAAGCACTGCGCCGGAAATCTGGCAGCAGATGGGAGGGCGCATAGACGGGTTCACCTGCGCGGCAGGCACGGGCGGCACGATTGCCGGTGTGGGCATGGGCCTCAAGTCGTATGACGAGAACGTCACGATCGCCTTGACGGACCCGCACGGAGCCGCGCTTTACAACTACTATGCCAATGGCGAGTTGAAGGCCGAAGGCTCCTCTGTTGCGGAAGGTATTGGCCAGGGCCGCATTACGGCGAACCTTGAAGGCGCTCCGATCGATACGCAATTCCGGATCTCGGACGAGGAGGGCTTGAACTGGGTTGGCCGGCTGCTGTCGGAGGAGGGCCTTTGCCTCGGCCTTTCTTCCGGCATCAACGTGGCCGGTGCGGTCCAGCTTGGGCGTCATCTGGGGCCAGGGTCACGTGTGGCTACTATCCTGTGCGATACCGGGTTCCGGTACCTCTCATCCCTTTACAATCCTGCGTGGCTTGAGGCCAAGGGGCTCCCGGTCTTCCCTTGGCTTGCGCAGTAGGGTATCCATCTTGCCGATGGCAGGGAACGTTCCGCCTCGCATAGTCGAGCCGATCACCACAGCCCAGCATTTCACGCCCCCTTCTGCGCGCGAACTGCGCGCGCAGGCGGTCCACCGGCTGCAGGTTGGCGTATTCGGTCTTTCTGCGATGCTCCTGATCGTGGGGTTGGCGAACATTATCATGGATCGCGCCAGGCTCACCGATGTTCGCGAGCCGGTGGAGGAAGTTATCGCGGCCGATGCGCAGCCCAAGAAGACGGGTAGCGAACCATTAGCGGACATCGGCGTTGTTCCATCGGCAGACCCCACGCCTGAGATCGGAGCGACGCCTGTTCAGCCAACAGCCTCATTCGCGCCTTAGCATTCTGCGCATTGTCGGCGGCCTGCTGGCGACGCTCTCGCTTGTCGCTTGTGGAACCCGGCAAAACGAGGTTGTCACTACCGACTCGGCGGTAATCGGCCTTTCGACAAGCTTGCCGCTCCTCTGGTCCGAAAGTGGGGACATTCGGGGACAGCTTGCCGGACGGGCGCCTGCTCATTGGGCTCTGAGTATGTTCGAGCAAAGAGGGCGAGTGGTTCCGCTCGATACTCTTGCGGGCCCAGACGGGAAGCTCTCGCTACCGCGCAATGGATTGCTCATCCTGGCTCAGCCAAGGGCTCTTTCGCCCGATGAGAACGTGGCGCTTGATGCGTGGGTGCGGAGCGGAGGGCGTCTGCTGCTTTTTGCTGATCCGATGCTGACGGCGGACTCAGAATATCCCTTGGGAGATCCTCGCCGGCCTCAGTCCATGGCGATGTTGTCGCCCATCCTGACTCATTGGGGCGTCGAACTGGAGTTCGATGTAGACCAACCGGCCGGAGAGAGAGCCGCTGAGATCTTCGGCGCTACCTTGCCTGTGAACTTGCCCGGCCAGTTCAGAGTGCTGCCGGATTCGAATTGCCGAATCGAAGGCGGCGGGCTGGCTGTGGATTGCAAGATTGGCGAAGGTCGCGTCATTGCCATTGCTGACGCCGCGCTCTTCGATGGGGATAATGCGGGAAGAGACGCCCCATTGAGAGCCTTTCTGGACCGAATCGCCTCCTGATCAACTGCCGCATTCACCTCTATCGGGGAGAGTGCGGGATAGTTGGTAACTCACCCTTCTTGGACGGATACTTAGGTTATCTGCTGCTTTTGCGGCTCCGGCGGGGCGTTGCTGAGCGGCGCTCTCACGGCTCCTACGGCTATTTCGGGCAGTTCGTCCCATTCGTCCCCACTTTTCCCTTTTCGGCCCGTCTGTAAGGGGCTAATACGAAGGCCAATCGGAATGGCTGAACTCGCCGGGACCGCTTTGGTCACGGAAAGCCGATCCCGCTCGAATGGCGGGTTCGGGGCGGGGTGGGTTGTTTTCGGGACGGGGCATCTCAGGGAACGAGTCGGCAAAGATGGCGGGGCAGCCGTTGATCTATCGAGGACAGGGCTTCTCGCTTCGACGCGACAAGAACCGCTTCGTGCTGCCCAATCTGTTCCGCGGGACTGTCCGCGAATCGAGCCAAGCGCCGATTCTCTGCCTGGCGAAGCACGACCGTTGGCCCTGCCTCGTCGGCTACGGTCTTTCCCGTGTGAACGAGTTCGAGAACATCATCGAGCAGGAGCGTGAGTTTGCCATGAAGTCCGGTCAGCCATTCGACCGCGACATGCTGGCCATGACGCTCTACAATTATCACGAGATCCCGTTTGACGGCAGCGGGCGCTTTGTCCTGCCTGAGGATCTCGCCACGCTCGCCGAGGTTGACGATCAGCTCTACTTTCAGGGCGCGGGCCAGTATTTCTTCGTGTTCGCGCCTGATGCGCTCGCTGCCATGACTGAGCCGACGTTCAAGGGCGCTCAGGTTTCCTGCGCAAGTCTTGCCGCTGCCGAGTTGAAGAAGGCCGTGCGCAAATGACCGCAGGACTGTCTTCCGAACCTCATATCCCCGTTCTGCTGGAGGAAGTCGTCGAAGCGCTGCGCCCTGCCCCGGGAGCAGTGATCGTCGACGCCACGTTTGGTGCCGGCGGTTACACGCGCCGTCTGCTGGATGCCGGCGCAACGGTGCACGCTTTTGATCGCGATCCTGATGCGATTGCTGCCGCCCGCGACAATCCGGCGCGTTGGCCCGAACTTCACGCATCCGAACCCCGCCTCGTGCTTCACCCGCGACGGTTTTCCGAGATGGTGGCAGCGCTTGCAGAGCTGGGGATAGCGCGGGTGGACGGCATTGCGATGGATATCGGAGTGTCGTCCATGCAGTTGGATCAACCCGGGCGCGGCTTTGCCTTCTCCAGCAATGGTCCGCTGGACATGCGCATGAGTCAGGAGGGTGAATCCGCGGCCGATTTCTTGAACTCAGCTGATGAGAGCGCCATCGCCGATGTGCTCTATCTTTACGGCGAAGAGCGCCAGTCGCGTCGTGTGGCGCGCGCCATCGTGGCTGCGCGCCCGCTGGTGACGACTGGCGATCTTGCGCGCGTGGTGAGGAAGGCCCTGGGATATCACGCTGGAGCACCCAAGGACCCGGCGACGCGAACTTTCCAGGCCATCAGGATTCATGTGAACGGCGAGCTGGATGAACTGGGGGTTGGCCTCTCCGCAGCCGAGGCGCTCCTTGGTGTGGGAGGGCGACTGGCGGTGGTCTCTTTCCACTCACTGGAAGATCGCGTCGTCAAACAGTTCTTGCGTGAAGCGAGCGGGGCGACTGCCTCCGCCTCGCGCCACATGCCGCAGGCGCCAGTGCAGCAGGAACCGACGTTTGCGAAGGTATCCAAGGCTGTCCGCGCCAGTGAGAGCGAAGTGGCAGCCAATCCCCGTTCCCGTTCCGCCACCCTGCGCAGCGCTGTGCGTACCGAAGCCCCCGCTCGCGAGAGGAAATCCGCATGAATCTCACTAGAGACCGCGTTCACTCGATTGGCTGGATGACCGTGCTGCTGGTTTGCGGTGCGTTCAGCGTGGCGTTGATGCTCCGCGTGAATGCGGTGAAGAGCCAGGTCGCGGCCACCGAGAAGCGGATCGTCTATCTGCAGCGGGACATCGATTTCCTCCAGACAGAGTTTCAGACACGCTCCAATCAGCAGCAGCTTAAGACCTTGAATGACGTGGAGTTCGGCTATGAGGCTCCGCGCGCCGAGCAATATATCGAGGGCGAACGTCAGTTGGCGGCTTTGGGCAAGGCCCCCGCTCCCGGCGCTCCTGAGCCGATCCGCTTTGCAAGCGCCGCGGTTGCGGCTGAGGAGGCGGAGAGCGCGGGTAGCAGGCTCCTCGCCATGGTTTCGCCTGTAACCGGCGCCACAGCAGCCGCTCCTGCGCGAGAGGAGGCGGAGCGGGAGACTTCCACCGATGCCGAGGCGAAAGCGCTGGCCCGTGACGCGAAGGACCTGAGCAAGCGATTGGCGCGCATCGAGCTGGCAGGGGGTGCGCAGTAGATGGCTTCTCGCGCCATCTCGTCTGAGGCTGCCTTCGGGCGCATGGCGGAGGCAGCGCGTGTGGAGAACGCGCCTCGTCTGGCGTTTTCGAATCCTGACCCGGTACGTCCCACGGTGCCCCTATCCACAGGACGCCACCGGCTCGTCAATGTACGCCAGCGAGCACTTGTCGTCGCGAAGTGGCGCGCTTTGTGGGTGCTGTGTGGTTTCGCGCTGCTGGCGATCTGCGCGCTGGTGCGCCTGGGTTTCCTCGGGCTAACCGGCGGCTCCTCGTACAGCGCCGACATTCGAAGCCTGCTGCTGCCGGCGCGCGGAGTGATCGTCGACCGAAACGGTTCGCCGCTCGCGCGCGATTTCCGGGTCTATTCGCTTTGGTTCAACCCCGAGGCAATGACCGACGGGCCGCCGCTCGTTGGACAACCGCAAGAGGTTGCGGAGAAGCTGCACGCAATCTTCCCCGATTTGGATAGCGCGGAGGTGGCGCGCAAGCTCGCCTCTGGCCGCGCAGGCTATCTGCGTCGCTCGATCCTCCCTGAGGACGCGAACCGCGTTCACGCCATCGGTGAGCCGGCTCTGCAGTTTCCGCAGGAGACTTCCCGCTTTTACCCGCAGGGGTCGATGGCCGCGCACGTGCTCGGCTTCGTCGATGCCGGCGGCAATGGCAAAGTGGGTATGGAGCAGGTGTTCGACGCGCACCTGAAATCGGAGGAGGGGCGTGCAAAAGGCACGGCGCTTTCCATCGATGTACGTGTTCAGGGTGCTTTGGAGGATGAACTGGGCCGTGGAATGGCGCTATCCAACGCCAAGGGTGCCGCGGGAGTTGTGCTCGACGTAGACACTGGTGAGGTGTTGGCGCTGGCGTCGCTTCCTTCGTTCGATCCCAACAAGATCGATCGTGACAGCACGCCGAACATTTTTAACCGCGTGACCAATCAGGTCTACGAACTGGGATCGACGTTCAAGCCGATCACTGTGGCTGCGGCGCTCGACGCAGGAACGATCACCGATCTGGGGCGGCGCTGGCCCGCTGCGCCCCTGCATGTGGCCCGCTTCACCATCCGGGACAGTCACAGCATGGGTACGTCTCTGAATGTTCCTGAGACGCTGATGCACTCGTCGAACGTCGTCACCGCGCAGATCGCGGATGAACTCGGCGGGGCGCGGATGAAGAAGACCATGGAATCGCTCGGCATGAACGAGCGCCCGAGGATCGAACTGCCGGCGCGGGGCTTCCCGATTTGGCCCTCGGGTCAATGGCCCCGCCTGCGTACGATGACGGTATCGTACGGCCACGGCATCGCCGTGACACCGCTTCACCTTGCGGCTGCCTACGCCGCTCTCGTGAACGGCGGCATCTGGCGACCGACGACACTGCACAAGCTGGAGGCCGGCCAAGTGCCTGAGGGCCGCCGCGTGTTCACCGCCGCCACCAGTGCTCGCATGCGGCAGTTGTTGAGGATGATTGTCTCTTACGGCACGGGCCGTAAAGCCGATGCTCCCGGTTTTCGGATTGGAGGCAAGACCGGTTCGGCGGAAAAGCCAGGAGCGGGCGGGTACCGGCGCAGTTCGCTGATCGCGACTTTCGCAGCTGCATTTCCGATGGATCATCCGCGCTATGTCGTCATCGCCATGCTGGACGAGCCGCAGGGTACTCAGGCAACCTCGTTCCAGCGCACGGCCGCCTGGAACGCAGCGCCGGTTGTCAGTCGTGTGGTGCCCCGGATTGGCCCGCTGCTCGGGATCATGCCTGACGAGACGCGCGATGTGGATATCTCGGATCTGAAGCCGCTTGTCCCAGGGGAGATCAAGGAGTGAAGCTCTCTGTTCTTGCGCAAGCGGTCGGCGTGGCATTGCCTCAGGGGCCTGACGCGAACATCACCGGCTTTGCCACCGATCATCGCAAGGTGGCGCCCGGCACGGTTTTCGGCGCATTCCGAGGCGCGAGGGTCAACGGCGAGGACTACATCCCCGCTGCCATAGAGGCCGGTGCCGTCGCGATCGTAGCCGCGCCTGGAGCAGTAGTGGAGGGCGCAGTCCACATCGCAAGCGCAGAGCCGCGGCACACTTTCGCTCAACTCGCAGCCGGCTTCTTCGTGCCGGTGCCGGAGACTCTGGTTGCGGTGACGGGAACCAACGGGAAGACCTCCACTGTCGAACTGACGCGCCAACTGTGGCGCATGATGGGGCTGCGGGCAGCTTCGATCGGAACGCTCGGGGTAACGACCAGCGACGAAAGTGTTTCCACCGGTCTCACCAGCCCGGATATCGTCACGTTCCTGGCGAACCTTACCGGACTTGCGCGCGAAGGCGTTACGCATGTTGCCTATGAAGCTTCTAGTCATGGCCTCTCCCAGTATCGCAGCGAGGGCCCGCGAGTGGCCGCAGCCGCGTTCACGAATCTGAGCCGCGATCATCTCGACTACCACGCGACGATGGAGGAATACTTCGCGGCCAAAATGCGGCTCTTCGACGAGGTTGTCGAAGAGCAGGGTACAGCGGTCATCTGGACTGACGATGCGTGGTCGCAGAAGGCCATCGCTCACGCCACGCAACGCGGTCTCAGGCTCTTTACCGTTGGTGCGCAGGGGGGCGACATCAGGTTGCTCGATCGGGTGCCGAGTGCTTTGGGTCAGACACTCCACATCGAGCACGCCGGCGTCGCTTTGAAGATCGAGCTGCCGCTGATCGGAGCGTACCAGGCGGCCAATGCGCTCGTCGCGGCGGGGCTGGTTCTGGCGACGGGTGGCCAACCTGCGCAGACCTTCGACGCCATGAAGCGCCTGCAGACGGTTCGTGGGCGACTTGAGCGCGCGGCGGTATCCGCGAAAGGTGCGCCGATCTACATCGACTATGCGCACACGCCGGATGCTCTCTCGGCAGCCATCGATGCGCTTCGCCCCCACGTCGCCGGACGCCTGATCGTCGTCTTCGGTGCGGGAGGAGACCGCGACCAGGGTAAGCGGCCGGAGATGGGCCGCGCAGCGTGTGGGGGCGCTGACACCGTAATCGTCACTGACGACAATCCCCGTGGCGAGGATCCCGCTGTGATCCGCGCCATGGTGCTTGGCGGCTGCGACGGTCGGGCAAAGGAAATCGGAGAACGCCGCGATGCCATCGGCGCGGCGATCGCTGAAGCCGGGAGCGGGGACATCGTCCTCGTGGCTGGCAAGGGGCACGAACAGGGGCAGGTGGTCGGCAGCGGCGCAGACATGCGTGTGCTGCCATTTGATGACGTAACTGTCGCCAGAGAAATGTCTGGCGCCTTGGGAGACCGTTGAAATGCACGCCATTGCCCGCATCCTCGACTGGCCGGTCGAAGCTCCGGAGGAGAACTGCCTCGCACTGTGGGATGCGGAGAGCATCGCACGCGCCGTGAAGGGTACGGCAAGTGGTGAATTTCTGATTTCAGGGGTCGAGATAGACAGTCGCGACGTGCAGCCGGGCGACCTGTTTTTCGCATTGAAAGGAGAGACGACCGACGGTCATCGGTTCCTCGATACCGCCTTCGCCAAAGGTGCGGCTGCCGCGGTCGTCGATCGGCCGATCGATCGGCCTCATATTCTGGTGAAGGACACCATGGATGCGCTCGTACGTCTCGGTGCCGCCTCGCGCGCACGCAGCCGTGGCCGCATCGTCGGCGTGACGGGCTCGGTCGGGAAGACCGGAGTGAAGGAATCCATCTTCACTGCGCTGGATCGTTCCTCGCACGGGGACGCGCATCGCTCCGTCAAAAGCTATAACAACCACGTTGGTGTTCCGCTGAGCCTGGCCCGAATGCCCGCCCGCGCCCGGTTCGGCATCTTCGAAATGGGGATGAACCACGCCGGAGAGATTGCCGCCCTCACTCGTCAGGTACGCCCTGACGTAGCGGTGATCACGACGATTGCGCCGGCTCACATCGAGATGCTGGGCTCCGAAGAGGCTATCGCCGACGCCAAGGCGGAGATATTCCAGGGACTGGAGCCCGGTGGGGTCGCCATTATTCCTGCCGACAGTCCGCACTTTGGGGGTTTGAAGTCTGCGGCTGAAAAGCTTGGCGTTACGATCGTTTCTTTCGGTAAGGCTGCGCATGCGAACGTGCGGCTGCTCGATACCGTCGCGGCCATAGGCGGCGGCTCGCTGGTGACGGCAGACATGGGCGACCGCCGGATTTGCTACACTGTCGCTGCTCCTGGCGAGCACTGGGTAATCAACTCTCTCGCGGTTATGGCCGCGGTCCGCGCGGTGGGCGGGGACCTCGGTGCCGCGGGCGTCGCGCTGGCCGAGATGGAGGGTCTGGCCGGCCGCGGCGCCCGCATTGAGATCGATGTGCCTGGAGACGAGCCGGACGCCAAAGCTCTCCTCATCGACGAGAGCTATAACGCCAATCCTGCCTCGATGCGTGCAACTTTGGCGCAGCTTGGCCGTACGCCCGCACGGCGCCGCATCACAGTGCTGGGCGCGATGAAGGAACTCGGCAGTCATGGGCCGGATTACCATGCCGCGCTTTCCGGGCCGATGCGCGAGGCAGGCGTCGATTATGCGGTCCTCGTCGGGCCTGAGATGCGCCCGCTGAGCGAGGAACTGGGGAAAGCCGAGGTCAACGCGCTTGGCAAACCGCTGACCTTCGCCCATTGCGAAACCGTGCGGGAGGCCATTGACACTCTGCGCGCCTTCGGGCTGGAGCGCGACGACGCAATCCTTGTAAAAGGATCGAACTCGGTCGGGCTTGCAGCCCTCGTTTCAGCTCTTAGCAAGCGCGAAGGGTAGGTTCCCACCCCCGAAATGCTGTATATCATCGCAGATTGGTTTCACTTCGAAGGGGGCGCGAACCTCTTCCGCTACCAATCATTTCGCGCGGGTGCCGCGTTGATCACCGCTCTGTTGATCGGTTTGGTGATCGGCCCTCGCTTCATCAACATGCTGCGCGTGCGGCAAGGTAAGGGCCAGCCGATCCGTGAGGATGGGCCCAAGACGCATCTCGCCAAGCGCGGGACGCCGACGATGGGCGGGCTGATGATCCTGACGGCGCTTGTCTTGTCCATGCTCATGTGGATGGACCTGACGAATCCGTTCGTCTGGGCCTGCCTCGCCGTGACAGTGGGCTTCGGAGTGATCGGCTTCCTTGATGACTATGACAAGGTCACGAAGCGGCACCATGCCGGACTTTCCAGCAAGCTTCGCCTGCTGCTAGAGTTCGTCGTCGCGGGCATCGCAGCCTACATTATCGTCAGCCAGATCTCCACGAACCTATATGTGCCGTTCCTCACCGGGCGCTACATCCCTTTGGGGCCATTCTACTATGTCTTCGCGGCCTTCGTGATCGTGGGCGCGGGCAATGCCGTGAACCTCACCGACGGTCTGGATGGTCTTGCGACGATGCCGGTGATCATAGCGGCAGGCACCTTCGCCATCATTGCTTACCTTGCCGGTCGCGTGGATTATGCGGGCTACCTGGGTATTCCACATGTGCCCCGCGCTGGTGAACTGGCCATCTTCTGCGCTGGAATCATGGGGGCGGGACTTGCCTTCCTCTGGTTCAACGCACCGCCCGCCGCGGTGTTCATGGGCGACACCGGAAGTCTTGCTCTGGGCGGTGCGCTCGGCGCGATCGCAGTTGCCTCTCACCATGAGATCGTGCTGGCAGTCGTGGGCGGCCTCTTCGTTCTGGAGGCGGCTTCCGTCATCATTCAAGTGTTCTTCTTCAAGCGAACCGGCAAGCGCGTGTTCCGCATGGCGCCTATTCACCATCACTTCGAACAGCTCGGCTGGGCAGAGTCGACGGTGGTGATCCGTTTCTGGATCATCTCCATCGTGCTCGCAGTGGCGGGTTTATCGACGCTGAAGTTGCGATAGCTTCGGCCGTGCTCACTTCCCCCATCTTCGCAGGAAAGCGGTACGCGGTTCTCGGGCTTGCGCGGTCAGGTCTGACGGCGGTCGAGACCCTGCTGGCGAGCGGTGCGCAGGTCATGGCCTGGGACAACCGCGAAGAGCCGCGCGCCGCTCTGGCAGATCGGGTGGAATTGGCTGATCCGGTGAGTGCGGACCTTGCGGGACTGGCGGGCGTCGTCGTCTCGCCGGGCATTCCGCTAAACCGCCATCCGATCGCAGAAGCTGCAGCTCAGGCCAATGTGCCCGTGATCGGCGATATTGAGCTTTTTGCGCTCCTTCGCCCAAGCTTGCCCGCACACAGGGTCGTGGGCATCACCGGCACCAACGGGAAGTCGACCACAACCTCGCTTGTCCATCACGTGTTGGAGAGCGTCGGTGTGCCCGCATGTATGGGCGGCAACATCGGCTTGCCCATCCTCGGGCGGGAGCCTTTGCCTGACGGCGGCGTCTACGTGCTCGAATTGTCGAGCTACCAAATCGATCTGACGCACAGCCTCGACTGTGATGTGGCTGCATTGCTGAACATTACGCCAGATCACCTCGACCGCTACGAGGGCTTTGGCGGCTATGTTGCGTCGAAAGCCCGCCTCTTCGGAATGCAGGCCGCGGACAACTGCGCGGTGTTCGGAGTCGGAGACGACGAGACGGCGGCGATTGCGGGCATGCAGGTGACACAACACGAACCCGGCCGTGTACGTTTCGCCGACGGGCGTGACATGGTTGACCTGCAGAAGGACTGGCCTTCTCTGCAGGGCCCCCACAACCTCCAGAACGCGGCCGTTGCCGTTGCGATTGTGGAAGCCTTGGGATTGACGAGGGCGCAGTGGGAGCCGGCGCTGCGCACTTTCGCGGGGCTTCCGCATCGCATGGAGCGTGTTGCGGAATCAGGCGGCGTGCTTTTCATAAACGACAGCAAGGCGACCAATCCCGCGTCTACGGCACCGGCTCTGGCGGCCTTTCCTCCCAATCCCGAACGGCGCATCCATTGGATCGTAGGCGGCTTGCCGAAGGGCGAGGATCTTGATGAATGCAGCCGTTACTTCGGGAATGTCGCTGCCGCATATACGATTGGTGATGCCGGCCCGATTTTCGCTGACCTTCTGGCGCCACACATGGAGGTTTATCGTAGCGAGATGATGGCAGAGGCGATCCGCATGGCGATCAGCAACGCGCGCCCTGGCGACATTGTGATGCTTTCGCCTGCATGTGCGAGCTTTGACCAGTTCCGCGACTACGAAGCGAGGGGTAAGGCCTTCCGGCAGATCGTGGAGGCGCTGACGATGCCCGGCGCCAATGATGAGCAGGAGCGCGGCTGATGGCTACGCGCGCCACCCCACTACCGATCAGCGGTAATGCTCTGGTACGGTACAACCGTAACCGGCGAAGCCGTCTGGCGATCTGGTGGCAGGAGATCGACCGGGTCGTGCTCGGCCTCGTTCTGATCCTGATGGCTATAGGGACGATCTCGGTGGCTGCGGCTTCACCGGCGAGCGCGCGGCGTCTCTCCACGTCGGCCAAGGACCTGTCCGATCTTCACTTCCTCGTTCTGCATCTGCGCTGGCAGGCTCTGGGTCTGGTTGCGCTCTTCGTGACCTCCACGCTGTCCAAGGACGCGGCCAGGCGTCTGGGCATCGTGTTGGCAGGAGTGATGCTGGCTGCGCTGGTGCTCGTGCCGTTCGTCGGCAGCGAAGTGAACGGTGCCCGGCGGTGGATCAACCTTGGCATATCGATCCAGCCATCCGAGTTCCTCAAGTGCGGGTTCCCTATCATGCTCGCCTGGATCCTCTCCTGGCAGGTGCGCGACAAGGGACTGCCCGTCATGCAGGTGACCATCGGTCTGGTGGGCGTGATCGCTGTGCTGCTGATGATGCAGCCGGACTTTGGTTCGACGATGCTGTTCGCAGGCACGTGGTTCGTGCTTGTGCTGCTCTCCGGGCTTGATGTGAAGCGCGTGGCGGCCGTCGCGATGTTGGGAATTGTGGGAGTGGCTGCAGCGTACTTCCTCTACGACAATGCGCAGAACCGTATCGATGCGTTTCTTGGCGGCGGCAGTGCTTATGACCAGGTGGATCTTGCCCAGCGTACGCTGCTCAACGGTGGCTGGCTGGGTGCGGGATTCTGGATGGGCACACGCAAGATGGCGCTTCCGGAGGCTCATACCGATTACATCTTTTCTGTCATTGGCGAGGAGTTCGGTCTGGCTGCCTGTGCGGTGGTCGTGATGATCTACAGCGCCATCTTGGTGCAGACGATCTTGCGTCAGGTGCGCGAGGATGACCTGTTTACGGTTCTGGCGGCAACCGGTCTTGCCGCTCAGTTCGGTGGGCAAGCCTTCATCAACATCCTCGTGAACCTGCAGCTATTCCCGTCCAAGGGTATGACCCTGCCTCTCGTTTCCTATGGTGGCTCATCCACTGTTGCGGTTTGCACATGCCTGGGGCTGCTGCTGGCGTTGACGCGCCGAAATCCCTTTATCGATCGAGAGCGCTTCTCGCTCAGTGACGTCGGAGATCTGTCATGACTGCCGTGAGCCGCCACTATGTGCTCGCAGCCGGAGGAACCGGGGGGCATCTGATCCCCGCCTTTGCGCTTGCGGTGGAGCTTGAGCGGCGAGGGCACCATGTCGCGCTGATCACCGACGAGCGCGGAGCGGCAATTCCAGGCAAGCCCGATTCGTTGCCGGCCCACATTCTGCCTCCTGGGCGCATCGCAGGCAAAAATCCGTTCGCATGGGTGAAAGGCGCCAGAGGTGTGCTCGAAGGGAGGCGCATGGCGCTGCGTCTGTTCGAGAGCTTCGAGCCTTCAGCGGTTGTCGGTTTTGGCGGCTATCCCGCGCTGCCGACTATGCTGGCGGCCCGTGCGGCGAAGATCCCGACACTGATTCACGAGCAAAACGCGGTGCTTGGGCGAGTGAACCGCTTTTTCGCTTCGCGGGTGGATGCGATTGCGACTGCCTTTACGAAGGTGGACCGGCTCTCTGCCAAACTGCAGGACAAGGTCACACTTGTCGGCAACCCTGTACGAGCCGAGGTGCTGGCTCTGCGTGAGGCACCGTTTCCTCCGTTCACAGAGAACAGCCTTTTCCGAATACTCGTGACAGGCGGAAGCCAGGGCGCAAGGGTGCTTTCGGAGGTGGTTCCAGATGGACTGGCCATGCTGCCCACTGCGTTGCGTTCCCGCTTGCAGGTGATCCAGCAGTGTCGTGCCGAGGATATCGAGACGGTCCGCCAGCGCTATGCCACCCACGGTATTCCGGCCGAGCTGGCGACATACTTCGAGAACATGGCGGAACGGCTTGCCGGTGCGCACTTGTTCATCGGCCGGGCAGGCGCATCGACCATCGCGGAACTGACGGGCGTTGGGCGCCCCGCCATTCTGATTCCCCTTCCGATCGCGACTGACGATCACCAGGCCGCGAACGCTCGGGAGATGGCGTCTGCAGGAGGAGCTCGCTCGATCCGACAAAGCAAGTTCACCGGGAGCGAGTTGGCAAAGCAGATCCAGGCCATGGCTCAGCATCCCGAGACACTCGCGAATGCGGCTCACGCTGCGTGGAACTGCGGTCACCCCAATGCCGCCGCCGATCTTGCGGATCTGGTGGAGAGTTTCGGCGGCGCGCCTCTCATGGATGTGATCCGGATGGGCACGAAGTCCACAGGGGCTCCGAACGGCAAGAAGGCCCTTGCGCTCGAGGTGGTAGAATGAAGGGCGTCGCCACCGATATCGGAACCGTACACTTCGTCGGTATCGGCGGTATCGGCATGTCCGGCATCGCCGAGGTCATGCACAACCTCGGCTACACCGTGCAGGGTTCGGACATAGCCGAGGGCTACGTGGTCGAGGGGCTGCGCTCTCGCGGTATAAAGGTGATGATCGGCCACGCTGCCGAGAACGTGACCGATTGCGCCGTGGTCGTGACATCCACTGCGGTAAAGCGTGACAATCCCGAAGTGGTCCATGCCTTGGAGAACCGCATTCCGGTGGTGCGCCGGGCCGAGATGCTGGCAGAGCTGATGCGGCTCAAGAACACCGTCGCTGTGGCTGGCACACATGGCAAGACGACGACCACCTCAATGGTGGCTTGTCTGCTCGAGGCGGGCGGTGTCGACCCCACTGTCATCAACGGCGGTATCATCAATTCCTACGGGTCCAACGCACGTTTGGGCGCAAGCGATTGGATGGTCGTAGAGGCGGACGAAAGTGACGGGTCCTTTCTGAGGCTCGATGGCACGATTGCCGTTGTCACCAATATCGATCCTGAGCACCTTGAGCACTACGGCAGCTTCGACAAGGTGAAGGACTGCTTCATCGAATTCATCGAGAACGTGCCGTTTTACGGCGCGGCCGTGCTCTGCGTCGACCATCCCGAGGTGCAGGCCGTAATCTCGAAGGTTCGCGACCGGCGGGTGATTACTTACGGTTTCTCCGCTCAGGCAGACGTACGGGGGGAAAACGTCACGCCGGTGCCGGGCGGGAACCGGTTCGACGTCGTGGTTCGTGAGCGCGACGGCACACAGCGTCGGATCGAAGGCATGGAACTGCCGATGCCCGGACGTCACAACGTGCAGAACGCCCTCGCCGCCGTGGCCGTGGCCATCGAGATGGGCTGCGGCGACGATGTGGTGCGAACCGGCTTCGCGCAGTTCGGTGGAGTGAAGCGTCGCTTCACCCGGGTGGGTGAAGTGAACGGCGCGACGGTGATAGACGATTATGGTCACCACCCTGTCGAAATCCGCGCCGTGCTTGCCGCTGCGCGCGAAGGCGTGAAGGGCAGGGTTGTCGCCGTTGTTCAACCTCACCGTTTCACGCGGCTGCGGGACTTGATGGACGATTTCCAGACCGCCTTCAACGATGCCGACGCGGTCTATGTCACTCCGGTCTACGCAGCCGGTGAGGCGCCGATCGAAGGGATCGATGCCGATGCGCTGGTCGCCGGACTGAAGGCGCGTGGCCATCGCGATGCCCACGTCGTCAGCGGTTTCGACGACCTCTCCGATGCGCTGGCGCGTGTCGTGCGTCCCGGCGACATGGTCGTATGCCTGGGGGCGGGGGACATCACCAAGTGGGCGGCCGGACTTGCAGGCGCCATCGAAGGGAAGCTGGCTGCGTGACGCTCGACATGCTCCCCAGCGTGGCTGGCAAGTTGACGCCCGATGCGCCGCTTGCGCCGCTGGTCTGGTTCAAGTCTGGCGGGCGCGCGGAATGGCTGTTCGAACCGCGCGATCTGGCGGACCTGCAGGCTTTCCTGCAAGGCTTGGATCCCGCTGTCACCGTCATGGCCCTAGGGCTCGGTTCGAACATGATCGTGCGGGACGGCGGAGTGCCCGGAGTGGTGGTGCGGCTTGGCAAGGCCTTCGCAGGCGTGCGTAGGCTGGATGCCGTCACGCTTGAGTGTGGCGGCGGCGCGTCGGGCATCCTCGTTTCGTCGACGGCACGCGACAACGGCATCGCAGGCCTGGAGTTCTTGCGCTCGATACCGGGTACGGTGGGCGGCTTCGTACGCATGAATGGCGGCGCCTATGGCAGCGAGGTCAAAGACATTCTCGTCGACTGTGATGTGGTGCTGCGCTCGGGCGAACTGGTGACGCTGCAGAACGCGGCTTTGCGCTATACCTATCGACACTCGGAACTGCCGGAAGGTGCCATCGTCGTCGCGGCGCGTTTCCGCGCGCGCGCCGGGGAGCCATCTGCCATCCAGGCGGAGATGGATCGGATTTCGGCAAGTCGTGAAGCATCGCAGCCGCTGCGCTCGAAGACCGGCGGCTCGACCTTCAAGAACCCGCCTCCGGAGCTTTCCGGAGGCCACAAAGCGTGGGAACTCGTCGATCGGGCAGGCTGTCGCGGGCTGACTCTGGGCGGCGCGCAAGTGAGCGAGAAGCACACCAACTTCCTGATCAACACCGGGGAAGCGACAAGTTCGGATATCGAGGCGCTGGGCGAGGAAGTTCGCAGGCGTGTCCGGGAAAGCTCCGGCGTGGAACTAGAGTGGGAGATTCAAAGGGTGGGCAAGAAGTGAGCGACAGCGCGGTGATCCCCAAGCTGCACATCGCCGTCCTGATGGGTGGCTGGTCCTCGGAGCGCCCGGTCTCGCTGATGAGCGGTGAAGGCGTGGCGAAGGCGCTCGAATCCAAGGGCCATACTGTCACTCGCATCGACATGGACCGGGACGTTGCACTGCGGCTCAGCGAAGCGAAGCCGGACGTCGTGTTCAACGCGCTTCATGGCGCTCCGGGAGAAGACGGCACCGTGCAGGGCATGATGGACCTGATGGGGCTGACATACACTCATTCGGGGCTCGCCACCTCCGTCATCGCTATCGACAAGGAACTGACCAAGCAGGCGCTTGTGCCCCAGGGCATTCCGATGCCGGGCGGGCGGATCGTGGAAAGCGCCAGCATTTTCCAAGCTGACCCCCTGCCGCGCCCCTACGTGCTGAAGCCCGTCAACGAGGGCTCTTCGGTCGGCGTCGCTATCGTCACAGAAGAAGGCAACTACGGAAGCCCTATTGCGCCTGACGCCCGAGGGCCTTGGCAGGACTTTGAACGCCTGCTGGCCGAACCGTTTATCCGGGGGCGAGAGCTGACCACCGCCGTGATCGGCGATCGGGCTCTGCTTGTGACCGAGCTCAAGCCGAAATCCGGCTTCTACGACTTCGACGCCAAGTACACCGACGGCCTGACCGAGCATGTGTGCCCTGCCGAAATACCAGAAGAGATCACCGCAGCCTGCCAGGATCTTGCATTGCGTGCTCATCGGCTTCTGGGCTGTCGTGGTACCAGCCGGTCCGACTTTCGGTGGGACGACACTCAAGGCGTGGAAGGGCTGTTCCTGCTGGAGGTCAACACGCAGCCGGGTATGACCCCGCTCAGCCTTGTTCCCGAGCAGGCGCGCGCCTGTGGCATGGAGTACCCGGAGCTGGTGGAAGCGATCGTGGCAGAGGCCTTGGCCGACGCCCGTGCCCAGCGCGTGGCACGGGATGGGAAGGCCGCACCATGAGCCAGACCATCCGCCGCAAGGCCACGAGCGTCCGCAAGACTGCGGCGGCGCACGGCAAGCGGCAGAAGGTCAAACAGGCCAAGGCCCGCACAGGCTCTGCGCTTGATCTGCTCATGGCCTGGCTTCCATTCACGGAAGCGCAGCTGCACCGGATGTTTCTTGCGGTCATCCTCAGCGCTGCGGCGGCGCTGCTCTGGGCTGTCGCTTCGGTCGCCGGGATCCCAGCGATGGCCAATATGCAGATCGCGCAGATCGCTTCCGACGCAGGCTTTGAGGTCCGGCACGTTGACGTACGCGGTGTGCAGAACCTCAACGAACTCCGAGTTTATGAGCGGGCCCTCGCGCAGCGGGATCGGTCCATGCCGCTCGTCGACCTGGAGAGCTTGAGGCAGGATCTGATCGGTCTTTCCTGGGTGAAGGATGCGCGTGTTTCGCGCCAGCTTCCGGATACGCTGGTTATCGATATCGTCGAACGTGCGCCGCATGCCGTGCTGCGAAAGGCCGATCGTTTCGTGCTCATTGATGAGACCGGGCACGAACTGGAGGCCGTGACGCGGGCCGCTGCGCAGGGCAGACTGATTGTTTCCGGTCTCGGTGCAGGGCAGCAGGTCACCGGGCTTACGCGGCTGCTGGACGCCGCACCCGCCTTGAAGCCGCGGGTGCAGGAGGCGGAATGGATCGGCAACCGCCGGTGGAACATCACGTTCAAGACCGGGCAAGTGCTTGCTTTGCCGGAGGGTGAGAGAGAATCGGCCGGTGCGCTGGTGTCTTTTGCGCGGCTTGACGGCACGAACCGGCTGTTGGGTGGGAAGGTGACGATCTTCGACATGCGGGCTGGGGACCGCATCTATCTGCGTATTCCGGGCCGAGAGGCAGAGCAAGCGGCTCTTAGCGCGGGTGCTGTTCGTCAGGGGGAGAAGAACTGATGGCTGGACCGCGGATCAGTCGCGTTTTTGGCGCAGTGAACATCGGATCATTCCGTATTTCCGCCATCGTCGCGGGCATTTCCGATGTGGGCGACATGGTTGTGCTTGGATCAGGCCATCGTGCCAGTCAGGGCGTCAGGCGCGGGTACGTTACCGACATGGCCGCTGCCACCTATGCCGTCCGCGATGCCATCGATCGCGCTGAGAAGATGGCCGACACCTCGGTGCAGCGGGTCTGGGTAGGGTGCTCAGGCGCGGGGCTCGTCAGCCAGGTCGCCGAAGTAGACGCGGAGATCGGCGGCAGGCGTATCGAGCAGGAGGATATCGATCAGCTCCTCGTATCGGCTCGTGATGTTATCCGTCCCGACGGGCGTGTTGTCCTGCATGCGCAGCCCGCGCAGTATCGGCTGGATGGCGCTCATGGCGTGGTCAGTCCAAAGGGACTGCACGCGGAACGGCTTGGCGTCGATATCCACATCATGCTGGCGGACGGTGCGCCGATCCGCAACCTGACCGAGGCCGTCCAGTCCGCGCATCTAGAGGTCGAGGCTGTCGTGGCATCGCCCATTGCCGCAGGACACGCCTGCCTCTCGCCCGAAGAACAGGACTTGGGCGTCGCGCTGGTCGAGTTCGGTGCCGAGGTTACGAACGTGGCGGTCTATTCGCAAGGGATGCTAACCGGATTGACGGCCATTCCGATGGGTTCAGCAGACATCACTGATGCAATTGCGTCCGCTTTCGGCATTCGGCGCTTCCAGGCCGAGCGCCTGAAGTGCGTGAATGGGTCGGCACTGGCCAGTCCTACTGATCACCGCGAGATGATACCTGTCAACGCGCCTGGCGAGGAAGAGGGCGGCCCGATCGCTCGCCATGCGGATGACAAGAATCGCATTCCGCGTGCGGAACTGATCGCGGTTATCACCGGGCAACTCGGCGTGCTGATGGAAGAGGTGAACAAATCGCTCAAAATGATGCGATTCAATGGTCAGCGCGGCAAGCAAGTGGTCTTTACCGGCGGTGGGGCCGAACTGGTGGGATTGGCCGATTACGCCCAGGCTGCGCTCGGTAAACCGGTGCGTATCGGTCGTGTTCCGCACCTCAACGGTCTTGCGGAGGCACATGTAAAACCAGGGTTTTCGACTCTTGCGGGGCTTGTGCTATACGCTGCAGCCGACCCGGTCGATATCCGGGCCCTGAATCGCCGTCAGACCCTTGTTCGGGCGGAGCGGATGGGCTCGGTTGGTCGTATCTATCGCGCGTTTCGGGAGTACTTCTGAGCCGGCGAGGGATCAGCCGTCGCGGCGAACCGTTCCTCGGTTGCGCCGGTCGGCTGTGGACAAAGCTTTACCGCACTTTGCTCGATGGAGTTCAGGTATGCCATCAGGCTTGGTCAAGGAATTTCATCCGCGCGTGTCTGCCAGGAGAGTGAGATGAGCATCAATATCGGGCCGCCGGCGATCGAGGAATTGCGCCCGCGGATCCTAGTAATCGGCGTTGGCGGTGCTGGCGGCAACGCCATTGCCAATATGATCAACGCGCAGATCGAAGGCGTTGACTTTATCGTCGCCAACACGGACGCGCAGGCGCTGAACAGCTCGATCGCGGAAAACCGCATCCAGCTGGGGCCTGATATCACTCAGGGCCTTGGTGCCGGGTCGCGGCCCGAGGTCGGTCGCGCCGCGGCTGAAGAGACGATCGAAGAGATCGAACGGCTGCTTGAAGGCGTCCATATGGTCTTCATCGCGGCCGGTATGGGCGGCGGCACGGGCACGGGAGCCGCGCCGATCATCGCCAAGGCTGCGCGCGACAAGGGCGTGCTGACAGTCGGCGTGGTCACGAAGCCCTTCCTCTTCGAAGGCACGCGGCGCATGCGCTCGGCCGAGGCTGGCATCGAGGAACTGCAAAAGCACGTCGATACGCTGATCGTCATTCCGAACCAGAACCTCTTCCTGGTGGCGAAAGCGGAAACCACCTTCAAGGAGGCGTTCCAGCTCGCCGACGAGGTGCTGCAGCAAGGTGTTCGTTCGATCACCGATCTCATGGTCATGCCCGGCCTCATCAACCTCGACTTCGCCGACGTGCGTTCCGTCATGGGCGAGATGGGCAAGGCGATGATGGGTACGGGTGAGGGCGAAGGCCCGAACCGTGCGCTCGAAGCTGCGGAACGTGCAATTGCCAACCCGCTTCTTGACGGCGTCTCGATGCAGGGCGCCAAGGGCGTCATCATTTCGATCATCGGCGGTGACGACATGAAGCTGCTCGAGGTGGACGAAGCGGCCAATCACATCCGCGAACTGGTCGACAGCGACGCGAACATCATCTGGGGCTCGGCCTTCAATCCTGACCTGCAGGGCAAGATCCGTGTCTCTGTTGTTGCGACCGGGATTGAGCAGTCCGCAGAGCAGGCAGAAATCGCTTCTCGTCCGGTCAACCTTGGCATGTCTCGCGGCCCTGTGAGGCCTTCGGCAGCACCCGCCGGTGAAAGAGTTCCGGCTCCTGCGTTGGCCCCGCCTGCGCACGAGCCAGCGTCTGCAGAGCCAGAGAACGCTGAGCCGGAAGCGGAGCCACTCGACCTTTCCGAAGCGGCTCAGTTCGAAGAAGACGAAGCTGCGCTGGAACTCGGAGGTGCTGAGGAGCTGCCGGAGGAGCAGGTGGAGAGTGCTCCCGCCAGCTACGGCAATCCCGCCGGCATCGCGCGACCGCAGCGCCAACCGCTGGACCTGAGCGGGGTGCAGCAGGCATCGATTGCCAAGACGAGCCGTCAGGACGAGCTGGACCTTGCCGCTGATGCCGCTGAGCAGGCGCCAGCGTTTGGAAGGCGTCGCGCGTTCCCGGCAGAGCCTGCACCGGCTCCTGCACCCGCGCCTGCGCAGCGCCCGGCTGCAACCGGAAGCACTCTGTTCGAGCGCATGTCCAACTTGTCGCGCGGTTCCAAGGCCGCTCCCTCGGTAGACTCCGACGACGATGATGGTGCCTCGATCAGCATCCCGCGGTTCTTGGGGCGTCAGAACAACCAGTAAGCCCATCTGGCAGGAGCGGCCTGCGCCGTTCCTGCCCAGTTCAGCTTGGCTCCGCTATACGGTGCTGGATGGTCCGGCGCCTTTTAAGCCGGTCGAAAAGGAAGTGCCTCACCTTGCAGCTAAGGCGTCGTCTTGGAGCATGGCTCGCAAGCGCAGCCTCCACAGGACTGCTCGCGTTCCCACATGCCGTGCATGCGCAGTCTGCGCCTGTGGTGTCGCAGCCCGTCGTCCAGGCCCTGCCGAGCGATGATTCGCGGCGGTTGACTCAGGCGCTCGCGCGTTTGGCAAGAAATCCACGCGACATCGATGCTCTGATTGAAGCCGGCGATTCGGCCACCGCGATGGGCGATCCTGAGGCGGCGGCCGGCTTCTACAAGCGCGCTGACGCCATTTCCGCCAACAATCCCCGCGTTCAAGCAGGTCTTGCCCGGGCCCTTGTCCTGCAGGGAGACCCGATGGCGGCACTTCCGCTGTTTGCGTCGGCGGAGGCGCGCGGAGCGGCGGATGATGTCACCGCTGATCACGGGCTCGCCTACGATCTGGTCGGAGATCAGGCCGCCGCGCAGAAGTACTACCGTGTGGCGCTCGCCCGAAAAGACGACGACGAACTGCGCCGGCGCTATGGCGTAAGCTTGGCGATCGCTGGCGATGCCGCTGCGTCGGAGGCGATGCTGATGCCTCTGCTGCGCAAACAGGACAAGCCGGGCTGGCGTTCGCATGCATTCGCTCTTGCGATCGCTGGGAAGACCAAGGAAGCCGTCGAGACCGTCAACGCGATCCTGCCCACGCAATTGGCGGAAAGTATGACGCCGTACCTGCGCTACATGCCGCGGCTTACAAGGGCGCAGCAGGCTGCAGCTGCCAATCTCGGCAAGTTTCCTCGCGCGGCGGAGATTGGGCGCGACGATCCTGCGATTGCGGCATACGTCCCTCGAACCAGCACACGAGTGGCGGCGGCGGATGCCGGTCTGATCCCCAAGGGTAAGCCGATGGGCAGCGGCACGACAGCGCCCGCAAACGCCACGGCAAAGCAGAAGGCGGCAGAGCCCTTGAGTCGTGCCCAGGTCAGGGCCAAGGAACGAGCAGCTAAGCTTGCGCGAGCGGAGGCTGACGCCGCTGCCCGCGTAGCACCGCCTGAGCCTATGCCAGCTATTGATCGTTCGGAATCTGACGAGTTGCCGCCCGTTGGCGGCGCACGGAATCCAGCAAAACCGGGTGCAGGCACAAGTGCCGCCAACGCCAGGCCTGCGGCTCCCGAATCTTCGTCATCGCGGCTGCCAGCAAATGCGCAGCGGCAGACAAGTACGTCTGCGGTTGCCGCTAACCTCAGCAAGCCTGCTCCCGGCGGGTTAGAACCTGTCCGCGCGACGGCTGCAGTGGTGCCTGACAGGTCAGTGCCGGCAGCCTCACCCGCGAACACTCTCGCTACTCAAAGTGCGGCTCCAGCACCGGGATTTGACCTGGCCCGCGTGGGGACGGCAACGGCAAACACCCCGCGTGCCAGCGGGGGCTCGGCGCCCGGTTCAGTGACGCTCGAACAGATATTCGCCGACCTTGGCGCGCCGAGCCGTGCGCCTGCACCTGTCGCGGGGGCTGTAGATGTACTCGCGATAGAGCCGGCCAAGCCGGAGCCTCCCGCGCAGGCCGTTGTGGACGCCGTTCCGGCTAAGCCTTCTGCATCCAAGGCTGACGAGTCAAAGGTTGCGGAAGCCGACAAGGGCACGCAGAAGAAGAGCGGTTCCGGCAAGGCGCCGGAAGCCAAGGATGAGAAGCGCTCGGCGGCCAGCACCAAGAAGGGAACTGGCAAGAAGGCTGAGAGCAAGAAGGAGGCGCCCAGTCATCCGAGCCGCATCTGGGTGCAGATTGGGGTCGGTCGAGACGAGAAGGCGATTGCGTTCGACTGGGGCCGGCTTTCGAAGCAGCATTCCGCGCTGTTCAAGGGGCGCAAAGCGAATGTGAGTGACATGGGACGCACGAACCGCATCCTTGTCGGTCCGTTCGAAACCCAGAAGGAGGCCGGCGAGTTTGCGGCTCAGGTCAAGAAGGCGGACATTTCGAACGCCTTTGTTTGGACCAGCCCCGCCGGTCAGGTGGTGGATCAGCTCGCGAAGGATTGATCCAGCGGCGGCAACAAGTGGCTTATCCACACGCTGTTCACAGACTTGTGGAGTTTTGCGCAGCCCTGTGATGCCACGCAATTGTGCCGCGCACCTCGAAAGACGCAACTGATGCGCGTCAGGGAGGCGTAATGTCAGGATTTATGAGAAGCGTTGGCGACGAGATCGAGCGCGAGGAAGAGGCTGCTCCGGTGGAGATGCTTGCAGCGCTGTTCGAGGCGCGCGACTGGCCATATGAGTACGCCGGCGAGGATGAGATTTCCGCCGAAGTGAAAGGCAGCTGGGCGACGTACCAGTTCCAGGCGATCTGGCGCCCCGAGGATCATGTGCTGCAGCTGCTCTGCCTGCCTGAAATCCGGGTGGCGGAAGCAAAACGCGCGGCCGTTTTCGAGGCGTTGGCACTCATCAACGAGCAGTTGTGGCTTGGCCACTTCGATGTCTGGTCGAACGGCGGTGTCGTGCTTTATCGCCATGGGCTCATGCTGGGCGAAGAGGGTCTGCTCGGCCCGGCTCAAGCGCAGGCGGTAGTTGAGGCTGCGATCGACGAGTGCGACCGGTTCTACCCCGTGTTCCAGTTCATTCTCTGGGGTGACAAGACCCCGGCCGAAGCTTTGGCCGCGGCGCTGGTCGACGCTGCAGGTGAAGCCTGAGCGTTGTTGGCAGCTGCGCCGCGTTCCTCTAGCTCCTCGGTCCAGACAAGGAGATGAGTATGGAGCTGATGGAGCGGATCCTTATTGTTGGCTGTGGCAATATGGGCGGAGCGATACTCCAGGGCTGGCTGCGGAGCGGTATGGAGCCTTCGCGCTTCACGATCGCTGATCCGGGGTTGGAGGCTGCTCCTGAAGGTGTGGCACTCGTGCGCGAAGTTCCCGAGGAAGCCTTTGATGTCGTGCTGCTCGGGGTCAAGCCTCAGTTGCTCGACGCTGTAGCGCCGCAGGTCACCAAGGCGGTCGGTGCCCGCACGGTGCTGCTTTCGATCCTCGCTGGCGTCGAGCTGGCCACGCTGTCGGGCCGGTTCTCCTCCAATGGCGGCCTCGTGCGGCTTATGCCCAACCTTGCGGCCGCGATCGGTAAATCGCCCCTCGCGCTGGTGGGAGAAGGCCTGAGGGAACAGGACCGCGCGGCACTGGAGAGCCTGCTTCAGCCACTCGGCTCACCGGAATGGCTGCAGGATGAGACCCTCTTCGATGCTGTGACGGCTCTATCGGGGTGCGGCCCGGCATTCGTCTACCGCTTCATCGACTCGCTGGCGGCAGGCGCGGTGGCGCTTGGGATTGCTCCCGCTCAGGCCCAGCGTCTGGCACTTGCGACCACCGAAGGGGCCGCTTTGCTAGCGGCGTCCTCGCCCTATGGACCGGGAGAACTCGCGCGTCGTGTGGCCAGCCCTGGAGGCTCGACACAGGCGGGGCTGGATGTGTTCGATACCGATGAGAAACTTTTGCGCCTTGTCGAGGAAGCCATGAGAGCGGCCGAACGCCGTTCTGCCGAAATGGGGAAAGCGGCTCGAGGCGGTTGATACAATTCGTCACGTGCGGTCACGTCCACTTGTTCTTGAATTGTCAACGCAGAAGTCCGATATCTGGCAAGTCCGGAAACACCGCATTGGGCGGTGCCGGGATAGGGAGTTTAAAATGGCTAACTGGAACGACCCCCAGCCCCGTTCGGGCTTCGGTGCGTCCCCGGGCCTCGGCGGCCAGGTGGGCACGCGCGCCAGCTACGATGCCGGGCTGCGTCGCCACATGCTGTCGATCTATAACTACATGGCGTCGGGCGTGCTGCTCTCCGGCATCGTTGCGATGCTGTTCGCCAACTCGGGCTTCGCTGCGCAAATCATGGGCACACCGCTCTGGTGGGTCATCGCGCTTGCGCCGCTCGGGTTCGTATTCGGCATGAGCTTCGGCGCCAATCGGATGAGCACGACTACGCTTCAGGGCCTGTTCTGGGGCTTCTGCGTGGTCATGGGCCTGTCGCTTTCGACCATCTTCCTCGTCTTCACGTCGCAGTCGATCGCGAGCACGTTCTTCGCCACGGCAGCTGCTTTTGCAGGGCTTAGCCTTGTGGGCTACACGACGAAGAAGGATCTGTCGGGCATGGGCTCGTTCATGATCATGGGTCTCATCGGGATCCTGGTCGCGATGTTGATCAACCTGTTTATGCAGTCGACTGTGCTGCAGATGGCGATCTCGGCTCTGGGCGTGCTGATCTTCGCGGGTCTGACCGCTTACGACACGCAGCGTCTGAAGCACCAGTATTATGAACTGGCCGGCACGGACTTTGCTGGGAAGGCGATCGTCCTCGGCGCCCTCAGCCTCTATCTGGACTTCATCAACATGTTCCAGTTCCTGCTGAGCTTCATGGGTCAGCGCGACTGACAAGGGACTGGGGCACGCTCTGCGCCCAATCATCCACAGGTCATTGATGGTGCCCGGCGCGAGTTGCTCGCGTCGGGCATTTGCATTGCGGGTTTAAGCGGATACATGAGACATCTCACATTCTGGAGAGGGTCGGTGACGGGTCCCATGACCAAACGCTTCTGGAAACTGGCGCCGATGGCGGTGCTGATCAGCATCCTCGCTGCGTGCGCACAAAAGACGCCTCCGCCTCCGCCTCCTCCAGTGGTGGTGATCCCGCCGCTGCCGCAGCCCCCGATGGGCGCGCCGGAGAATATGCGCATTCCTGAAGTGGCAGAGAATGGCGTGCGCAAGACCGTCAATACGGATGTCTCCAGCGCACAGGCGGTGTGGAACCTGCGCTCCGCGTTTAACGTGGCTGCACTGAATTGCGTGGAGCCCGAGTATGCTGCCGTTCTTGAGGGCTACAAGGGTTTCCTGAAGGTCCACGACAAGTCGCTGGACAAGGCCAACGCTGAACTCAACAAGAGCTTCAGCGGAGCTTTCGGCGGCAGGGAGGGCATCCGCCAGCGTGAGACCTATCAAACGCAGGTCTACAACTTCTTTGCGGTGCCGCCGGTCAAGACGACCTTCTGCGAAGCGGCGATGCAGATTGCCTCCGAGATCGCTCTGCTGCCTGCTGGGCAGTTGGAAGGTTACGCCCCCCAAGGGCTGGCGAAGATCGAAGCGCCATTCATGGACTTCTTCAATGCCTACGATCAGTATCGTGCAGACTTGGCAGCATGGCACGCCAAGTACGGCGGGATCGTGGTTATTGCACCGGAGCGGCGCGCCGAGGCAGTGACGCCGCAGTAACCCTGGATCGCAAATTTCTCTTTCGCGCGAGCGGCCAGTTCGCTAATGGAGCCGCTCGCGACGCGGTAACTCCGTCTCGCGCGATTGCTGGAACGGGGCCGTAGCTCAGCTGGGAGAGCGCGTCGTTCGCAATGACGAGGTCAGGGGTTCGATCCCCCTCGGCTCCACCAGTGATTGATTTCTGGCTATCGGCCGCACATGGTTGCGGCCGTTCGCGTTTTGGCGGACCGCGACTGGCCGCGCACGTTCCATCGGACTGAGACCGCCATGCACTTTCTCGATCAAGCCAAGATTTACATTCGCTCGGGTGCCGGCGGACCGGGGGCTGTCAGCTTTCGGCGCGAGAAGTACGTCGAGTATGGCGGACCGGACGGAGGTGACGGCGGAAAGGGTGGCGACATCGTTTTCGAGGCGGTTGCCGGGCTCAATACCCTGATCGATTTTCGCTACACGCAGCATTTCAAGGCGCCGCGTGGCGGACATGGGATGGGCAAGGATCGCAAGGGCGCGCAGGGCAAGGATCTCATTATCAAGGTTCCCGTCGGAACCCAGATCATTGATGATGAGGATCGCGAGACCGTCCTGGCGGACCTTGTAGAGGCCGGCCAGCGCCTCACGCTGCTGGAAGGTGGTCTGGGCGGTCGCGGCAATGCCTCCTACAAAACATCGACAAACCGTGCTCCGCGTCAGCACCAGCCCGGCTTGCCGGGCGAGGAGCTGTGGGTGTGGCTGCGGCTCAAGCTGCTCGCGGACGTGGGGCTTGTCGGACTGCCCAACGCGGGCAAATCCACGTTCATCAACCAACTTACCAACACCCGCGCCAAGGTGGGGGCCTATCCCTTCACAACGCTGCACCCGCAGCTGGGCGTGGTGCGGCACAAGGAGCGTGAGTTCGTTCTGGCGGACATTCCCGGGCTGATCGCGGGTGCTGCCGAAGGTGCAGGTATCGGCGACCGCTTCCTTGGCCATATCGAGCGCTGCCGTGTGCTGATCCACCTGATCGACATCGCGGGGACCGATCCTGCCGAGGCGATGCAGATCGTCGAAGAGGAGCTTTCGGCTTATGGAGGCGGGCTGGAAGAGAAGCCCAGGCTGGTGGTCCTCAACAAGATCGATCTTGCCGATCCCGAATTGGCGGCTGCTTTCGCCAGCGAACTGAAAGAAGCTGGCGCCGATCAGGTCTTTGCCATCTCCGGTGCTACAGGAGAGGGCATTGACGCGTTGCTGGACGGGGTCATCGCCTACCTTCCTGCTGCGACCGTAACCGAGCGCCCGCAGGGCGAGCGGGAGGAGCAGGACGAGACGCCCTGGTCTCCGCTCTGATGATAGGAGAGGCAGGGCGATTCGTCAGAGCGACGACGTGCCTCTGGCGTCCGATGCAGGCGCTTTCCTTGAGGGGGCGAACCGCCTAGAGGCTTGCACGCCCATGACGATCGCCAACCTTTCCGACCTTACAAAAACGACCTCGTGCCCGCTCCTGATCGTCAAGGTCGGCTCATCTCTGCTGGTGGACGCAGGCGGCGTTCGCCGTGAGTGGTTGCAGGGTCTCGTCTCCGAAATTGCTGAGGCGCGCGCGCGCGGGCAGGGCGTTGTCATCGTCTCTTCGGGCGCCATCGCGTTGGGCGCCGCGCGGCTTGGCCTTGAAAAGGGCGGCCGTGGCAGCCTAGCTGATGCTCAAGCCGCCGCCGCCGTCGGGCAGATCGCGCTCTCCGGTCTCTGGGCGGATCTGCTCGCCGCGAAGGGGCTGACCGCTGCGCAGATCCTGCTGACCCTGGAGGACCTCGAGGACCGTCGACGGTATCTGAACGTCACCGCTACGCTGGCGCGGTTGCTGGATGCGGGTGCGGTTCCGGTAATCAACGAGAACGACTCGGTGGCGACGCAGGAAATCCGTTTCGGTGACAACGATCGTCTTGCCGCTCGCGTGGCACAAGCGGCGCAGGCAAATGCGGTCTTGCTGCTGTCCGATGTTGACGGTCTCTTCGACCGCAACCCGAAGGAGCCCGGTGCACGCCTGATCGAGCGGGTAGATGGTGTGACGCCAGAGATCCACAGCATGGCGAGCAGCGATTCGGCGTCGGGCATGGGCTCTGGCGGAATGACCTCCAAGCTGCAGGCGGCGCAGATTGCCGAGTTGGCCGGTATCGCACTCGTGATCGGAAACGGTGTTCACGGTCGTCCCATTGCCCGGGTGGCGGAAGAAGGCATCGGCACGCTGTTTCGCCCGCGCCGCAAGGCAGGCGCTCGCAAGGCGTGGCTGGGCGGGCGTCTTCGGCTCAAAGGCGAACTGACGGTCGACGCGGGTGCAGCGGCGGCACTTGCCCGCGGGTCGAGTCTGCTGGCAAAGGGAGTGACACGCGTCGCCGGAATGTTCGAGCGCGGCGATCCGGTGGCGATATGCAGCGAAGACGGGCGCGTCCTTGCGCATGGACTTGCGGAGTACGACGCATCTGAATGCGCGCGCCTGAAGGGGCATCACTCCAGCGAGCACGCTGAGCTTCTAGGTTATGCACCCCGTTCGGCCGTTATTCACCGCGATCAGTTGGTTCTGAAGTGATCATCGCGCTGACGGGAGCAACCGGCTTTGTCGGTCAGGCATTTGTCGACCTCGCGTTGGCTGCGGGGCACCAGCTGACAGCTCTGGCGCGGGCGCCGCAGGATCCGAGGCCGGGCGTGGAATGGATCTCCGGCGACCTGGAGAACCGGGCAGCTCTCGCCACGCTGGTTCGCGATGCCGATGCCGTCGTGCACATCGCCGGTGTGGTCAATGCTCCGGACCGGGAGGCGTTCGAGATCGGGAACGTCAGGGGCACGCTGAACCTGGTGGAAGCCGCAGGCAAGGAGGGCGTGAGCCGCTTTGTGCATGTCTCTTCCCTCTCGGCGCGGGAGCCATCGCTTTCCGCCTATGGTGCATCGAAGGCACGCGGCGAGACGGTCGTGAAGGCAACTCTGCTGGACTGGACCATCGTGCGTCCGCCGGCAATCTACGGCCCTCGCGACAAGGAGATGTTCGAATTGTTCCGGGCCGCGCGTTGGGGCCTGGTTCCGATGCCCAAAGAGGGTCGTGCTTCGCTGATCCACGTCGAGGATCTTGCGCGACTTTTGCTGGCGCTGCTGCCGGGAAGCCTTCGGGTGAGTGGTCACACGTTCGAGCCGGACGACGGACGGGCGGGCGGCTGGGAGCACCGTGAGCTGGCCTTGGCGATTGGCTGGGCCGTGGGGCGGCGTCCGAAAGTGTTGAGCCTTTCACCGGCCGCTTTGCGGCGCGCCGCAGGAATAGACGGCTTCCTGCGCGGGCGTGGCGCCAAGATGACGCAGGATCGGGCGGCCTATTTCAGTCACCCCGACTGGACTGGACAACCATCGGCCCAGGTGCCGCACGAGGTATGGGAAGCGACTGTAGAGACGCGGACCGGGCTCAAGACGACGGCACAGTGGTACAGGGAACAAGGCTGGCTTTGAGGGTGCCTTATGGCGCTCTCAGAGGGGGATGACGGAAGCCGTACAGGCTGATCAAGGCGACTGCGAGCGTGACGATACCCAAGGCGCCGACCACGCCACCTGCGTCCATCCCGCCAGCCAGCATCGCACTGACGAGCCCCACCACCACAACGGTCACGGCGGCATTGACGATGTTGTTGGCTGCGATCGCCTGAGAGCGCTCTCCGGGCGCTGTATCGACTTGCAGGACCGCGTAGAGCGGCACGATGAACATGCCTCCTGAAAAGGCGATCAGCACCACGTCCGTCAGGGGCCTCCATGCACCGGGGTGTGCAAGAAACTCAGCAATGCCGGCTTGATCGAGTGGCGTCCCGAAACCGCGTGCCGACAGCCAGAGGTCGATGAGACCGGCCGCCATGCCCAGGGCACTTACCGGGACGAAGCGGACGGAAACTTCTCCCTTGAGCAGCCGGTTTACCGCCAGTGATCCCACTGCAATCATGACGGAGAAGACGGCGAGGAAGAGATTCACCACTGACTGGTTCCCACCGAACCTGCCCGACACCAGCGGCGCAAATTCGCTCACCAAGACGGCTCCGGCTGTGAAGAACCAGCTGATCGCCAATATCGCCAGCCAGACACTGCGTTGCTGTCTGGCGCTGCGCAGGACATGCCAGGTGCCGCGAAACAGGTTGAGGTCAAACGCCTTCTTCGAAGTTGCAGGAGGAGCCGTCGGCACGGAAAAGCTGGCCGCAAGGCCTGCTACGGCCAGCACAAGCCCTGTGACCCCGGCTACTTGCGGGTCGATTAGTCCGGCAAGGAGTTGCCCGCCGAGAATGGCAAGGAAAGTGCCTCCCTCGACAAGACCGGTTCCGCCCATGATCTCTTCGCGGCGCAAATGCTGGGGCAGGATGGAGTATTTGACCGGACCGAAGAAGCTCGAATGGGTTCCCATGAGCAACAGGCAAACGAGCAGGATCGTCACGGAACTGAGCCAGAAGCCGAGCAGGGCGAGAGCCATGATCGGAACTTCGACGCATTTTATCACTCGCACCAGCAATGCCTTGTCGACGCGGTCCGCAATCTGTCCGGCAAGAGCGGAGAAGAGGAAGTACGGGAGGATGAACAGGCCGGTTGCGACGACGGCAAGCTGTTCGGCTTTCTCCGGTGCTGCTGCAAAGATGCTGAAGTTCGCCATGAACAGCAGCGCGAACTTCAGCAGATTGTCGTTGAACGCGCCCAGAAACTGCACGGCGAACATCGGACCAAGCCTGCGGGTGCGCAGAAGTGAAAGATCGGGTGGGGACACGCTCACTCCTGCGGCGAGACAGGCGCTCGCTTCCCGTGATCGGGAGACGTGCTAGCTTTGCGGCTGCTCTGGCGCATCCTCGTATCGTGAGAGCTTGAGATGGGCAATGAAGTCATCGACGAACTGCTCAGCTTCCTCCGGCGCGACAGGCTCCGGCCGGGTAAGCATCTGCGAGCGCCAGCCGACCAGGGCCGATATCGTCAGCAGGGCTACACGCTGCGCTTCACTGCGGGGCAAGCCGGTGGCCATGAAATCCGTCAGGTAGTTGAGAACTTTCGCAGGACCGCGAACGTGGAAGACGGCGTTCAGTTCTGGAAAGCGGCCGCCTTCGCCCATGATTAGCCGGAACAGGCTGATCGACTGTGGCCGCATGAGCGTACGCAGGAAACGCAGGCAGTAGCTGTGAAGCGCAGCGACGGAGAACACCTCGTCAGTCGTGGCGCCCTCCATCTCGGCAGCGAAGCGTGCAACCTGCTCATCCACGACGGCGCTGAACAGCTCTTCCTTCGACGCGAAATGGCCCCAAAGCGTAGCCTTCGAACCACCGAGCTCGTCGGCGATGGCTGACATGCTGGTGGCCGCATAGCCCTGTTCCAGGAAGGATCGCGTGGCGACCTCCACGATCGTGGCGCGGCGCTTCTGCCGGTTCAGCTCCCTCTTTCCCATGATATTCTGCATAGCTGTACTGGGTAGTACACTTTGTTATTGACAGGGGCAATGCAGAATACGATCTGCAGCGTACTGATGAGTACACCTTTCCTCTCTCGAGTCGGTACGCCTGGGCTCCTGGCGATTACCTTGGCACTCTCCGCATGTGGCATGCCCGAGCTCGGTCCCAGACCGCAGATCCGCGCGCCCGCTTCGCTTGAAACAGCTCGGACTTTCGCAACTGCCGAGCAGGTCGCCGCGTGGCCGCAGGAGGACTGGTGGAGAGCGTACGGTGACCCGCAACTGGACGCTTTGGTGGCGGAGGCGCTGGCAGGCTCTCCCAGCGTTGCTGCCGCGGAAGCGCGCATCCGTCAGGCGCGTGGCGCCGCCGACGTGGCCGGAGCGCAAACTCTGCCGCAGATCGGCGGGCAAGGCACCGCAGGTGTCGTCAAGCAGAGCTATAATAACGGCATCCCCTCAGAGTTCGTCCCGAAAGGGTGGAAGAGCAGAGGCGATCTGGCGCTGACCGGCGATTTCGATCTGGATCTCTGGGGGCGCCGTCGTTCTCTGCTGGCCGCGGCCACGTCGCAGGTCGATGCTGCGATGGCTGAAGCGAGCCAGGCTCGGCTGCTGATCGCAAGCAATGTGGTGTCCTCCTACTTCGATCTTGCCCGGCTGCTCGCCCGCGAGGCGACGCTTTCGGAAGCCCTGCAATCGCGTGAGAGCCTGGGCGCGCTCACACGTAGCAGGGCCGAGAAGGGCATCGAAAATCAGACCCCGGTCAGGCAGACGGAAGCAGAGACTGCGCGCGCGCGCATAGTTCTGTCGGCCAATCGCGAGCAAATCGCGGCAAGACGGCACGCGCTTGCTGCGCTGTTGGGTGCGGGCCCCGATCGCGGCCTGAGCATCCAGCCGAGTTCGCTTCTGCAGGCAAGCGGGACGGCGCTGCCTGAAAATGCAGGAATAGCGCTGGCCGGACGCCGGCCTGACATCGTTGCTGCACGGTTGCGTGTGGAGGCTGCGGGCAAGCGGATCGATGTCGCAAAGACCGCGTATCTGCCGGACATTTCTCTTCGCGGGTTGATCGGGCTGACTTCAATTGGTCTGTCCAACCTTATCGATTCTGGCTCCACCTACGGCAATGCTGGTGCGGCGTTCAGCCTCCCGATCTTCGATGGCGGCAGGCTGGGCGGAGAGTACCGTAGAGCGCGAGGGGATTTCGATCTGGCTGTTGCGGACTACAACGCGACTGTCGTCGACGCTCTGCGCGAAGTGGCCGACGCGTTGGCCGCTCGTGAGGCGGCGCAGACGCAGGCACGAGACGCTCAGCTGGCGGTAGCGGCAGCAGACGCAGCCTACGAACTCGCGCGGAAGCGGTACGATGCCGGTCTATCCAGCTACATCGAGGCGCTCAGCGCCCAGCAACTCGCGCTTGCATCGCGTGAGACCGCAATCGACGCGCAATTCCGTATTCTCGCCAGCGAAGTGGCTCTGAAGCGCGCGCTCGGGGGCGGATACGAAGAACACACGAAGGAAAAGGTTTCGACAGATGAGTGACATCCAGCACGACCAGCCCGCTGGTGAGCCGCAGGGAGTCGCGGGAGCAGGCGAACCGTCGGCCGCTGTCGTCGACAAGTCGAAGCGCCGCCCGCTTATCATCGCCCTCCTTGTGGTGGTCGTGGTGATCGGCGGTCTATTTCTGTTGTACGAGACCTTTATCGGCAGCCGCTCGGTCACGACGGACAACGCATATGTTGCTGCGGAAAACGCGCAAGTGACGCCCTTGACCGCAGGTCAGGTCGTTGAAGTCTCCGTGGTCGATACGCAGCCCGTTCGACGCGGTCAGCTGCTCATGCGGCTTGACGATGAGGACCAGCAGATCGCCGTCGCGCAGGCGGAAGCCGAACTCGCCTTGGCTGAGCGTCGGTACACGCAGTCCCGCGCGCAGGGATCTGCAGCAGGAGCTTCTGCCGATGCCAGGGAAGCGGCCGTGCCAGAGGCGCAGGCGCGGCTTGCCTCGGCCCAGGCCGACCTCGAGAGGGCTCGCGCGGATTACCAGCGGCGCGCTTCATTGGAAGGCAGCGGCGCTGTGTCGGCGGAGGAACTCACCCAGGCGCGTAATGCGTTGTCCGCTAGCCAGGCAGCGGTAAGCCAGGCCCAAGCCGCGCTCAGCCAGGCACGCGCCGATGCGATCAGCGCCCGGCGCAACGAAGCTGCCACCGTGGCCTTGACCCAGGGCGTGCCGATGGACGAAGCTCCCGAGGTGCGCAACGCACGGGCAAAGCTGCAACAGGCGAAGCTGAATCTCGCCCGCACCGTCATACGCTCGCCGATCGATGGTATCGTGGCACAGCGGTCCGTGCAGGTCGGGCAGCGCGTGACGAACAGCACCGTGGCGATGGTCATCGTTCCGCTGGAGCAGCTCTATGTGGACGCGAACTTCAAGGAAGATGAGCTCGGCAAGGTTCGCAGCGGGCAGGATGTTGAGCTTACGTCCGACTTCTATGGAGACGATGTTGTCTATCACGGGAAGGTCATGGGCTTTGCCGGGGGTACCGGTGCTGCATTCGCCCTGATTCCGGCGCAGAATGCCACCGGCAACTGGATCAAGGTCGTGCAAAGGCTCCCCGTGCGTATTTCGCTCAATCCCAAGGAATTGCGCGAACACCCCCTCCGCGTCGGCCTGTCCATGGAAGCTACGATTGATCTGACGAGCGGCCGCCGCTGATGACTGCGCGCGCAGCGGCCCGGGGGTTGTTCGAGCCATCAGAGGCTCCGCAACCCTTCAGCGGTGCCAAGTTGATGATCGCCGGCCTTGTGCTGGCATTGGCGAACTTCATCGTCGTTCTCGACCTGACGATTGCGAACGTCTCGGTGCCGCACATCGCCGGGGGGCTTGCCGTTTCGGTCTCGAGCGGGACCTGGGTCATTACGTCCTACGCCGTTGCGGAGGCGATCTGCGTCCCCTTGACGGGATGGTTGGCCGGGCGCTTCGGAACGCTACGCACGTTTGTCTTCTCGCTCCTGGGCTTTGGCGTGTTCTCGGTGCTCTGCGGCCTGTCCGAAAGCCTTGGCATGCTGGTGCTGTTCCGCCTCGGCCAGGGTTTCTGTGGCGGCCCCCTCATGCCGCTGACGCAAACCTTGCTGCTGCGCATTTTTCCTCGCGAGATGCACCCCAAGGCCATGGCGCTTTGGGCTATGACCGTGGTTGTCGCTCCGATCCTGGGGCCGATCCTGGGTGGCTGGATCAGCGATGACTGGTCCTGGGAATGGATATTTTTCATCAACGTGCCGATCATTGCGGTGATCTTCTTCGGGGTCGTCACGCTGTTGCGCGGTGTTGAGACGCCCACCGTGAAGAAACCGATCGACGGTGTCGGACTTGGGCTTCTCATTACCTGGGTCGGCGCTTTGCAGCTGATGCTCGACAAGGGACGGGAGGAGGACTGGTTCGCGTCTCCCTTCATCGTGGGTTGCGCTGTTGTGGCCGCGATCTTCTTCGCACTGTTCCTGATCTGGGAGCTGACCGAGGAGCACCCGATCGTCGATCTCAAGGTGTTCCGCCATCCGGGGTTCACGGCGGCGACACTCTCTCTGATCCTTGCATTCGGCACGTACTTTTCATCGATCGTCGTCATTCCGCAGTGGCTGCAGACATCGCTGGGCTATACGGCCACCTATGCAGGATACGTGATGGCCTTCAGCGGCGTGCTTGCGGTAATCATGTCGCCCCTGGTGCCGGCGTTGATGAAGCGTGTGGACCCGCGTGTACTCGTATTCACCGGGATTGCCTGGCTTGCAGTCTGTTCGCTGCTGCGCTCGCTATGGTGGACCAGCGACGCAACCTTCTGGACTCTGGCGCTGCCGCAACTGCTGCAGGGCGCAGGCGTGGCGCTCTTCATGGTGCCGCTCACCACGATCAGCCTCGGTTCGGTGGAACCGCGCGAGACTGCATCGGCTGCGGGCATGGCGAATTTCGGCAGGACATTGGGCGGCGCCATCGCGACGGCTATCGTCACCACGTACTGGAGCAATCAGTCGCGCGACGATACGGCACAGCTCGCGGGCGAGTTGCACGGCGCCCCAGAACTGCTCACCGAGCTGCAAGGGCGAGGCTTCAGTCTTGAGCAGGCGCGGGCGGTCCTCGAACAGGTGGTGACCCAGCAGGGCACTGCTGTCGGCACGACGCACTTGTTCATGGTGGCTGCCGTAGTGCTGCTTCTCGCGGCCTCGGCGATCTGGCTGGCGCCACGGCCACGCAAAGGAGTTGGTCCGGCGGCCGCGCATTAGGCGAGACTTGCACATGCATGGGAATGGGCTAATCGATCCCCATGCATGATGCGCGCCGCCAGGCTCCCGCCGTTGCCCGAAATCGGGATGCTATCCTGCGAGTGCTGCACGATGTCCTGCCACCCAAGGGTCTGGTGCTGGAGATCGCAAGCGGGACCGGTGAGCACGCGGTCCACTTCGCGCGCGCTCTTCCAGAGCTTACCTGGCAGCCGACCGATCCCTCTCCAGAAGCCCGCGAATCCATCTCGGCGTGGCGGGCGGAGGCGCAGCTCGATAATCTGTCAGAACCTTTGGAGCTCGACGCCGCATCTGCGGAGTGGCCGCTCGACCGGGCCGACGCGATCTTGTGCATCAACATGATCCACATCAGTCCCTGGGAGGCGACGATCGGCCTGATGGCTGGCGCGCAGCAGTTGCTTTCACCTGGAGCGCCGCTCGTGCTGTACGGCCCCTATCTTCGCTCTGATCGACCGCTGGAGCCAAGCAATGCTGCGTTCGACGCGGACTTGAAGGCTCGTGATCCTCGCTGGGGATTGCGGAAACTTGACGAGGTTACAGACATGGCCAAGGCTCATGGGTTGAGCCGTGACGGCGTTGTCGAGATGCCAGCCAACAACCTCACGGTGATATTTCGCCGCTGCTGAGCTGGTCGCGCAGATCGACCGCAGGTCTTTTGCACGCGGTGTCGGGATGTGCTCTGCTGGCGCCGATTTCGCGGACAGGAGAGGACAGATCATGCAGATGCGCGAACTGGGCGGTGGCCTCAAAGTTTCAAAGCTGGGCCTAGGGTGCATGAGCATCAGCGGCGCCTATGGTGAGCGGCTGTCGCAGTCGGATGCCAATGATCTGCTCTTCGCGGCCTATGAGAAAGGGATCACGCTCTTCGATACGGCTGAGATTTACGGTCCATACCTCGGCGAGGAGATGGTTGGACGTGCGATCGCACCGTTTCGCGAGAAGGTGGTGCTGGCTACGAAGTTCGGCTTTCAGATCGACCCTGAAACTGGCCGCGCGAACGGGCTGAACAGCCGCCCTGAGCATATTCGCGAAGTCGTCGAGGCTTCGCTCCGGCGGCTGGGTACTGATAGCATCGACCTGCTCTATCAGCACCGCGTCGACAAGGACGTTCCGGTCGAGGACGTCGCGGGGGCGGTGCGTGACCTGATCGCGGCAGGTAAAGTGCGTTGGTTCGGCATGTCCGAAGCCGATCCGGAATCGATCCGGCGGGCCCATGCGGTGCAGCCTGTTGCAGCGCTGCAAAGCGAGTACTCGCTTTGGTCGCGACAGATTGAGGCGGAGGTACTGCCGACAATCCGCGAGCTTGGTATCGGGCTGGTGCCATACAGTCCGCTGGGCCGGGGCTTTCTCACAGGCACGGTCCAGCCAGGAACTTTGGCGGCGGACGATTTCAGAGCGAACATGCCGCGCTTCCAGACCGAAGCGGGCCAGGCCAACCTGCAGCTTGTTCAGGCGTTGGCGGACCTCGCTAGTCGCAAGGGGTGTACGTCCGCACAACTGGCGCTCGCCTGGGTGCTGCACCAGGGAGAGGACGTGGTGCCGATCCCCGGGACCCGCAGGATCGAGCGGCTGGGAGAGAATGTCGCAGCTTCCGACCTTTCGCTGTCCACCGACGATCTCGCTCTGATCGAGCGGGCGGTGCCGGTCGAGCAGGTCGTGGGAGACCGTTATTGATCGACGCTATGCTAGAGCCGCCCGCTGCCATTCAATCTCTCCAGAAGAGAGCGGAGAGGGTCGAGACCCCCTGCGGCGATGGAACCGTTGTCTGGCATGTCTGGGGAGAGGGCGAGCCGCTCGTCCTCGCTCATGGCGCGCAAGGCTCTTGGCAGCACTGGATCCGCAATATCGAGAGGCTTTCAGAGAGCCGGAAAATCATTGCAGTCGATTTGCCAGGCCACGGCGAATCGGCGCTGCCGGATACGCCCGATCATACCGGAATTGCGAAAGCGCTCGCCGAGGGGCTTGCTGGCATCCTTGGGGATGGAAAACCGACGGACCTGTGCGGGTTTTCGTTCGGCGGAGTGGTCTTCGCACATCTTGCAGCCTTCTACCCCGATGTGGCGCGGCGGCTGATCCTGGTAGGCTGTGGGGGGCTCGGAACGCCCAATGGCCATGTGACACTCAGGAGCGTGAGTGGCCTTCGAGGGGAAGAGCGAGAAGCTGCGCTGAGGGCGAACCTGCTCGGCTTGATGCTGCACCACCCGGAGAGTGCCGACGCGCTCGCTGTGCACATGTTGCTGCCCAATGCGAAGCGGGCGCGGCTGTTCGCTGCCGACATGGTCCTGCCAGACAAGCTCCTGCAGATCCTGCCGCGTGTGCGATGCCGGGTAGACGCGATCTGGGGTGAATTCGATCGTCCGCATCCGGAACCGGCTGTGCAGGAGGCAGCTCTGCGCTCGGTATGCCCCGGCGCTCAGTTCGAGGTAGTAAGCGGGGCAGGGCACTGGGCCATGTACGAGAGGCCAGAGGCGTTTGAGCATGCCTTGGCCAAGGTGCTGTCAATTCCGGCGTAGCGCCGCTCCGGCTTGTGGCCGAAGCGGCGCGATGCGGCTTACCAGACGAGCGGAAGGTGCTCCGGACCAACGACGCCGCCGGGCCGGTATTCGATTTCCGTCCCCGGCTTCACGGAGAACTCAGGAATGCGCTTCAGCCATTCCTGCAGCGCAATCTTCACTTCCAGGCGAGCAAGGTGCGCGCCCATGCAGCTGTGCACGCCCACCGTGAAGGCGAGGATCGTCTTGCGAGGACGGTCGAAGTCCACTTCCAGCGGGTTCGGGAACACGTCGGGATCGAAGTTGCAGGCTGGCAGCACGCAGGTGATGCGATCGCCCGTCTTCATCTGGGCGCCACGCATCTCGTAATCTTGCGCAAGTACGCGTCCGGAGAACGTCACTGACCAGCGGCGAAGTAGTTCTTCGACCACCTTGTCGATATCATCTGGCCGTTCGATGATCTCGCGGCGCTTCTCCGGATGTTCGGCAAGGTAGAGCCAGATATTGTTCAGCGTTGCGAACACCGTGTCGAGACCGCCGATGAACAGGAAGCAGACGAAGCCGAAGATCTCCTTGTCGGAAAGCGGCACGCCGTCCGGGGCTGCGTGGGCAATGCGGCTGACCACACCGTCGTCCGGATTCGCCTTCTTCTCGGCGATCGCTTCCTTGAGGTAGGACGTGATCTTCTGCATGGCGCTGCCCATGATCGCGCGATCATTGGAGTGCAGAAGCTCCACAGCCCAAGAGACGAACGTATCCCGCATCGACTGGGGCAGGCCCATGATGTCGAGGAACACAGAAACCGGCAGCGGGCGACCGTACTCCTCAGTGAACTCGCACTCACCCTTTGCGATGAACTCGTCGATGAGGTCATTCGCCAGCTTGCGGATCTTGTCCTCTAGCTGGAGCACTCCCTTGGGGCTGAAGAGCGGATCGACGATGTTGCGATACTTGCGGTGGTGCGGCGGATCGATTTCGATCGGGATGAAGTAGAAGTAGTCATCCGGATCGCGCGGAAACGGTGTGGCGCCTTCGTTCGAGAAGATCTCCGGATGGCGCAGTACGAACAGCGCGTCCTCGTGCTTGATCGCGTTCCAGGTGTTGCCGAACGGAGAGACATCGTACCACAGGGGCGGGTACTCTTCGTGCAGCTTCGCCATGAAGTCATGTGGAGCTTTAAGGAACTCCGGACCAAACGTGATTCCCGCGGAGCGGATCATATCCTGAGGGACATGCGCGGGGATCTGATCGACACCAGCGCGGCGCGGCAGTGTCGGCGGTACGGGATTGGCGGCGTCGATAGGCATGTTCTTCCTCCCCTTCGTCAGCTCAGTACTGGGTCTCGGGCATGTGGATGACCAAGCCGTCCAGCGCCTCGGTAACATCCACCTGGCAGCTTAGGCGGCTGTTCGGGCGTATCTCGGCCGCAGCGGACTCAAGCAATTCCGCCTCAGCTTCCAAGGGGGGCGGCCCAACCTTATCGGTCCATTCCTCGTCGATGTAGCAGTGGCAGGTCGCGCACGAGAGACCGCCTCCACATTCGCCGACGATCTCTTCTATTCCGTTGTAGAGCGCACCACGCATGATGTTCTCGCCCACCGGCACGTCGACCTCCGTCTTGCGACCATCGTGAGTGACGTACGTAACCTTTGGCATCTTTCTCTCCTATGAGAACGCTGTTCTCAACATTAGACGGCGACTCCGGTGAAGTCAACTCGTGTGGTGCGTCGCGCATTCTTCTCCCTGAGGTGGATCAACTCACGCTGGACCCGATTTGTGATCGAGCGTAACTCTTGGCTGCATGGCAACCATCATCTCACAGGAAACGAGCAGCTTCGGTAGCGACGACAAAGTCGAACGCACGCAGCTGCTTGTTCGTACGGCGAATGAATTACTGGACGAGAATGGCCTTGAGGGTCTGACGATCCGAGCTGTGCTCACGCGCTCCGGCTTGGCCCGACGCGCGTTTTACGAGCAGTTCGACGGAAAGGATGATCTGGTTCTTGCGGTTTTCGAGCGGACGCTGAGGTTCGCCGCAGACCATTTCAGTATCGAGGCGCAAAAGGCAGGCGACCCTGTTGAGGCACTGCGTCGCATCGTAACCGGGCTCGTGCTTGGTCAACTTGGTTTTGGCAGCACAGAAGCAGGACGTCGCAGTGCAGCGCTGAGTCGTGAGCACTTACGGCTCGCCGAGTCCCGGCCGCAGGACCTGCAAGTGGCGATCAGTCCGCTCGTCGCCCTTATAGCCGAGCAGATTGCTCTTGGGGTAGAAAAGGGAACCTTGCGCAGCTGCGATGCTCGCCTGCAGGCGAGCCTACTCTACAACTTCGTTGCTGCAACGCTGCACGTCGAGTTGCTTGCGGAGGAGGGCGGTGTGCCCGATCTGGGCAAGCGGAAGGAGCTCGCCGACGCGATCTGGGAATTCTGCTACCGCGCTGTGATAGCCTGAAGCGGTAGCTCGAACTTAGCCTCCGCAGATCTGCGCATGCAGGCGCTGGATATCTTCGGGATCGGCAAGTCCCGTGCCTGGAGACAGCACTGCGGCTGACCCCGCGGCCATTCCGAAACAAAACGCTTCAAGTTCATCGCGCCCGTTCGCTAGCGCATGAACCATCGCCGCAACGAAACTGTCGCCAGCGCCCACCGCGCTTTTGGCCTCGATTTCAGGGGCGGGAAGGAAGGATGGCCCTTCAGCGCGTGCGAGCACGGCGCCCCGGTGCCCCAGAGTGACTGCAACCAGCCGCGCTTTGCCGGCTTCGACGAAGCGCATGGCCTCGACGCCGATCTCTTCGATGCCTTCCAGCTCTCGACCCACCAGAGCGGCAAGTTCACCCTGGCTGGGCTTCACCAGAAGCAGACCGCCGGCCTCCAGCCCAGCTGCCAGCGCATCGCCTGAGCTGTCGAGAACGACAGGGGTTCCACTTTCGCGGGCGACTGCGGCCGCACGGGCGTAGAAGTCGGCAGGAACTCCAGACGGCAGCGAGCCGGAAAGCACTAGCGCGTCGAGCGGCAGTGCGGCGGACAGCGAGTCCAGGCAGTCCTGCCACTCCGACTCCTTGATTGTCGGTCCGGAAGGGGTGAATCGGTATTCCTTCCCGGTTTCCAGCTCATGCACGGCAGAGGCGATCCTGGTCGTGCCCGCAATGGGTATGCGGCAACATCCCAGCCCGAACTCGGACAGTAGTCGCTCCAGCGTCGGCCCCGTAGCCCCGCCGGCAAGATAGAAGTTGAGTGCCTCTCCGCCCAAACGCTTGAACACGCGCGCGACGTTTATGCCGCCCCCACCCGGTGCGTACTGCTCGTTCGTTGTGCGCATCTTGTGGGTGTGCTGGACCCGCGCGACGTCATACGAGACGTCGATCGTGGGATTCATGGTGAGCGTGGCGATACGTGGCATGCGTGAGCGGTTCCCGTCATCGTTTTGCGTCCGTCCGGCTGAACAAGCCGGATCGACCAAGGGCGTCAAGTCGCAACGGGGAAAGCGGACGTAGGCTGCAGGTTTATCGCTGGTCCGGCGCAAACACTCGGCAGGACGGAGCTACGCTTGCGCCGAAAGCTCTTCTGCTGCGGCAGGACGTCCGAAAAGGAAGCCTTGCCCTTGCATGCAACCCTCGTCGCGCAAGTAGTCGCGAACCGAGGGGTCTTCTATGCCTTCGGCCGTAACCGTAAGTCCCAGGCTCTTTCCGAGGCCAATAACGGCTCTGATGACTGCTCGCGACCTGTCCTCATGCTGCAGTTTCAGGATGAATGACTTGTCGATTTTGATCTTCGTGAAAGGGTAGTTCAGAAGATAGCTGAGCGAGGAGTAGCCGGTGCCAAAATCATCGAGCGAAATGCCAATGCCGAACGCACGCAAGTTTCGGATAATGGCTGCGGGACGGGGGCCTTTCTCCATCAGCACAGCTTCGGTGATTTCCAGTTCGAGGCGCTCGGCCGGCAGGTTCGCGGCGCTGAGAGCGCCGATCACTGTGCTGATGAGGTTCCCGTTGCGAAATTGCAGCGGAGAGACATTGACCGCCAACTTGATGTGCTCAGGCCAGTCAGTCGCTTGGCGACAGGCGGTCTGGAGCACGTAGCGGCCCACCGCCTCGATAAGGCCCATCTCTTCGGCGAGAGGTATGAAAACATCCGGCGAGATGTCCCCACGTACCGGATGGTGCCAACGCAGCAGGGCTTCATAACCTTCGATGGCGCCACTCTCTAGGTTTACGAGCGGCTGATAGTGAATGCGCAGCTCTTTGTTCTGGAGTGCTTTGCGAAAGTCGATCTCAAGCCGCGTCTTCTCCTGCGCGGCTGCGTCCATCCCGCTTTCGAAACTGCGACATGTACCACGCTTCTCCGCTTTGGCGGCGTAGAGCGCCAGATCGGCATATCTCAAGAGCGTCTCAGGGTCGCTGCTGTCGTACGGCGAGGTTGCGAAGCCTACGGTCGCGCCGATGTGCAGCACATTGCCTTGGACCAGGAAAGGCTGAGACAGAGCGGTGATGATCGAACGTGACACGATCTCCGCCTGAGTGCGGCTCGATCGACTGAATATGAGGGCGAACTCATCCCCCCCTATGCGGCACAGGAGCGAACTTGCCGGGACCAGTTCGCGCATCCGGCGAGCAGCGTCGGTCAGCAGGGCATCGCCCAAGTGATGCCCATACGTGTCGTTTACTGCCTTGAAGTGATCAAGGTCGATGAGGGCCAGGGTCACCGTCTCTTCACCTGTCGCATTCTCGAGAAGGTGGCGCAGATGTTCGCGACAATGCGTACGGTTGGCCAACCCGGTCAGCTCGTCATGCCGGGCCATATACGCCATGCGCTGCTCGATACGGCGACGGGCAGTGATGTCGAAAACCGAGATGATCGTCGCGGCGTAGCCCTCGAGCTGCGAAAGTCTCGTCGAAATCACCGCCTCCGTGATTTCGCCGTTTGCTTTTCGCATCTGCCAGGCCTGGCTCTGTTCGCTGAAGTCCAAGGACAGCATGTGCTCTGCCCGGGGCCACTCGCACTCAGTGAACAGGGTATGGGCGGCACAACCCTGAAGTTCCGTTAGCGGATAGCCGAAGTATTCGGCCGCAGCGGGGTTTGCCGAGCGAATGCGGCCGCTGTCCAGATCGTAAACAAGCATCGGGACCGGATTGCGTTCGAAGAGGAGGCGAGACGCCTCTTCGCTCTCCCGCAGCTCCGTGATGTCTACCCGCAAGCCGATGGTGCCCCCATCGGACGTCTGGCGTTCCTCAATGAGAATCCGGCGTCCGTTTGCGAGTCTCTGCTCGTGCCTGGAAGCCGGCGCCGCCATGCGCGCCAGCCGCTCCTGCAGCCACTCTTCCTCGCGCCCGACTGCTTCGGGATAGTCGCCGCGCTGAACCCCGACGCGCAGCGTGTCGGCGAATCGCACGCCGGGCGCCAGCAGGTCAGCGGAAACGGCGTAGATCTCTGCGTATTGCTGGTTCCAAAGGATGTATCGGCCCTCTGCATCGAGGAAGACGATGCCCTGGGGTAACAGGTCGATGGCTTCGCGCAGGCGCTGTTCGGCGCGAGTGGCCGCCTTCATGGCTTCTTCCAGTGACTGGAAGGCGTGCATGTCAACGGCGCCGGCCAGAGCGCCTTCATCGAGTTCGAGTTTCATCTGCGCCCCAATATTCCGAGCAAATTGCTAGGGCGCACTGGTTAATTTTTTGGGAACCTTCCGCGCCAAGCGGTCATACCACGTGGGGGTAGCTCGGCAAACGCGTGAAGCCAGCGCTTTTGGCCAGGAGCCAGGGGCAAAGTTCTGCCGCGAGCAGACCCAGACGGAGGGCGAGCGGGCGCTCTGAAAGCCGCTGCAGACGCATGGCGCGTCGAACCTGCGTGCCAGCATGCCGGGCAAGCAGGGCTTGAAAAGCCGCGCTACTCGCGCCTCTCTGGAAGCAGTCAGCTGCGAGGCGTGCGCTGCGCAAGGCCACTGCCATTCCGTCGCCGGTCAGCGATGCCGTCATCGCAGCCTGATCTCCTAGACGCCACAGGTGTGCTGGCTCATCCGATTGGGGCTGGTGAATGTAGCCATAGGGCAGGTTCGCTATGGCTAGTGGTTTCGCGAACAGAGGCTCTGCATCATTGAGCCGCTGCCTCAGTCCCGGCTCTCCCATCAGGGAGGCGACCAGCCCGTCCCATCCGCCTTCAATATTGGCAAAGCGATCGCGCCTGATCACCAGACACAGGTTCGCATCGCGCGCGCCTACGCGTTGGAGACCTGCATAGCCGTGATCGAACAGGATCAGCTCGATTGCCGGGCCGAGCGCCTCCAATGCGGAACGGGAAAGCCGCCAGTGCATCTTCAAGCCTATGTAGCCGTCCTTGGTGGCAGGAGTGCTGCGGGCGTGACCTCGCAGATCGTGCTTACCCGTGGCGAGCATGATGTGCTCCGCTTCATACGCGCCTTCGGAAGTGAGAACCTTGCGCCCGTCGACTCCGCTCACCCGGACCCCCCGCTGCACGTCGGCGCCAGACCGGGATGCCAGCTGGAGAAGCGCTTCGTCCAGAACTGCGCGGCTGAGTCCGCGCGCCAGAAAGGGCAACTTCGCCTCGATGCTGCGAGCCCTGTGGTGCACGCGCACGCGGTCGATCGGAACGCCACCCAGCCTGTGCGCATCTAGGCCCATCGTCTCGAGGTCGCTGCAGGCTTCTACCGAGAGAAACTCGCCACAGACCTTCTCGTGCGGCCCTGTCTCCCGCTCCAGGACGGTTACCGCATGCCCCGCTCTGGCCAGACGTGCCGCCACGCTTGCGCCGGCCAGACCGCCGCCCAGGACAATGATCGGCTTCATTACCGCAGGCGCTCTACGCAGTACCGAAAGGGGAAGCGCCAACATACGGTCGCGGTATTCACACCAGCGCGGCTGAGTAGCCGCTCCCAGTCTTCGCGCCGGAAACTGCGCGCGATGGAAAGCGGGCCGTCATGTCTTACGAACGGGTGCCAGCGCGCCAGAGCCGCCATGGCGGTAAAGCCGTGCCACGCGAGAGCATGGCGGTGCAGGTCGTTGATGAACCAGCCGTGCTTGGCGGTGCTCTCCATCCAGGCGAGGAAGCGCACGATCTCGTCATCATCCATGTGATGGGTAACGAGCGAGCTGATCACCAGATCGGGTGCTCTCTCGTCCCGCCAATCGTACGCGTCACCCGTATACCACTCAATGCCGAGCTCAGGATCCGGCGCCGCACGTGCGATTGCTTCGCTGCGCCAGTTCAGGTCCACCCCGATGAGTCTCACCTGGCGCTTTCTGCGCCTCAACATTCGTGCCACGCTGCGGAGCATGTCGCCTGCGCCGAAGCCAACGTCCATGATGACCGGGCATGCGCCAGACGGCATGCGATCGAGAGCGCGCTTGATGAAGGCGAGGGTAGGGCGGCGCGCCATCGTGACGCTGTTGACCTGGGCGAGGTCTGCCATGCACGAGGAAAATGCCTCCAGAGTGACGTCGTCTCCGTCCATCAGTTCGGGAGCCAGCGAACGCTGACGCAGGTCGGGCATGCTCAAAGCAGGCTGAAGCGGAAGGTCTCGGCAGCAAGGCCGGGGCCGAAAGCCATCCCGAAACCCGGACGTTCGCCATCGCCTTCCTTGCGAGCCGCCAACATTCGCGCCAGCACGAACATCAAAGTGGCAGAGGACATGTTGCCGCATTCGCGCAGGACGGTGCGGGATGGCAGAAGCGCCTCCGGGGGAAGCTCCAGTCCGCGCTCCACTGCGTCGAGGATCGACCGTCCCCCCGCGTGCACTGCCCAGAGATCGTAGTCTTCGGGCGATTGGCCGCGCAAGATGCCGTCTTGATCGTTGCGGCTGCGCTCGATCGCCAATGCCTCTGCGATCCGAATGGGCACTTGGCCATCCAGATGCATCGCAAAGCCCTGATCACCGATCCGCCAGGTGATGAGTTCATCCGAGCCGGGGATCGCGACCGCGCGAAAGTCGCTGAGGGCAATCCCCGTGGGTTCAGCTGTCACGAGTGCGGCGGTGGCGCCATCGCTGAAGAGCAGCATCGCCAGCAGCTTATCGACCTCCTCAGTCTCCTGAAGATGCAGCGTGCACAGCTCGACATTCACCACCAGCACCCGCGCTTCGGGGGTCGAGCGAACGAGATGGTGCGCTAGGCGCAACGCGTTCACGGCCGCGTAGCAACCCATGAAGCCCACCAGCGTGCGTTCTGCGGAGGGGTCGATTCCCGTGCGGCGGATGAGAACCTGATCCAAGCCGGGAGCCATGAAGCCGGTGCAGCTTGCAACCACTACGTGGGTAATGCCCTGTGTCGCGATGTCGTCATCGAGTTCGGCAATCGCTTGCAGAGCGAGTTCAGGAGCCCAGCGCTCGTAAAGCTCCATACGGCGGGCAGTGCTCGCGAAACTGCCGCGGGTGTAGATGCCTTCACTATCGCTGACAGCGCCGTCTTCGGCTGCGATGGCCTCTACGAAAGAGTACCGGCTCTCGATTGCCGATCGCTTTGCCATTCGTTGATACACTGCCCGCTCCCGTCTGCCGGAAAGCATATGGCCGATGAGGCCGTCAAAGGCGGAATGGACGTCGTGGGGTGGCAGGGCGGTGCCGATTGCATTGATGTGTGCTGTCGCTGGTGCGCCGGAAATTCGCATCTTGAGCAGTCTGCCTCTTGGACACCCATCAGCTTCATGCGTGAGGATGCGAAATGCAAACGTTCGTGTAGCGCGATAGCTGCAACGCTTGAGACACGTGCCGATGCGAAAGGGCCCGCCGCGCTGGTGCACGGCGGGCCGCGGCTTTCCTCCCCAGGAAACCGGATGTGCGCTCCCTTTCGCGGGAGCGTTCCTCTGTCAGCGCCGGATCGCGCTGCCGAGGCGGTGATAGAGATTGGAGTACTTGGACGAGATTGGATCGTCCTCGTGCGCCTTGATGTAGAAAAGGACCGCTTCCTGAAGAAGCTTGAAGTCCTCATTCGAGAGTACCGCGCGGGCGCGGCTCGGTTCGGTCTGAGTGGCCATGTCGGTCATAGCAGGTATCCTTTCCTTCGCGCGCGGGACGTACCGCGTGGTTTGTGATGCTGGGGCAGCGAGCGGCACCCGCTGCCCCGACTGCTTGTCAGGCGGCGAACTGGTTCATCGTGTTGTGGGCGCCGCCCGCCTTCAGCGCGGCTTCGCCGGCGAAGTATTCCTTGTGATCGTCGCCGATGTCAGAGCCGGCCATGTTCTGGTGGCGGACACAGGCGATGCCCTGACGGATCTCCTGGCGCTGCACGCCCTTGACGTAGCCAAGCATGCCCGCGTCGCCGAAGTATTCCTTGGCCAGGTTGTCGGTCGACAGCGCGGCGGTGTGATAGGTCGGCAGGGTGATGAGGTGGTGGAAGATGCCCGCCTCGCGCGCCGCGTCCTTCTGGAAGGTGCGGATGCGCTCGTCGGCCTCGTCCGCCAGTTCGGTGCCGTCGTAATCCACGCTCATCAGCTTGGTGCGGTCGTAGGCGGACACGTCCTTGCCCGCTTCGGTCCAGGCGTCGAACACCTGCTGGCGGAAGTTGAGCGTCCAGTTGAAACTGGGCGAGTTGTTGTAGACCAGCTTGGCATTGGGAATGACCTCGCGGATGCGGTTCACCATGCCGCCGATCTGACCGATGTGGGGCTTCTCGGTTTCGATCCAGAGCAGGTCGGCGCCGTTGCGCAGCGATTCGATGCAATCGAGTACGCAGCGGTCCTCACCGGTGCCGGTGCGGAACTGATAGAGGTTCGAAGGCAGGCGCTTGGGCTTCATCAGCTTGCCGTCGCGGCTGATCAGAACTTCGCCGTGGCCGACGCTGCTGACTTCCTCACAATCCAGGAAGCTGTTGTACTGGTCGCCGATGTCGCCGGCTTCGCGAGTGAAAGCGATCTGCTTGGTCAGGCCAGCGCCCAGTGAGTCTGTACGGGCGACGATCAGGCCATCGTCGACACCCATTTCCATGAACGCGTAGCGGATCGCGCGGATCTTGGCGATGAAGTCCTCGTGCGGAACGGTGACCTTGCCGTCCTGATGGCCGCACTGCTTCTCGTCGGAGACCTGGTTCTCGATCTGCAGGCAGCAGGCGCCTGCTTCGATGAACTTCTTGGCGAGCAGATACGTCGCCTCGGCGTTGCCGAAGCCGGCGTCGATGTCGGCGATGATCGGAACGACGTGCGTCTCGTAGTTGTCGATGGCGTGCTCAAGGCGCTTGGCTTCCATCTCGTCCCCGGCTTCGCGAGCCTTATCGAGTTCGCGGAAGAGGCCGCCGAGTTCGCGGGCATCGGCTTGCTTAAGGAACGTGTAGAGTTCCTCGACCAGCGCCGGGACCGAGGTCTTCTCGTGCATGGACTGATCGGGCAGCGGGCCGAATTCGGAGCGCAGGGCGGCGACCATCCAGCCGGACAGGTAGAGGTAGCGGCCCTTGGTGGTGCCGAAGTGCTTCTTGATGCTGATCAGCTTCTGCTGGCCGATGAAGCCGTGCCAGCAGCCCAGAGACTGCGTGTAGTTGGCAGGATCGGCGTCATAGGCAGCCATGTCGGCGCGCATGATCTTGGCGGTGTACTTCGCGATGTCGAGGCCGGTACGGAAACGGTTCTGCAGGCGCATGCGGGCCACGGACTCGGCCTCGATGCCGTTCCAACTGGGTTCGGTACCGATGGTCTTGCCGGCTTCGGCTATGGTCTGCTGATAGGTCACGTCGGATCCTCAAGTTGATGAAGTGCGTGTGCCGGACCTAAGTGCGACGGGCGGTCGACGGAACCGCTCCCGGAGTCGCCGTGTCAAACTTTACAGAAGTTCCTTGTAAAGTTGTGCGGACGTGACAATGGTGTGGCCGATGGCTGGAAATCGCCCCCTCTACCTTGGGCCGCGCTTGCGCAGGCTGCGCCGCGAACTTGGCCTCACGCAGCAGACGATGGCGGACGATCTTGGTATCTCGCCCTCTTACATCGCCTTGCTGGAGCGCAATCAGCGACCGGTGACCGCGGACTTGCTGCTACGGCTGGCGCGAACCTACCGTCTGGATGTGTCGGACCTCGCCAGCGAGGATGGCGAGAACTACGCGCGCCGCATTGCGGATGTGCTGCGCGATCCGATCTTTTCGGACATCGACTTGCCGCCACTCGAGATCTCGGACCTGGCAACCAGCTTTCCGGGCGTGTCCGAGGCCCTGCTGCGGCTCCATGGAGCCTACACCCGCGAGCAGCAGGCGTTGGCAGAGCAGCGCGCGGACTTGAGCCAAGCGGAGGGGCACGATCCCGTGGCAGAGGCGCAGCGCTTCCTGGCGGCCCGGCGCAACTATATCGACTTGCTTGATCGCCGCGCCGAGGATCTGGCCGCCGAGATTGATAAGGAAGGGGGGGCAACGCGGTATCTCGCCAAGAAAGGCGTGCGCGTCCGCTTTCTGCCTCCCGAGGTGCTCGTGAATGCCGTGCGGCGGTTTGACCGTCATAACCAGCAGTTGCTGATTGCCGACACGCTGCGGCCCGAAACCCGAAGCTTCCAGATTTCACTGCATATCGCTTACTCCAGTTTGCGCACAGAAATCGGTCAAGTGCTTCGCGAGGAGGCGTTCTCCAGCAAGACTGCCGAGACGCTGGTGCGGCGCGGACTTGCAGCGTACTCTGCAGCGGCGCTGCTCATGCCGTATGATCGCTTCGCGCGCGCAGTGGAGGCGCGCCGCTACGACGTAGAGGCGATCGCCGCTTCCTTCGCAACAAGCTTCGAACAGGTGGCGCACAGGCTCACGACCCTGCAGCGGCCCGGTCAGGAGGGAGTGCCATTCTTCTTCCTGCGGGTGGACGAGGCGGGGAACGTCTCCAAGCGGCTGGATGGCGCCGGATTCCCCTTCGCCGCCCATGGGGGGGGCTGTCCCTTGTGGACCGTGCACAAGGTGTTCCGCCGCCCCGGGGAAGTCACAACGCAGTGGCTGGAGCTTCCCGACGGCCAGCGCTTTTTCTCGATCGCGCGGACCGTCAGCACGGGCGGGGGGCGCCATGGTAGCGTCCGAACATTGCGTGCCATCGCTCTGGGCTGCGCGGCAGAGGAGGCCTCCCGGCTCGTCTATGCACAAGAGCAGGATCAGCGTCCTGCAACTCCGATTGGCGTGACTTGCCGGCTGTGTCACAGGGCCGAGTGCGAGGCGCGGTCCGCGCCGCCGATCGGTCGGGATATTCTTGCTGACGACTACCGGCGTCCAGCCCAGCCTTACGCCTTTGCCGAAAGCTGACGACCTGCACAGTTCGCTTTGGTGACAAAAAGTTTGCAAAGGCGACTGACGAGTCTACTCCTCCGTGCGATCACGCCTTGTAGCTAGAACCAACTTCACGTGGGGAGACTGGCTTCGCTAAAGGGCGCGATCACCTTCGCCGACTGAGAGAAGAAAAAAGAAGAGGATGCATCCGTGAGTCAGGAGCCCGCCGCGCTGAGCGATCCCCGCCAGGCAAAGACATTTCCGCAACTGGTACGTTCTGCGGCTGCGGCTTACGGTGACGAGACTGCGATCGTGCTTCGCGACGCCTCCATTCCTGACGAGTCCGCCACATTCGCCGAACTGAATGAGAAATCCGCTCTGATTGCCAGGGGATTGCTGGCTCTGGGAGTGGGCAAGGGGAGCCGCATCGGCTTCATCTGCGGGAACGGCCCTCGCTTCGCGATCTGGTTCGCGGCGGCTGCGCGGATCGGCGCGATCGCGATTCCGATCAGCACGATGATCCGCTCCAATGAACTGGTGCGGGTATTGCGCCAGTCCGATATCCATGGGCTTTACGTGCAGCGCGAACTGCTGGGCAAGGATTTCGTCGAGCGCCTCTGCGACGCGCTGCCGGAGCTTGCAGACGCGACCAGTCCGGAGCTGCGCTTGGCGCGCGTGCCCTACCTGCGCTGGATCGTTTCGCACGGGGACAATCTACCACCCGCGTTTCGCAGCATGGATTTCATTTCGAAGGCAGCGGAGAGCGTGGGCGACGACCTCCTGCGCGAAGTCGAGCAAGAGGTACACACGACCGATCAGCTGGTGGAGATTTACACATCCGGGTCGATGGCCTTGCCCAAAGGGGTGAAGCACAATCACGGACCCGCGCTGTTCCGCAGCCATTATCTTGTCGAGATGCTTGGGCCGCAGCGTGGGAAGGAATCCCAGGCGATGATGCCGATGTTCTGGGTGGGCGGTATGATGATGTGGCTGGTTCCGAACTGGGAGGTTGGGGCGATCACCGTTTGCACGGAGCGCACGCTCAGCAACAGTCGGATGGCCTTTGGCTCTGTGCCTTCGGATGAAGACCTGGCGCTCCTCTCAAAGGCACCCAAGCCATGGTGGGGCCTCGGCATGAGTGAGACGCTCGGCCCCTACTCGCACGGCGATGAGTTCCGGGTTCCGGGCCGCCCGATCTGTGCGCCCATGGATCATATCGCGCCCGGTTACGAGGTCCGCATTGCCGATGAGAATAACCAACCGGTAGGCGCTGGCGAAGTCGGCGAGATGCAGCTGCGCGGCTATCCCGTCGCCACTGGCCTGCATAAGCTGGAACGGCAAGATTATTACACGCCGGACGGTTACTTCAAGACTGGCGACTTGTGCGAGATCGAAGATCGCCCCCAGGGAAGGCGCATCCATTTCGTTGGCCGCAATGGTGACATGATCAAGACGATGGGCTCGAATGTCTCACCCGCTGAGGTCGAGATGGAGATGCAGTCGCTCGAAGGCGTGCATAATGCTTATGTGCTTGGCCTGCCCGATACGGAGCGGGGGCATCTGCTCGTCGCCGCTGTGGTGCCCCGAGATGGCGCCGAATTGGACTTCGATCAGATCGAGGCCACGCTGCGCCGGCGGCTCTCCAGCTACAAGGTGCCTCGCGCTTACGTCGCACTGGCGCGCGAGGACGTGCCTTTGCTGCCAAGCAACAAAGTGGCCCGACGTGAACTGGTGCGGATGATGGCGCAGCGTCTCGGCCGGGAGTGAAACACTGAAAGAGGGATCGCCAAAGAGGCGAGCGGAAGTGAGGCGAGGCGGTATTGACGCGTAGGATACAACGACTTACCGCCAGTTCGAAATAGCGAAAGGTTGTATGTCGCGGTCTTCCCCTGGTGTGCGCCGCGTCGCCGCCATTCTGAACTTCATCGCCGACCACCCTGGTCAGGCTTTCGCGCTGACGGACCTTGTACGCGCGCTGAAGCTCAGCCGTGCGACCTGCCATGCGCTGCTTACCGGGCTGGTGGACGTGGGATATCTCTACCGGACCGGCGACAAGACCTATGTGCTGGGTCCTGCGCTCGCGGCCATAGGACGCACGGCCGCAGAGCACTTCTCCCCGCTTCAGGTCGCACAGCCCGAGATGCGCAGCATTGCGGATGAGTTCGACGTGGTGTGCGGCGCCTACTTCATGGAAGGCGACATGATGCACCTGCGCGAGCGGGCCGCGTCAGCGAACCACGTCGGCTATCCGGTGCCGCTGGGTATCCGCATGCCCATTACCACGGTGCAGGCAATCGTGTTCTTCGCCAAGACGCCCAAAGAGGCGCAGGCTTGGCTCGATCGCAACATTCCGAATGCAGACGAGGAACGCCGTAACACTCTGCAGGCGGGCACTCGGTTTGTGCAGGAGCACGGGTATCTTCCTCTGATCCGCGCAGCGGGCGTCGATCATAGCTTCAGCAATGCGCCCAGCGCTCTGCGCAGTGCCGCCGATGATCCGCCGGTTGCGCCTCTGCTCGCCCTTTCGGATGAAGACCGCTACCCGCTCGCTGCCGTAATGGCGCCTATTTACGACGCGAGGGATCGGGTTTCGATCTCGTTGCTCATGGCAGGTTTTCGGGACCTGCAGACTGGCGCGCAAGTCCGCGAAGCGGGAGAGCGGCTGAGTGACGCCTGCCAGCGCGTTTCCGACTTCTTATCAGGACGCGCCAGCAGCACAGAAGACTGACAGGCCCATCTCCGGCCGCCCGTGCTTGACCGGGCGGCTGCGCAATCGTATCCCATACCCCTATTCGAAAACAAATTCTATATTTCGAACAATAGGTTTGGGAGAGCCTCTATGTCCGACGTTATCGTAGCCCCCGAGACACGCGATCTCGACGATCTCTCACGTGACTTGGCAGACTGGCTTTCGCGCCGGCTGCCGAACGCCAGTGAGGTGCGGATCGAGAATCTCGCCTACCCGAGAGGAGCGGGGCAGTCGCACGAGACGATCCTGTTCGACGCGCATTGGCATGAGAGCGGGCAAGAACACATCCAGGGTTGCGTGCTGCGGATCAGGCCGGAAAAGTTTACCGTCTTCCCGGACACCCTGTTCGAAGAGCAGTACCGCATCATGAAGGCGCTATCCGATGGTGGCAGCGTGCGCGTCGCGAAGCCGCTCTGGTTCGAAGCGGATGCTGGCGTCCTCGGCAAGCCGTTCTTCGTGATGGAGAAGAAGCAGGGGCGCGTGCCGGTGAGCATTCCACCTTATGCTCGCAGCGGCTGGCTGGCCGAAGCCACGCCGGAGCAGCGGCAGACGCTTTGGCGCAACGCCGTGACTCAACTCGCCCTGATCCAGACAGTCCCTCTGGAGGGGCTGGAGTTTCTTGAAGGTCCAGAAGGCGCTCGTCGCGGCCTGGCGCAGGAATGGGACAAGTATTGCCGCTTCGTCGACTGGTTGGAGGAGGTCGAGCCGCAGCCGATCCTGCGTTCAGCGCTAGCCCGTCTTGAGGCCGAGTGGCCAGAGCACCAGCCGGAGGGTCTGGTTTGGGGCGACGCGCGGATTGGCAACATGATGTTCGATGAAGCGTTCGAGGTTGTCGCTGTCATGGACTGGGAGCAGCCTTCGCTTGGCGGCGCGCTGCACGACCTTGCCTGGTTCTGTGTGCTAAGTGAGACGATGCATGGCCCCAAGTCTACCTATGGCGCACCGCTGGAAGGTATGGGGCGCCATGAAGAGACGGTCGCGCTGTGGGAAGTGGTCAGCGGCAAGTCGGCGGATGGGCTTGGATGGTACGAGGACTTCGCCGAGTTCAAGATGACTTGCACCGGCGTGCGTCTGGGGCACTTGCGCGGCACTCCGATGATGGACGCGCGAATGATGGCAAAACGCTTGAAAGTGGGCTGAGCGTCTTCAGGAAGGCTCAGGGCTGGAGCGCCCTCCCCGCCGAACGCGGGGAGGACTCCGGCGCTTTCAGCCTTCGACGGGCTCACCTGCTGCATGAGCAAGCGCGAGGCGGGTTTCCGGTGTCTCGTGCGGTAGCCTGCGAGAGGCGAGCCACAGAAAGACGAGTGAGATGGGTGCCAGCACGAGCAGGCTGAGCATTCCGGCCGTCAGCGATCCGGTGACCGCGCTGACTTTGCCAGCCCAATAAGGCCCCGTGCCTGAAGCCACCACGATGGCGATGAGCGAATAGCATGCGGCTGCGGAGCCTCGCATGCGCGGCAGAACCAGGTCCTGCACCAATGCCGCCGTCGCTCCGCTCCACATCGCCCCCACCAGGCTGACTGCGGCATAGGCGGTGAGAAACACCGTGATGTCCGTCGCCAGCAGCATGATCGGTACGGTGATAAGCGAGCCGCAGATCGAGATGGCGCCCATGCCCAAAGGCGCGCGAGCGTCTTTCTGTTTCCAGGCATCGGCAAGCCAGCCGCCACTGATCACGCCCAGAATCGCGCCAAGAGTGTGAATGATGCCAAGACTTGCGCCCAGTTCGCTGGGGCTCATGGCGTAAGTGCGCATGGCGAAGGGCGCTGCCCAGACGTTCACCGCTCCGCCGACGCAGGCAATCAGGGCCGTGGCGGTCATCGCGTAGACGAACGTGCGGTCTCCGAACGTTAGAGCGAACAGCGGTCGATCGCGCATCGCCTGGATTTGGCCCCACGTTACGACGACGTAAGTTCCGACGCCGAATGCGATCCATTGCGCATAGTCCCCGGTGACTGCGACGAGAAGCGCGGCCGCCACCGTGACCATTGCGAGCAGACGCAAGTTGCGTCCCAGCGCCGGTCGGCCGCCTTCACGCAGGACCGTCCACAATGTGAACGGCGGCAGTGCTGCCGAGAATTCGCGGATGATGACGCCTGTCGACCTAGACGTAGCTGGCTTGGCGCGTGCCGGCTCGCGGATGGTGAGCAGCAGAAGCGCGAGAGGAATGCCGGGCAGGCCTACGCAGATCAAGGCCGCTTTCCATGCCGCAAGATCGCATGCGCCCGCGATGGGCACGGCGGTACACATCGAAGTAGACCAGTGCTGGAGGAAGTATCCGCCAACTGCCATGGCCAATGCGCCACCGAGGAACGTGCCTGCAAGATAGACACCGAGCGCAAGCGAGCGATTTCGGGCAGGAAACACGTCTGAAAGCAGTGAGTGAGAACAGGGGTTGGCGGCTGCCTCGCCTACCCCGACGCCAATGCGAGCGGCAGCAAGGCCAGCGAAGCTGGTCGCCGCACCGCCAAGCGCGGTCATGGCCGACCATAAGGCCAGCCCGAAAGCCATCACCTTCTTGCGACTGAGCCGGTCGGCGATGCCGCCCATTGCGATACCCACAATCGAGTAGAAGATCGCGAAGGCGGTGCCCAGAAGGAACCCGAGTTGTGCGTCGTCCAGGCCCAGGTCCGCCTTGATCGACTCCGCAAGGATCGAGACGATGTAGCGATCGAGGTAGTTGAGCAGGTTTGCCGCCGCGAGCAGCAGCAGCGCAAAGATCGCCGCTCCGCCTACGCGTGATGAGCCGGCGCTAGCGCGCGCCGGGATGTCTGAAACTGTCGCCACGCCGTCTCCCTCGGCTATTCATTTTCTTTGTTCTTTGTATCGCGCCTCGGCCTCAGGAGAGGCCGAGCAGATTCCGTGCATTGTTATTGATGATGTCCTTGATGTCGTCGTCGGGCACGCCGGCGAAGTCACGCAGGATGATCTCGCGCGACCGGGGGAAGGTCGTTTCGGAGTGCGGATAGTCCGACGACCACATGATGTTCTTGCCGCCCGGCAGGTTGCGGCACAGGATGCCCGTCCGATCCTGAATGAACGAGCCGAAGACGTTTGTGTCCATGTAGTAGCTCGGCGGGTTCTTGATCGGGCACTCCGTCCAGAAGCGCTGCTTCTCCCAGGTGCGGTCGTTGTACTCGGCGAACCACGCGAACCAGCCCACGCCGCTTTCCATCGAGCCGATGCGAAGATCGGGAAAGCGGTCGAAGATAGCATTGTAGATGAAGATACCGATTGGCTCGGCCATGGCCAGCTTGCTCATCGGCATGTCCGCCAGGAAGTATTCCTTCTGGCCGAAGCGCGGCACGCGAGCGCCCAAGTGGAAGGTGATGATGACGTTATGGTCGCATACCGTCTTCCACAGCTTGTCGAACGCGGGGTCAGAGTACTGCAGCGCGCCTTTGGGGTCGCCCGTCAGCGCCGAGACTTGTCCTTCCTTCAGGTTCTTGATGCCGGAAGACGTCTCCCAGGCATTCTTGTTCTGCGGGAAGGCCGGAAGGTTGATGGCACGGAAGCCCTTCTTGGCAAGTCGGGCGACATGCTCGCACGTCTCGTCAATGTCGCGCATGGGCACGTAACCGACAGGGAACAGGCGGTCTGGCGCGGCGGAGCAGAAGTCCAGCACCCAGTTCTGGTAAGCCTCATAGCTCGCCACGTAGAGTTCGTTGTCGGTGGTGCCGAGCGGACCGCCGCCGAACAGCAGGGCGGCGTCCATGCCGTCCGCATCCATATCGGCCAGACGCTGCGAAGGCTCCCACACCTTGCGCTGGTCTGCCAGGCGGCCCTGCATCTTGAAGTTCTTGCCTTCGCGGCCTGCCTGGTTGTTGATCATCATGAAAGGGCGGCGATTGCCCTCGAACACGATGAAATCGCCTTCCTCCGCGTGCTCGATATACGGCGCCCGGTCTTTCAGGTGCGAGGGAAGATAGCTCTTCCACATGTCGTGCGGCGGATCGATGTGGGCGTCGGCATCGAAGATGGGGCCCAAGGTCCATTCGCTTGCGCCAGCACTCTTGATGGCCGGATCTGCTTCACTCATCTCCCAACTCCATCTTTAATGTAATTCGAAATAGTGAATTGATTATCGCAGTTCTGAATGGTTTAGTCAAGGAGATCGGCGCGGGGCGGTGGCGCTTAGTCGCGGCGCAGGATCATCGCGCCGTACCCGTAGCCTCCGTTCGAAACGATGCAGGTGCGGGCGTCTGGGACCTGCCGACCTCCGCCGCGGCCCCAGAGCTGGACCGTCGCTTCGTGAATGTGGCCATAGCCATGGAAGCGCCCGGCGGAGAGTTGCCCCCCGCCGGTGTTGAGCGGCAATTCGCCATCAATGGCGATCCTCCGGCCACCTTCCACGAAGCGGCAGGCCTCTCCCTGCGGGACAAGGCCCAAGGCCTCCATCCACATCCACACATGGATCGAGAAGCCGTCGTAGATTTGCGCACAGTCCATGTCGGCAGGCTTCAGATCGGTGCGCGACCAAAGCATCTCACCCGCCTTGTCCGCTGCCAGATGGGTGAAATCCCCTTCGAATTTGCCGACCCAGAGCCCGCCGATGGACATGCCGATCGATTCAAACCGAAGAGGCGGGTTCTTGAGATCCTTGGCCGCATCGAGGCTGGACACGATGATCGCAGTCGACCCGTCGATGTGGGAATCACAGTCGAAGAGCCGCAGTGGCGAGGAGATGACGCGGCTGGCGAGGTAATCGTCCAGGCTCAGCGGCTTGCGATAGACCGCATTGGGGTTGTGCATCGCATTCGCGCGATTGTTGACCGCGATAGCACCGAGCTGCTGCTCATTGGCGCCGTACTTCTCGAAGTAAGCCTGGGCGTAGAGCGCGAAGGTGTTGATCGGAGAGAGCGCGTTGAACGGAACCGTCCAGGCGTTGTTGCCGTCCACTCGATTGCGGCTGCCCGTCATCAGCGTGGAGGCGCGTGACTTCAAGCGCGCTTGCGCCTGCGCGACCGAGCGGAACACGATGACATGGCGCGCCAAGCCGCAGGCGATGGCGGTGATGGCGTTGAAGATCGGGGCCATGTGGCTGAAGCCCTCGGCCGAGGCGAGGATCCACTTGGGATCGATGCCGAGCACGGTCGCCGCTTCGGAGGGACTGACCGGCGCAATGCCCCCGCCTTCGGAAGACTTGCCCGGATATGTCGCGATGCCGTCTATGTCGGAGGGCTTGAGCCCGGCGTCGGCAATCGCCTCAAGGCAGGCGTCGGCCGTAAGCTGCAGCGCGCTACGGGAGGAGGGGCGTCCGACTTCGGACTGCCCGGCGCCGGTGATGGCACATTGCTTCTCCGGGTAAAGCGTCATGCCCCGTCTCCCAGGGCGCTTTCAGGCGGGCGGAACATCGGCAGCCACACATCCTCGTGCTGCTCGAACTCGACTTCGACGGGCAGGCCGACTTTCACACTCTCTAGCGGTGCAAGGACGTTGGTGAAGACGTAGAGTTCCGCCTGCTCTTCAAGCTCCACGACGCCGAAGATGAAGGGCACTTCCAGTCCCGGCACCCAGCGCTCGTAATTGATCGTGTAGCTGGCCACGCGGCCTTGGCCCGAGACCGGCTGGGGCGCGACGTCTTCGCTGCCGCACCGGGCGCAGCGGGGCAGGGGCGGGTGCTGCCAAGTGCCGCACGGTGTACAGCGCTGGATAAGCATCCGACCTTGAGCGCCCGCGGTCCAGTAGAACGCGCTATCCGGCTCCAGCAGCGGCAGCTTGCGTGGCGGAGGCGCTGCGCCGGTGTCCTTGGCCGCATCGCTCATCAGAAGACGACGCCCTGAACCTTGAGATCGATGATGGCGTCTTCGTCATACCCCAGCCCTGCAAGGATCGCATCGCTGTCGGCGCCCAGCTCTGGCGAGCGCGTGGAAGGAAGGGCCTGCTTGTCGAACAGCATGGGGACGCTCACCATCGGGATCGTCGAGCCGTCGCCGTAGTCGACGTGCTTAAGGTAGCCGTTCGCCTGAACCTGGACGTCGTCCTTCATTTCGCCGACGTTCTGCACGACATCCCACTGGCCTTCCTGCCGCGCGAGAATGTCTTTCCATTCTGCCAGTGGGCGGTCGGCGAACATGGCTTTCACTTCGGCATAACAGGCGTCGAGGTTTTCGCGCCGGGCCTTGGCATCGATAAAGCGCGGATCGCTGGCGAGGTCTTCGCGTCCGGCGGCCAGCATCAGCGGCCCCCAGTACTTGTCCGCTTGCAGCATGCAAAGCGCGAGGAACCGCCCGTCTGACGTGCGATAGTTGCTGACAAGCACGTTGTTCGGCTTGTCGGCAGGAGGTTTGGGGAAGCGGTCGATGTCATCGGCGGTGGCCTGGCAGATGTAACGCTGCATCGACCACATGGCGGTGCCGAGCAGGGACACGTCGACTTCGCTCGCCTCACCCGTCAGCGCGCGCTTGGCGATTGCAGCACAGATGCCGCCCGCCAGCATCGAGCCCGACAGGGTATCGCCAAATGCGGGCCCGGGAGGTCCTACGGGATGCGGCGCATCAGGATCGGTCAGCGAGGAGGAAATTCCGCCACGCGCCCAGAAGGTGATGGCATCGTACCCGCCCTTTTCCATCTCCGGCCCGGTCGGCCCTACGCCGCTACCGCTGGCGTAGATCAGGTTCGCGAAGCGCTTGCGGATCGAATCCGCATCGATCTCCATCGCGCGCCGCGCACGGGGAAGCAGATTGGTCAGGAAGACATCCGCATCCTCCAGCAGCTTCCACAGCACCTCACGTCCGGTTGCCTGTTTGAGGTCGAGCGTGATCGAGCGCTTCCCCCGGTTGTAGCTTTCCCAAGAGTAATCGATCGCTCGGCCGCTGCCGGTATTGGTATTGCCGATCTGCAGCCCGCGCAGGGGATCGCCGGTCGGTGGCTCGATCTTGATGACGTCCGCACCCATGTCCGCGAGCATGCCGCCGCAAGCGGGCACGAAAGCCCACATCGCCACTTCTACGACTTTGATGCCTTCCAGGGGTCTACCCATGCCTCTTCCCATGTCCCTCGTCTCTATCGGGCGACCGCAAGAGCGTTTTCCCGAGCGCAAGAATTCTCTATTGCGAAGCATGGAACGAAATGGCGAATTGGGTCAAGCGCTCTTGCGCCGAACGAGAGGGGAGAAGCATGCCAACTACAATCACGCGCCAAAGTCCGGCGCAGCCGAAAGTCACGGTGCCAGCGACGCTTGAAGAGGCACTAGATCGGGCATGGCTCAGCCAAGCTCTCGCGGATGTCTCTGGCGGCGCCGCTGTTACGTCAGTGGAGCAGGTGGAGGTAATCCGGACCGTAGCCACCAAAGTACGGTTTGCTGTCACCTTCTCCGGATCGGAGAAGAGGCACGGCTTCTGTCTCAAGGGGCTGCTCGACGTCGACGAGATGACCGCCCGCGGAGGGCCGACTTGCGTTCTGGAAGCCGACTTCTATTCCAAGGTCGCCCCCACCATTCCGGACATGCGCGTCCCGGAATGTGTGTCCGCCGTGATCGACCGTGAGGCGCAACAAGCCGTCATTATCATGCGTGATCTGATCACACACGGCGCGCGCTTCTGCTCCGCGCTCGAGCCGTTCAGCGCAGATGAAGCCTTGCAGAGCTTGACCGAACTGTCGAAGCTTCACGCCCGCAGCGGTTTTCTAGGAGGAGCCGACTGGATCCGCCCTCGCGCAGCCGAACTGTCACGAATGACGTACGTCACGCCGGAAATGCTGCAGGAATTGCTGGATGGGCCGCGGGGCGACAACCTTTCACCCCATGTGCGTGACGCCCGACGATTGGTGGCGGCGATGAAGGAACTCGCGGCACGCGACGGGCAGCGGCGCCAGTTCATGATCCATGGCGACGCGCATGCCGGAAACATCTTTCGTACTGCGGAAGGGGCGGGCCTGATCGACTGGCAGCTTCTACAGCGTGGCGGTTGGGCGGTCGATTTGGCCTATCACTTGAATGCGGTGTTGCCCACGCAGGTGGCAGAAAGGGACGAGCGGCAGCTACTTCGCGAATACCTTGCGATGATGCGCGGACATGGATTGGAGATGCCGGACGAAAACGAGGCATGGTCGCAATATCGGGAGGCTGCAATCTACGGCTTTTACCTTTGGAGCATCACCCGTCGTGTCGATCCGCAGATTACGGTGCAGTTCACCGATCGCTTGGGCAAGGCGGTCACCAGGCATGAGAGCCATGCGCTGCTTGGCGTAGTGTGAGAAAAAATAGAGGCCACGCTCGTAAGAGCGTGGCCCAAGTCGGCTCGGTAGCCGAAAGTGGACCCGCTCCGTCACGAAGCGGGTCCTTGTTGTTGCTTAGCGGCCGAAGTTGTAGCGGACGCGCACACCGTAAATCCGCGGCTGACCATAGGCGAAGTCCTGAATGCCGGAGGATTCAAAACCGCCGCCTGAGGTGATGCGGTACTTCTTGTTGGTAATGTTGGTCGCGAAACCGACGACGTCGATACCGCTTTCAGCGATGTTGTTGAACGCCAGGTTCAGGTTGAGCAGGCTGTAAGACGGGATGCTGACGTTGCCGTCGACGTATTGCGATGAGGTGTAGGTGTAAATCGCACCCAGCGTGACATCGCCGACAGTCTCAGGAACCGGCAGCATGACGTCGCCGGACAAGGTCAGGCGATGCTTGGGCGAATAGGTAAGCGGACCGCCAACCTCGCCGCGCGGGATGATCTCCTCGAATGGGCTGTCCGGCGACAACGTCGGCGGAACCAGTTCTTTGAGCTCTGTGTCCAGGTAGGTGTAGTTCGCGCTGAGCCGCAGCATCTCGAACGCCGTGATGCCGGCGTCCGCTTCGATACCCTTGATGATCGATTTGCCCGCGTTGATCAGCGCCGCGCCCCCCGAAAGGCCGCTGTCCGGCTTCGCTACCAGAGCGCCGAAGATCTGCTGGTCAGAGAAGTCGTTGTAGAAGGCGGCCAGGTTGAAATAGCCCGGAACGCTGCCGCGGAATGACAGCTTGGAACCGATTTCAAAAGAGTCGAGCTTCTCGGGCCCCACTGTCTCAAGGCCGGGATTTGTGAAGTTCACGGCGCCCTGACGATACCCGCGAGCATACTTGGCGTAGAGCAGCCAGTCGGGGGTCGGCTTGTAATCGAGCCCAACCAGCCACGTCGGCTTATTCGACTTGTTGACGATGTTCGTGCCACAGGCTGCGGTGTTGCCGCCATTCGTAATCAGGTTAACCGTCGGATGATTGAGGTTGTCGTTGCAGACGCGCTGGAACAACCGTGTGGATCCACCAAACGCGGCAGGAAGAGTGGCGAACAGGTACCGGTTGCTCTCGGCATAGCCGTCAATCTTGTCGAACGTCCAGCGACCGCCCAGCGTCAGAGCCAGCTGATCGGTAAAGTTGTAAGTGCCCTGTGCGAATACGCCGTGGTTATCAAACGCAAATCTCGTGCGGGACTCTGAAATGATCGCGCCTGGCAGCGTAAATGCAGGAGATCCGGGGAAGAGGGCGCCCGCCGGCAGGGGAACCAACGGAAGGCCGCCCTGACAGTCCAGAGTACCGGGATCTGCACAGTTGCCGTAGATTCCTGTGCGTTGCTGGTTCCAGCCGAGAGGGCGGCTGAACTCGAGATAGCCACCTACGACATAGGTGAGCTTGCCATCGGTAGTACGGCCTTGCAGCTGGAGTTCTTCCACTGTGGTGGATCCGGCGGCGGCGTCATACCCGGGTTGGGTGCCCAGCCGGATATAAGTAAAGGGAGAGCCAGGAGCAGGGCCCCCGTTGGCCGCAAGCGCGCGTGTGACTCCTGTGTCCGGCACGAAGAAGTTATCGCTGTAAAGGTTGAACGCGGCCTTCTCGCGGTACTCGCCGTAGCTGAGGATGTTCTTGATCGTGATCGTGTCGCTTGCCTGCCATGTGGTCGTGTTGATCACTTGCCACAAGTCGAGCTTAATGCCCGGGTTGGGGTTGCGAACCTCTACATCCAGCGGGCCATCGCCGCGAGCCGCCTGCCGGTCGATCTGATCGCAGGCTGCCAAGGACGTATAGTAGCGAGGCAGATTGCCACGCTGCCCAGTCCGGGGATCGATTTCGAACGGGCTTACCGGATTGCGATCACAGCTCTCGTAGCGATTGGCATAGCCATAAGTATCGGAGCTGCTGTACGTCGCGATCGTGTAGTTCTCGAGCTCTGGCGTCAGTTCAGCCAGGATGCTCATGCGTCCGTAGAAGTAATCTACGTCGTTGTATGCGTCCGGCCCCACTCCGGTGCGATTGCGCATGTAGCCGTCGCGCTTGTTGCGGTCCACGGCGAAGCGAACCTTGAAGGTATCCGCCAGCGGCACGTTCAGTGCGGCCTGAACGCGCTTCTGGTCATAGTTGCCGTATGTGCCTTCGACATATCCTTCGAGGTTGTCCGTCGGCCTCTGCGGTACGAGCAACACCGCGCCGCCAGTGGTGTTGCGGCCGAAGAGTGTTCCCTGGGGGCCTTTCAGAACCTGGACGTTCTGAAGGTCGGTGAACGACCCTGCGCCAACAGTGCTGCCGCTGGCGGTGCCGCCCTGGGCGCGTACGCCAACCACATCTGCGAAATAGACACCGACTGTCGGGGCTGCGGCTGCGTCCTGGTTGAAACCGCGGATGGCGAAGGTGGCCTTCTCGGGGCCGTAACGGGTATTAACCGAAAGAGATGGGGTGTAGACTGCCAGATCCGAAGCTACCGCGATGTTCCGCTTCTGCAGCTGCTCCTGGTTGAACACTGTGATTGAAATAGGAACGTCTTGCAGTCGTTCCTCGGTGCGGCGAGCCGTGACGATGATTTCGCCGTCTGTCCCCTGTGCCATCGCCGCCATGCTGACGGTCAGGCTGCTCATTGCGACGCTTAAGCTGAGTACGGATTTCCAAGCCTTATCAGTCATTAAATACATCCTCCCAAGGACTTGTGTCGCGGACGTGCTGTACCGTCCGTCGAAGCGGTTGCGACTGTATTCTTGCTTGTTCTGGTAAAAGTCTGGCCGATAAGGCTGCATGCAGCCTCCGGGCAGTTTCGGTACTGCCATCCTCCCTGTTATCTCGAGCCGCTTTTGCGACTTCGTTATTCCTGCTCTTTGAGCTTAGGCACCTTATTAAACGAGGTGTTCACCTTTCACAATCCCGAACGTCAATTCCGATTTTTGACGTTCCCATTGTGGTACGACCGACACACCTTTAGCGCAGACATTCGTCAAGAAAGGCAAGCGTACCGGCCCAGGAGACACGATGCGAAAGGCGATCATAAGCGATCCCTTCTGCAACTCCATCGTGATCTGGATCTGTGAAAGAATGTTGCGCCTGAGCGAACAGCGTGGACTGGTAGTCGACCCCTGCGGAATCGAACTCCCGTTGCACCTCATCCAGGTCCTCGAGAGGAGCGTAAGGGTCGCGGCCTCCAGTCCAGATGGCGATCTTCGCGCGAACGGTTCCAGCCTGTGCCGGCGCATGAGTCTTGAGCAGGCCATGGAAGCTGGTGACGCACCGAACGTCGGCGCCGCTGCGTGCGAGTTCTAGAACGCACTTGCCGCCGAAGCAGTAACCAATGGCCGCAACACGCGTCGCATCGATGTCGTCACGTGCGCATGCGGCTTCGAACCACGCAACAACCCGGCTTCTCAAGCGATCGGGTGCATGAAGCAGAGCCTCAAAGTGGACACCGGCGGCCTGTGGCGTGCTGATATCCGCATCGACGCCATACATGTCGGCGCCGATCACCAGATAGCCGAGATCGGCAAGTTCGCGCGCAGTCCGGCGAAAGGTCTCGGCCGGGCCGGTGGCGCCGGGGAACATCAGTACAGCGGGATGGGGGCCCTCACCAGCTGGCGCGAAGACGAAGCCCTGCAGAGTGGTGTCCTCATGCACGAGGCGAAACGGCGCATCTTGGGCTTCACTCACGATTACTCTCCCTTGTGCAGTGCTTTTGACCTGCTTGGCTCTACTCCTATCAAAGCTGTTGGAGGCGTACTATATCAAAGGTGCCATGGCCGATGCCGATATGAAGCCGCCGCGACGAACGCGCCTGGGCGTCGCACTGCTGGTGACAATCCTTCATGTGTTGGCCGTTGCGGCGCTGGTCCGCGCGTTTGCGCCGAGCCTGGCTGCGGATGCTATTCGGCCCGTCGTTCAGGCTTTCGACGTCATCATTACCGCGCCGATTCCCGAGCCGAGCCCGGAGCTCTCTCCCGCTCCGGTACCATCCCCGGCACCGGAGCGGGAAGAAGGCGCCGCAGCGCCGCGCGGGACGACGGCCAAGCCGCAAGAGGTCGTGGCGCCCACTCCCAAGGTGGTGCTGGCTCGCGATCCCGCGCCGGCTGTTGCAGGCACTGGGACGCAGAACGAGGCGGGGGCAAGTGACAGCGGCCCGGGCACCGGGGCGGGGGGCGAGGGGCAAGGCACTGGAGCCGGTGCAGCGGGGTCGGGTACCGGCGGCGGCGGCAGCGCTGCCAAAGCTGTCAAGATTGCGGGCGATATCGTGTCCGCACGCGACTATCCGAGAGCGACGCGCGATCTGCGGCTCGGAAGTTCGGTGACAATCGCCCTTACCGTCAGCCCCGAAGGACGGGTGAGTGATTGCCGCGTTCTGCGTCCGAGCCGCGATCCCGAGGCGGACCGCATCACCTGCCAGCTTGCGACCGAGCGCTTCCGCTTTCGCCCGGCTCGCGATGCCGCCGGCCGTCCCGTCCCGTCGGTCTACGGCTGGCAGCAGCGCTGGTTCACGCCCGGCTCGCGGTAAGAATCACGCCGCCAATTCGAACGGCGCGATCTCTCCCGACAGATACAGCTTCTTGGCCTTGGCGCGGCTAAGCTTGCCGGAGCTGGTGCGTGGCAGGCTCTTGGGCGGGACCAGCTCAATGACGCAGTTCATGCCAGTGATCGACCGCACCTTGTCGCGGATCTGGTCGCGCAGCTCGAGCCGCTTCACAGGGTCGGACACACGGCAGTGGACGAGCACGGCCGGAGTCTCCTCGCCGTTTTCCATTTCGATGGAGAAGGCGGCGATGTCGCCGTGGTTGAAGCCGGGCAACTGCTCCACCGCCCATTCGATGTCCTGGGGCCAGTGATTTTTGCCGTTGATGATGATCATGTCCTTCGCCCGGCCGACGATGAACAGGTAACCCTTCGCCATGTACCCCATGTCGCCGGTGTCCAGCCAGCCATCCACGAGGCAGGCCTCCGTCGCTTCGGGGTCACGGAAGTAGGAGTGCATGACGCTGGTGCCGCAGCACCAGACTTTGCCGATCTGATGATCGCCGAGCGTCTGCCCGCTTTCGCCGCGGATTACGACTTCCATGTCGCGCACGGGCTTGCCGCAATTGACGATCGCGCGGTAGCGGGCAGGGCGCGACAGGTCGCGCGGGCTTCCCGAAAGGCGCTCTTCCTCGACGAGCTCGACGCGAATCCCTTCGCCCGGAGGCATGACGGTGACCGCCAGCGTCGCTTCCGCGAGGCCGTAGCTGGGCAGGAAGGCGCTCGCCTTGAAGCCCGCGTCCGCAAAAGCGTTGACGAAGTTCTGCATCACGTCGGGCCGGATCATGTCGGCGCCGTTGCCGGCCAGACGCCAGCGCGAGAGGTCGAACCGGTCGGACACCGCTGTCTGACTGGAAATGCGGCGGGCACAGATATCATAGCCGAACGTCGGCGAGTACGAGATCGAGTTGCCTTCGTTGCGGGTGATAAGGTCCAGCCACGCCAACGGACGGCGCGCGAAGTCCTCCGTCTTGAGGTAGTCGCCCGAAACCTGGTTGGCGATCAGCGACAGGAAGCAGCCCACCAGCCCCATGTCATGGTACCACGGCAGCCAGGAGATGCAGCGATCGCTGGGCTCCAGTTGCATGGCGTGGCTATGGCTGGCGAGGTTCGACAGCAGCGAGCGATGGGTGACTGCCACGCCGTGCGGGAAGCGCGTCGAACCAGACGAATACTGCAGGTAGCAGATGTCTTCCGGGTCCGTCTTCGGCAAGTCGCACGGCTTGGCGCTGGCTCGCGTAAAGTCAGGCCAGTTCGCGTGCTCGCAACCCTGGCGCACGGCGGCGGCGGCGGTCATCTCGGCGATCTCGCCGGGGCCGACCAGCATCTTCGGGTCGGCGCTGGCGAGCTGTACCGCGAGCTGCTCGATATAGTTGTCCTTGCCGCCGAAGCTGGTCGGCAGGGGCAGAGGCACAGGCCAGACCCCGGCGTAGACGGCGCCGCAGAATAGCGCCGCGAACTCCGGCCCGGTCTCGGCGATAAGAGCGAGCCGATCGCCGGGAACAAAACCGCGCGCGATCAATTCATACGCTGCCGCGAGGGCGTCCGTGCGCAGTTCCGTGAAGGAGTAGGGCCGCGTGAGGACACCGCGCGGATCGTGGAAGTTCAGGCCGCGGACGCCTTGCGCCGCATAGTCCAGCGCCTCGCCGAAGGTGCCGAAATCCGCCATGCGGCGCGGCAAAACGTCCTCGTTGGGGGTGGGAAGCAGCGTCTGCTCCTTCACTTCCGGCACCAGTCGGATGGTGTCGTTCATTTCACAAGACCTTGTGCTGTTATACGTTTTTTGCGGTTTCGCGGCCCCTTATCCGGGTTTTGACCAGTACGAAACAACTCTCTCCCGCGCTTTCAACGCCTCTCCTCAATCAAAGGCGAGTGTGGCACGAATAGGGCAAGATGCCGCGAACCCTTCGTAAACCGTCGCCGCTCACTCCTGCGAAGCTGGAGGAAATGGCGCTCGCCTACGTCGCACGCTTCGCCACCACCCGTGCGAAGCTGGAGGCTTACCTCGCCCGCAAGTTGCGTGAGCGGGGCTGGGAAGGGGATCGGGCCCCTGATGTGGAGGGGCTGTCGCGGCGCTTTGCCGAAGCAGGATATGTGGATGACGCGGCCTTCGCCCGAATGAAGAGCGAGAGCCTCTTGCGGCGCGGCTATGGCGGGCGACGCGTCGGGGAGGCGCTTCGGGCTGCGGGAGTGGAGGAGGATGTGCGTACGGAAGTCGCTCCGGACGCCGCACAGGCGAGCCGGGCAGCGCTGATGTTGGCCAAGCGGCGCAGGTTCGGTCCGTGGTGCGACCCGCTGCCCGATCGCCCGCAGCGCGAAAAGCAGATCGCCGCCATGCTGCGCGCGGGTCACACGCTCGACAACGCGCGACGAATCGTGGAAGCGACTGAGATGGCCACGGTAGAGGCTTGGTTCGATTCTGCACTCGGGTTCGATTCTGCACTCGGGTTCGATTCTGAAGCCGCGCCGTCGATGGGAGACGACATTTGCGAATGACATCGACGATCCTGGCACTGGCTCTTGCGCTGGGTGGCTGTTCCTCGGGCACTCTGGACAGCGGTTCGGCTGCGGCTGCGGCGACGCAGCCAGGTGCAGTTCACCCGATCTCAGGATTGCCGGTGATCGATCTTGTCGTCAGCAGCAAGACCGGCGCTCACAACTTCCGTGTTGAGGTCGCCTCCACTCCTGAGCAGCAGGCCCGCGGGTTGATGTTCCGAACCGAAATGGCGCCGGATGAGGGCATGTTGTTTCCTGAGAGGACACCCCGCCAGCCTGCCTTCTGGATGAAGAACACGGTGATCCCGCTCGACATCATCTATGTCGGCACCGACGGTCGCGTTCTGAACATCGTGCATGGGCAGCCTTACGACCTGACGCCATTGCCGGCTGCCGGCCTGGCGAGCGGCGTGCTGGAGTTGAATGGAGGGCGCGCGGCCGAACTCGGCATTGAGCCGGGGGACAAGGTCCGCTGGAACCTCCCGAACTCCGGCCCGGCAGGTGGCAATCCGCTTGGCAGGGCGGGCGAAGGGCGCTAACGCCCAAAGCATCATGGGTATTCTCTCGAAGATCTTCACCTGGTGGAACGGCGCGACGATCGGCACGTCGCTGTGGAGCTGGCGGCACGGCGAGCATGTCGGCACTGACTCGGCAGGCAACAAGTATTACCGCTCCTCCAAGCAGAAGACCCCACAAGGTTACGAGAAGCGCTGGGTGATCTACTCAGGTAGCAACGATGCCAGCTACGTTCCCGCCGAATGGCATGGCTGGCTGCATCACAGCTATGACGGCGTGCCTGAGAGCCATCTGCCGCCGCCTCGCATCTGGGAAGTGGATTACACCCCGAACGCGACCGGAACCGGCGAGGCCTATCTTCCGCAGGGCGCACTGCAGCGTGGAGGCAAGCGTGCCCGCGCGACGGGCGACTACGAAGCCTGGTCGCCGGACGCCTGAGGCGGCATCGTTGAGGGCGTTCGCTTTAGCTGCACCGGCGGCGTTGATGCTACTGCTCGGTGCCTGTAAAGGCGAGCCGGAGCCGAATGCTCAGGAAACGGACATTCCTGAATCGCTTGCGCAGCCCCCCAAGCAGGCTGTTGATCCTGGGACCAACACCTATGGAACACCGCTGAAGGACCGCGTGGCAACGCTGGGTCTGCTCAACAAGCGCAACAACCTGACTCAGGACGTAACGATGAAGCCCGGCGAGACCCGCCGGGTGGGCAACGTCGTCCTGAAACTTGCTTCTTGTGAGCGTTCTCTGCCTTGGGAAAGGCCGGAAGAAGAGGGTGCTTTCGTTCAGGTCTTCGTTGAAGATCGTGCCACGCCGCAGGAGCCGCTGGCTTGGCACAAGATCTTTTCTGGCTGGCTCTTTGCCAATTCGCCGGCGTTGAACGTGGTGCAGCATCCCATCTACGATGTCTGGCTCAAGAACTGTGCGATGAGCTTTCCGGGTGAGGAAGCAAGCCCACGGGAAGAAGCCTCGTCCAGCAGGGCATCGAATGCGGCGGGCAATGGCAGGGGAACTGCAAACGAGAGTCCTGCGCCTGCACCCACAGCGTCTCCGACAGGCAATCCTGCACCTGCGCCAGAGCCCCCAGCAGCCGAAACGCCGGAGGGCTGAGCCTGTTCAAGGAGGGCGAGATAGCGCTTCTGCGGGATCTCGATGGCACCCATCGAGGCGAGGTGCTCAGTGATGAACTGGCAGTCCAGTAGCTGTGCACCCGCCTTTACGAGCGCAGCGACAAGCCACGCCAGCGCGACCTTGGAAGCATCCGGGCGAGTAGAAAACATGCTTTCGCCACAAAATACCTTTCCGAACCCCACCCCGTAGAGTCCCCCTACCAGTTCACGCTTTCCTTCCTCGCTGTCATGCCAGCATTCGATGGAGTGGGCAAAGCCCAGGTGGTGTAGGTTCTCGTAGCTGGCCTGGATGCGGTGACTGATCCAGCTCCCGTTATCCGGACCGCGTGGAGCCGCGCAGGCGTCCATCACTTGCGAGAACGCAGCATTACACGTGACGGCGAATCGGCCTCGCCGCAAAGTCCTGGCAAGCGAGCGAGACAGGTGGAAGCCGTCGAGGGGCAGGAGGGCGCGCAAACGCGGTTCGACCCAGAATACCTCGGGATCGTCGCGATGGTCGGCCATTGGGAATATGCCGCTGCGGTAGGCCAGGAGCAGCAATTCCGGTTCGATAGTCACGGGTGTCGCGGGAGTGTGCACGGGCCGTAGCCTAGCAGATCGTATTGCAATTCTCGTGCTTAAAGGTGCCGCGCCTGTTGTCCGCTACCTAGGCTCAGTGACTGGAGAGCTTCATCAGCACAAGACCGCCGACGATCAGTACGGCTGCGACGATGCGGCCCGAGGTAAGCGCCTCTCCATAGATCGCCACTCCGGCAATGAAGGCGCCAACCGCGCCAATCCCCGTCCATACCATGTAGGCAGTGCCGAGCGGGAGAGTTCGCATCGACCAGGAGAGCAGGGCAAAGCTCACAAGCATGGCGCCTGCGGTGATAAGGCTGGGCCACAGTCGCGTGAATCCGTTCGATTGCTTCATGGCCGTAGCCCAGACGACTTCCAGCAGACCGGCGATAATGAGCGATATCCAAGGCATGGCAGACCTCAACCAGGAACTGCCGGGCCGTCCCGGTCTTGATCTCCCCTTTTCTGGGGCGGGAACGTGGTCGCCGCAGGGGCTAGCTAGGTCGCGCTTGCGGAAAGATCAACGGGGGCTCGGCGTGTTCGCACGAAGCGGCGTTGCGCCGGCCGCGCCTGCTCCGCATAAGCCGTGCATGAATGAAGGGCTCAGGGGGCACAGGCTCCGCAACATCATCGGTGGATCCGCCGGGAATCTGGTGGAGTGGTATGACTGGTATACCTATTCCGCCTTTGCGCTCTATTTCGCACCCATCTTCTTCCCTGAGGGCAGCAGCACGGCGCAGCTGTTGAACGCGGCTGCCATTTTCGCAGTCGGTTTTGTGATGCGGCCAATCGGGGCCTGGGTCATGGGTATCTACGCCGATCGACATGGCCGCAAGGCGGGGCTGACGCTGTCGGTCTCGCTGATGTGCGCTGGATCGCTGATGATCGCCCTGACTCCCGGTTACGCCGCAATCGGGACGCTCGCGCCGGTCCTGCTGGTGATTGCACGAATGCTGCAAGGGCTGAGCGTCGGCGGCGAATACGGCGCCAGTGCCACATACCTGAGCGAGATGGCAGGGCGTCAACGCCGCGGCTTCTTCTCCAGCTTCCAATATGTCACGCTGATCTCAGGACAGCTCCTGGCGCTTTCGGTGCTGCTGGTGTTGCAGACAGTCCTGTCGGAGGAGGCCCTTAGGAGCTGGGCCTGGCGCATTCCCTTTTTGATCGGAGCGGCCCTTGCTGTCGTCGTGTTCTACCTTCGCAGGCAGCTAAAGGAGACGGAGAGCTTCACGAACGCACAGAGCAGTGCGGCGCCCCGCTCAAGTAGCTATTCCCTTTTCCGGCAGCACCCCAAGGAGGCATTCCTGGTTATGGCGCTGACGGCGGGAGGCACGCTCGCCTTCTATGCCTACACAACGTACATGCAGAAGTTCCTGGTCAACACCAGCGGCTTCTCGGTCGAACAGGCCACCCGGATCACCGCCGCGGCGCTGTTCGTTTTCATGCTGATGCAGCCCGCCTTTGGTGCCTTGTCGGATCGGGTGGGGCGCAAGCCGGTCATGATCTCGTTCGGCGTTGCCGGCGTACTTCTCACGTATCCGATCTTCCGGGCGCTGGAAACGGTAGCCAGTCCGTTTACGGCGTTCGGACTTGTTCTTGCGGCGCTCGTGATTGTTAGCGGCTACACCTCCATCAATGCGGTCGTGAAGGCGGAGCTCTTTCCCGCGCATATCCGCGCGCTTGGTGTCGCCCTTCCTTACGCGATCGCAAACACGATCTTTGGCGGAACTGCCGAATACGTGGCGTTATGGCTCAAGATCAACGAGATGGAGCGGGCGTTCTACTGGTACGTCACTGGAATGATTGCCATTTCGCTGATCGTCTACCTGCGCATGCGCGACACGAAGCGGGCGAGCTTGATTCTGGAGGACTGATTCTGCTGATCGCAACGCAGAGTGCGCACAGGCTTTTAGCTCTCTGTTTCCAGCGTTAGATGGCGCATCATTCCAATCCCCTAAGGGCTCGAACATGATCGCTCCTATTCTCGTGCTGACCACCGGCGGTACGATCGACAAACAGTATTTCGACGCATTGAGCGAATACCAGATTGCCGAGCCCATGGTGTCCGCGCTGCTCAAGACGGCGCGGGTGACGCATCCGTTTCGAATCGCGGAACTGATGCGCAAAGACTCGCTTGAGCTGACGGATGACGACCGTACGGCGATTCGAGTGGCCGTCGAACAGGCGCCAGAAGTGTCGATCGTCGTGACTCACGGTACCGATACCATGGTGCAGACAGCCGCGGCTCTCGAGGAAGTCGAAGGGCGCACCATCGTGCTGGTCGGCGCACTTGCGCCTGCTCGGTTTGCGGAGAGTGATGCCGCTTTCAACTTGGGTATGGCCTTCGCGAGCGCTCAGGCGCTGCCTCCGGGCGTCTATATCACTATGAATGGAACGGTTTTTCCGGCCAGGCAGGTGGTCAAGGATCGCAAGCGTAACGCCTTTGTCGCTACGGACTGACGCGGAAAAGCCGCAGCTTCGGCTCGGCCACGGCCCGTGATCTTTCAAGTGTGTGACAAACCGAGTGGTGATTTGCTTGCCAACGGTGATCCCACGCTCTACAGGCACGGCGCCCGCAGGAGTGTAGCTCAGTTGGTAGAGCATCGGTCTCCAAAACCGAGGGCCGTGGGTTCGAGTCCCTCCACTCCTGCCAGCATCCATCAATGCAGATCAGGCGCACATGCACGGTTCGACACGTCCCGACGTCGGCACGATGACTGAGGTTGGGGTGCGCAAGCGCGACGAACTCGATGCTGGCTGGCGCGACCGCGGCCTGTGGCTTGGCATTGCGCTTGCCCTGCTGGCCGCACTTCCGGTGCTCGTCGCCTGGGCGCCGCAGATGACGGACTACCCCTCACATCTCGCCGGCTACAAGGTAATGCTCGATCACGGGCGCGATCCGTTCCTGACGGCGTATTACACCTTCAAGTGGGAGTGGACGGGGAACCTTGGCGTAGAGTTGCTCATGGTGCCGCTGGTGCCTCTGCTCGGCCTCGAGGAGGCAGGGCGCTTCATCACCTGGGCCATTCCACTGCTGACGGGGCTTTCGTTTCTTTCGGTCGCCTGGACCCTCCGGGGTCGGATCGGGTTCGGGCCGATCCTGGCGTTCACGACGATCTGGTCGCCGGCGCTGTTGATGGGATTCCTGAACTACTCGCTCTCGCTTGCTTTGGCGCTCTTCGCTTTCGCAGGTTGGGTGAAGCTTGAGGGATGGCGCTGGCGCTGGCTCGTGTTTGTGCCAGTCGGTTTCGTAGTTTGGCTCTGCCACGTGTCGGGGTGGGGCGTGCTGGGCGTACTGGTATTCGGATACGAGTGGTACCGGCGCAAAGGACTCAGCGCGGTGCTGGCGCCGTGGCCGCTGATCTTTCCGCTGCTGCCGATGCTTGCAGGCATGGGCAGCAACTCGAAGATGTCGTACGGGGGGCACGTTCTCGAATACAAGTGGGCAATCCTCTACAAGGGCTTGCGCAGCCACGTCGAATGGCTGGACATTGTCACGATTGCTCTGTTGGCGGCGGTGCTTACCGTTGCTGCCATAACCCGCCGCATCGATGGACGGCTTGGTTGGGCAGCGCTGCTGCTACTGGTCCTGACGCTGCTCGTGCCCCGTCACATCTTCGGCGGCGACTATGCGGACTATCGCCTCACGACGGCTGCACTGCTGGTCGGGTGCTTGGCCATTGACTGGCCGGCCCCAAGGTGGGGCATGGCGCTCGCTGCCAGCCTGTTCCTCGTTCGCCTGGGGGTCGTAACCGTGAACTGGTACGAGGACGGGCGCACGTCAGAACGCATGCTGCAAGCGCTCGATCATGTGCCGCAGGGGGCGAGCGTCGCCACCGCCGTCGCGATCCCACGCTACCAGTGGGGTTTTGGGCCGTTCGAGCACCTGGGCAGCTATGCTCTGGTCCGCAAAAGTGCGCTGGAGAACTCCAACTTCGCGCTTCCTGACGTGCACATGCTGGGTATGCGTCAGAAGGAATACCGCCGGTTTGCAGACCCCAGCCAGCGCATCGTCTATGCGCCGTGGCAGCGTATCGACTTGCGCCGCTTTCGCGCAGGAAAGAAGGCGGACTATCTCTGGTATATCGGGACGGCGAGGCCGGTTGCGCTGCCGGATGGTGCGCGCATCCTCTTTCGCACACCCAACTCGTTCCTGGCGCGGCTTGCAAACCCGCCCGAGTCTAGCTAGATCGCCTATCTCTTCCGACAAGAGGACCATCGCTGCCCCTCCCGGCTCTAGCCGGGGCGGCGATGAGCCTTAGGCGGAAGACAGACAACACCGCTCGCGCGCAAGCAGGCAAGAGACGAACACAATGGCAAAGACCAGCCCCGGCGAATTCATCCGCCAAGTACGCACCGAAGCGTCCAAGATCTACTGGCCCTCTCGGCAGGAGACGGTGACCACGGCGATCTTCGTGGGCCTGATGACCGTGCTGCTCGCCGTGTTTTTTCTCGGCATCGACACGCTGTTCGGCTCGTTCGTTCAGTGGCTGCTTTCGCTGATCTGATTTTCGTCCGCCTCGCGCTGGAAACGACCAAGAGAGACCCATGGCCCGTTGGTACATCATTCACGCCTATTCCGGTTTCGAAAGCAAGGTGAAGGAGGCGATCCTCTCCGAAGCTGAGCGCATGGGCCTGTCGCACTATGTCGAGGACGTGCAGGTGCCCTCCGAAGTCGTGACCGAGGTGAAGCGCGGCAAGAAGGTGCAGACTGAGCGCAAGACGATGCCGGGCTATGTCCTCGCGAAGCTGACGCTCAGTGACGACGTGTACCACCTCGTCAAGAACACGCCCAAGGTGACGGGCTTCCTCGGCTCGGGCGGCAAGCCGCAGCCGATCAGCGAGACGGAGGCGTCACGTTACTTCGGCGCCGCCGAAGCCGCCGCCGCCGCGCCGCGCAAGACCATCAATATCGACTACGAGATTGGCGACTCGGTCAAGGTTCTCGACGGCCCCTTCGCGACATTCAACGGCGTGGTGGAGGAGCTCGACTTCGACAAGAACCGCGTCAAGGTTTCGGTGTCGATCTTCGGTCGTGCCACGCCGGTTGAGCTCGATTTCGAGCAGGTGGAGCTGTCGAAGTAAGGCTGAGGTACTCAGGCTTCAGATCTGTCCCGCGAATGCTCATCGCTCGCGGGACATGACTGCAGCTCAGGCGTGTCTTACTGCCAGCGTCGGGGCGCGATGCTTCAGGCGGCGGGAGAGCGCTCTTCCAAGATCTATGCCGCGGCGTTCGACGAACTGGTACGTCAGGCTGGCGAGCACGAAAGTGGCGATCACTGAAATCGGGATCGTCCAGGTCGGCCATGTGATGCTGCGGACGGCATCGTAAGTCGGGCCATGGATGAGATAGATCGAGTAGCTGATTGCGCCAAGGTACGCCGTCAGTGGATTAGCTAGCACCGCGCTGTTTCTGACCCGCGGCAGCAGCACCACTGAGAGGAACAGCGCCAAGGAAAACAGCCAAGGATAGAGCGCCTGCGCAAACGGGACGCGGTCGTGGCTGTGAACGCTGAAGGCGATGTAAAAGGAGGGGATGAGCAGTCCTGCGAAGATGGCTATGCTGCGCATGAATTGTCGCAGGCTCAAGCTTCCTTCCGTCAGCAGGAACGCCTTGTATCCGATCACCGCAGCGTAGAGCATGAATATGCGTCCGGCAGGCACACGTAAGCCGGTCGTCATCGTGAATGCGAGGGCAAGCAAAGTTATGCCAGCGATCGTCCATTCCAGCTGCGCAGCAACTCCCGAGCGACCGGTCGATGCGAAGGCGGCGAAGATCCCGTACCAGAGGAACTCTAACGGTAGGGTCCAGGCTGCGCCGATGATCGGCTTCTCGCCCACGTATTCTGACAAAAGCAATGCTGCCGCCACCCAGGTTTCGGAGCTAAAATCCGGGCGTGCTGCAAGGCCGAAGCCGGTGAGCTGATAAAGGCCAAAGGGTACCAAGCATACCAGATAAAGAGGGTAGATGCGGCTTACTCGGCGAATGGCGAAATCGATCGGGTTGAACCCGCGCGAGACCGAGAAGGGGATGATGAAGCCGCTCACGAAGAAGAATAGGGCGACACCTGCAACGCCGGGTTGCAACGTTGTGACCACCCGCATCATGAAGCCGGTTCGGTGCTCGAAGTAGTGTTGTAGCAAGACCATGCCTGCTGCGACGAAACGCAGGCCGTCGATATAGGCAATGCGGTTGGCTGTGGTCACGTTTGTACTCACCGGGACGAGGGTGCAGCGAAGACGTTGATCCCCATGCGCCCCCGCGAGGCGAGCTCTATTACACGAGGGCCGGAAACCAAGTTTCGTTCGCTCCACATTGGACCTATGTTCTAGCAGTCGTCAGGTGTGGCGTTGCAAACGGATTGCTAATCCGGCGTGTCGAAGCTAAGGGGGCCGCTTCCCGGTGCCGCTGGTGCCGTGGATTCGTGCGGGAGGAAAGGGCAGCTTTTCCGTTTGACCGCTTAACATGAGCCGCAACTCTCCAAACGGATGCGCGGCGATAGTGTGAAAGGAGGCCCCTCGTGGCCAAGAAGATTTCCGGTTACATCAAGCTGCAGGTTGCAGCTGGTGCCGCCAACCCCTCGCCGCCGATCGGTCCGGCACTGGGTCAGCGCGGTGTCAACATCATGGAGTTCTGCAAGGCGTTCAACGCTGCCACGCAGGAGCTCGAAAAGGGCATGCCGATCCCGACGATCATCACCGTCTATTCGGATCGCAGCTTCACCTTTGTTACCAAGACGCCGCCGGCCTCGTTCCTGATCAAGAAGGCTGCTGGCCTCAAGTCGGGTTCGAAGACTCCGGGCAAGGCTTCGGCTGGCACGATCAAGCGCTCGCAGCTTGCCGAGATCGCGCAGACCAAGTTCGCCGATCTCAATGCAAATGACATCGACCAGGCAACCAAGATCATCGAGGGTTCCGCACGCTCGATGGGTCTCGAAGTGGTGGAGGGCTGAACCGATGGCTAAGCAGACCAAGAAAGCTAAGGCTCTCGAGATCAAGCTGGGTGACAACCAGAAACTTTATGGCGTTGACGACGCGATCGCTCTGCTGCGCGACCTCAAGAGCGCCAAGTTCGACGAAACTCTGGAAGTCGCGCTGAACCTGGGCGTCGATCCGCGTCACGCAGACCAGATGGTTCGCGGCATGGTTTCGCTGCCTGCTGGCACCGGTAAGACCGTGCGCGTCGCCGTCTTTGCCAAGGGCGACAAGGCGCAGGAAGCGCTGGACGCCGGTGCTGACAAAGTGGGCGCCGAGGACCTGATGGAAGACATGCAGGCCGGTAACCTCGATTACGACCGTGTCATCGCCACTCCGGACATGATGGGCGTTGTGGGGCGTCTCGGTAAGGTTCTGGGTCCCAAGGGCCTGATGCCGAACCCGAAGCTGGGCACCGTGACTCCGAACGTAACTCAGGCAGTCAAGGACGCCAAGGGCGGCCAGATCGAGTTCCGTGTTGAGAAGCAGGGCATCATCCACGCCGGTCTCGGCAAGATGTCGTTCTCGGACACTGATCTCAAGACGAACTTCGACGCCTTCGTCGATGCCATCGTCAAGGCCAAGCCGGCGGGCGCGAAGGGCAAGTACGTGAAGAAGATCACGCTCTCGTCCTCGATGGGGCCTGGCATCAAGATCGACACAACTGAGGTCGCGGGCGCCTAAGCTTCCGTTCGATCGCAGAGATAGAGGCCGGCCGGGGAAACCTGGCCGGCCTTTTCGTTCCCGGCTTCATCCCTTGTGCGGCTCGTTCCGTCTTAATTTCCGTGTTCTGATCCTGCCAAGTGGCGGGAAATGCACTACATTTCCGGTATGCCTCACACACCACTGATGGAACGACGCACGCTGATCATGTCTGGCGTCGCGCTCGCGGTCGCCGGCGTAAGCGCCTCGCACCGAAGCTGGATGACAGCGAACTCCTCTTCTTCTGCCAAACTCATGCCGATGGTTCCCAGACCCGTGCAGGCCCGCCCAGGCTCTGTGCCCGCTGCTCCTAAAGAGCATGCGCCACTGGTAAAGGAAGCGCTCGCAGCGCTCGACCGCCATGATCGCCTCATCCGGCATCGTGATCGCATCGCGGTTGTGGATTTTTCGCAACCTTCGTCCGAGATGCGGATGCAGGTTCTGGACCTCGCGTCCGGTGAAACGACGAATTTCCTCGTGGCGCATGGCTCTGGCTCGGATCCGGGGCACACGGGTTTTCTTCAGCGTTTCTCCAACAAGCCGAATTCCAATGCATCGAGCAAGGGCGCGTTTGTCACGGCGAATTACTACGTAGGTAAGCACGGGCGTTCGCAGCGGCTGCTGGGTCTGGATCCGACGAACAACAATGCGCTGGACCGGGCGATTGTCGTCCATGGCGCCTGGTATGCCAACGCGGATATGCTGCCGGCCCATGGCAAGCTGGGCCGCAGCCAGGGATGCTTTGCCGTCGGTGAGCGGGAATTGGCGCGTGTTTTCGACCTCATGGGCGAGGGGCGATTGATCTACGCGGCCCGCGCGTAACGACGTAGCGTCCGCTGCCCAACAATCGCGTTTACGGTTGAGGCGATCCGGTGTAACGGCGCGCTGTACACCTGTTCAGCACGACATTCGGGAGAGGCAGCCAGTGGCTATCCATTTCGAGAATATCAAGGAATTTATCGGTTCGCGGGTCCTCTGGGACAATCGCGAGGACATCTTCACGCCCGAGGCCGCGGCCGCGATTCGCGCCAAGGTCGAGGAGCGCACGGTGGTGGTCTTTCCGCAGATCGATCTCAGCGACGAGGAGCAACTGCGGATCACCGACCTCATGGGCGGGAAGGTGCGCCTGACTGCGCGCAACAACGTGCAGAGCAACGACCAGGACGTCTACCAGGTTACTCTGGACGAGAAGATCAATCCGCAGCCCGAATACGTGCTGGGCACCTTCTTCTGGCACATGGACGGGATCACCGTGGATATGCCGCCGCCGTTCGCGACACTGCTCTCCTGCCGGATCGCTCCGGACAAGGGTGGCGAGACCGAGTTTGCGAGCACTTACGCTGCTTACGAAGGCCTGCCAGAGGAAGAGAAGCAGGCACTCGAAGGACTGAAGGCCGTGCACTCCGTGAAGGCAAGTCTTTCGCCTATCGCGGACGCCATTCCGGAGAAGCACCGCGAGAGGGTGCTTGGGATCGGTATGGTCAAGGAGCACCCTATCGTCTGGACTCATGAGTCCGGTCGCAAGTCTATGGTGATCGGCACCACCGCTGACCATATCGTCGGCATGGAGATCCCCGCGGGACGCGCGATGCTGATCCGTTTGCAGGAATGGGCCGCGCAGCCCGCTTTCTCCCTGCGCCACAAGTGGAGCAAGGGCGATTTCGTGATTTGGGACAACACTGGCGCCATGCACCGGGCGATCCCCTACGAAAAATCGACCGGCCGCATGATGCACCGCACGTCGATCGCCGGAACAGAAACCGTCGCAGCCTGACTCTTTGGCACCGCCGCTACCCGGGGCGGTGCCGGTCAGCCAGAAGGTGCCTGGGCCAGTTCGGGCTGACGTTTACGTCCGACGTTCCGGAAGACGCGGCGACTGAAGATCTAGAGCGTCTCCGCTCAAAGCAGCACGCTCTAGATACCTCCCGCGACTGCAGGGCGATCCAGCGCCGCAAGGCCCTGGCTCAGGGCGCGAGAGCATGCGGCCAGCTGCTCCGCATCTGTGGAGCGGATCACGAAGTTCGCACCGTTGCGGCCCTCACGCCAGAAGGGGTAGCTGCCGATCTGGACACCCGCGTGCGCCTTTTCCGTCTGGCGCAGCAGGTCGGCCACTTCGCTTTCGGCCACCCAGCAGCCAATTGTCTCGGTGAGGACTGGTGCGCCGCCGACGAGCGTGCCGGTGAGCGCATCCAGCATACCGGCCGTGATCTGAGGAACGCCGGCCATCAGAAAGAGATTGTCGTACCGGATACCAGGAGCGCCTGTGTAACGGTTCGGGATGAGGTCTGCGCCTTCGGGTACGCGGGCCATTCGCAGGCGGGCCTCATTCAGGCCGCCGCGCGTCTGGTAGTACTCTTCCAGTATCGTTCGCGCCTCGGGGTGCACGATCACGGGCACACCGAGTGCGGCGGCCACTGCATCGACCGTGATATCGTCGTGCGTTGGCCCGATGCCCCCTGTCGTGAACAGATAGTCGTTGCGGACACGCAGCGCGTTCACCGCTTCCACGATCGCCTCTTTGACATCGGGGACCACGCGCACTTCCGCGAGACGGATACCTTGAACACCCAGCCAGGCCGCGACCTGAGCGATATTCTTATCATGCGTCCGGCCCGAAAGGATCTCGTCACCGATGACGACAAGTGCGGCGGTATAGATGCGGTTTGAATCGGCCATGTCGCATGGCCTAGGACAATTGTGCGCAACTCGCCACCGGAAGGCGAGTGCTGCACCACCGGGCACCCGTGGTCGGCCAAAAAGAAAGGGCTGGTCCGAGGACCAGCCCTATGAAAGTTTGGGAGAGGATGCCTGAAAGGCCCGTCCCTTATGCTTACGTTTACGTCATGCTGCAAGTGCGAAAGAGAACACTGTTCTTGCAAACTTTGCAATTAAGATCGGCGCGACGGTGCCGTCACAGCTACGGTTGGCCGGCCACTGCGCCGAAAAGATCGTGGGCGTCCGCATCCTCAACAAGCACATCGACAATGCTGCCCACGGTCAGGTCAGCGCTCACCTGGCGCAGGTGAACAGCGCCGTCGATCTCCGGGGCATCGGCTTGCGAGCGCCCGGTAGCGCCTATGTCTCCATCTTCGTCCGGCTCGCCCACTTCATCGATGATAACCGGCAGGACCCGCCCGACTTTGGCCGCGAGCTTTGCGGCGCTGATCGCAGCGGTCTTCTCCATGATTCGGGCGTAGCGTTCTTCTTTGACTTCCTCAGCAACAGCGCCGGGCATCGTATTGGCCGTGGCGCCCTCGACAGGTTCGAAGCGGAAGGCGCCCACGCGGTCCAACTGTGCCTCGTCGAGCCAGTCCAACAGGTACTGGAAATCCGCTTCCGTCTCGCCAGGGAAGCCGACCACGAAGCTGGAGCGTATGGCGATGTCGGGACAGATCGCCCGCCATTTGCGCAGCCGCTCCAGCACCTTTGCTTCGTTCGCGGGGCGCTTCATGGCCCGCAAGACGTTTGGCGCGGCGTGTTGGAACGGTATGTCGAGGTAAGGCGTGAGCAGCCCCTCCGCCATGAGCGGGATCACCGCATCAACGTGCGGGTAGGGGTAGACATAGTGCAAACGGACCCAGGGCCGGGTGCCATCCGACCCGCGCAGACCACCGAGTTCGCGGGCCAGGTCGGTCATGTGCGCGCGCACCGGGTGCCCATGAAAGTCGCGCGATTCGTGCGCGATATCGACGCCGTAAGCCGAAGTGTCCTGGCTGATCACCAGCAGCTCGCGAGTGCCTGAAGCTACGAGCTTCTCCGCCTCGCGCAGGACCGCATCGATTCTCCGGCTGGCAAGCTTTCCGCGCAGCTGCGGGATGATGCAGAAGGCGCAAGCGTGATTGCACCCTTCGGAAATCTTCAGATAGCTATAATGCCGCGGCGTCAGTTTGATGCCGCGATCATCCCCGGCTGCCTGCGGAATCAGATCGAGGTAGGGGCCGAGTTCTGGCGGAGCGGCCTGGTGGACTGCCTCGACCACGGCTTCGTACTGGTGTGCGCCTGTGACGGCGAGCACTTCAGGGAATTTGGCTCGAATGACCTCGGCCTCATTCCCCATGCACCCGGTGACGATAACGCGGCCGTTCTCCGCAATAGCCTCCCCAATGGCCGCGAGGCTCTCTTCCTTGGCGGAGTCGAGAAAGCCGCAGGTGTTGACGAGGACGACGTCCGCGCCGTTATAGTCGGCGCTCATGGAGTAGCCGTCGGCGCGCAGCCGTGTCAGGATCCGCTCCGAGTCGACGAGCGCTTTGGGGCAGCCGAGGCTGACCATGCCGACTTTGCGCGGCGAGGGAAGTTCGATGGTCATGGAACGCGGGCCCCTACACCTCTTCGATGATTCTCGCTACCATTGCAGAACATATAGGGGAGGAATGCGATGGGTCCGGTCAATTGGCTCGCGGTGATCCTGGCTGCCGCGCTGGCAGTCGCAGTGGGATTGGTCTGGAACGGTCCGCTGTTCCGAAGCGGCCGGCCGCTTTTAGGCGGGGCCCAGACTGCTGGAGGCAAATTGTGGCTACCAGCTTTGGTTTTCCTGCTGTCGGCCATCATGCTCGGGCACAACTTCGCTCGCATCGGCGCTGAGACGCTGGCCTTCAAGCCATGGCTCTATTTCATGCAGACCGGCGGAACGGCGTTGTTCTTCGTACTGCCCGCCGTATGGCTCACGCATGCTCGCACCGGCACTGAGCCGACGAAGCGTCTCCTTGACTGCGGCTTCTGGCTTGCGGCCTATCTTGCGATGGGCGTGGTGTTCTGGGCGCTGGGCTAACCGTCGCCTTCGTTAGGGCAGGTTGGGGCAATCTCAACCACCAGGTCGCCGGGTTCAAGGGAGCGCGCTGCGTCTTCCCAAAAGCCGATCGGGCGACCTTGGCGATAGACGCGAAGGCCGCGACCGCCACTCTCAAGAGCGGTTAGAGGTTTGCCGACTTCGCTTGGGGTGACCGTCCGCTCGACCAGTTGGACGCGCCCGCTCACGGAAGCGAGGTCGGCAAGATAGTCCGAAATGTGCTTGCCGCGTGCCGATCCCGCCAGCAGCAGCCCCGTGAAGCGAACCGGGTTGATGACGTTGTCCGCGCCAGCCTGTCGGGCCAGTATCTCGTTGTCGTCGGCACGCACGACAGCGGTGATCGGGACGCTTGGGGCAAGGTGCCGCGCCGTTAGCACAATCAAGATCGAAGTATCGTCGCGCCCGGCTGAAACGAGGACCGAGCGCGCCCTGTCGATCTGCACCGCTGAAAGCGTCTCGTCGCGTGTTGCGTCTCCTTCGAGCACGTTGCAGCCCACAGCCTCCGCCTTTTGTAAGCGGGCGGTGCTCGGGTCCACGACGACGATGCAGGCGGGATCGGTGCCACGCGCCAGAAGCTCGCTCACGGCTTCCGAGCCACTGATTCCATAGCCCAGGACCACGATGTGGTCGGCTAACCGCTCCTGGATCCGTTTCATGCGCCAAGTCTCCCAGCTGCGTCGGATGATGAAGTTGTACGCCGTCCCGACGAAGATGAAGATCACGGCGAAGCGGATCGGGGTGACGATCACTGCTTCCACCAGCCGCGACCGATCAGTCACCGGCGCTATGTCGCCAAAGCCAGTGGTGGTGATGGAGATCATCGTGAAATAAACGACGTCGAGGAAGCTTACCTCACCATCCAGCGAGTCCTGCAGCCCGTCGCGGTCGAACCAATGAATGATGACGACGATAAAGACGAGGGCTAGCGCGCCGCCGAGCCGCAGGCCAAGATCGGCCCAGACCGGCACGGGAATGGCGCGTCGCAGTGGCTTCAATGACCGGGGCGGGCGCTTCCGGCTCACGGCGCTTTCGACAACAGGTCAGCAGGCGGGCTTTCCGTGCGGGCATCGCGGGTGGCCGCAGGAGCTGCCGCAGGATCGAGGACCGTCGGGATCAACAGTTCTTTGCCGGGCAGAAGCGGTGCGGCAGGATCGATCCCGTTGGCGATCGCGATCTGAAGCCAAGGGACGCCATATTCCGCAGCGACGCCCGACCCCGTGTCGCCTTCCCGAACGGCGTAGCGGCGCGTGCGAGGGATAAGCAACTTCTGCCCTGTCCGCACTGCGAAGGGGGGCTTCAGTTGATTGGCCTCGGCGATCAGCACGCGCGGGACTTTCGCCCGATGCGCAATGCCGCCCAATGTCTCGCCTTCGGTAACGACATGCACGCTTTCGCGGTCGGGCGGCAGGTTCCTGTTTACGGTAGAGGCGCTTTGGCCCGCGCCCCGACGCGGGATCCTGAGCTTCTGCCCGCTCCGAACGGTGTACGGTGGCTTGAGCCCATTGGCCGTTGCAATGGCCTTGCTGGACACACCGGCTCTGTTGGCGATGCCGTTCAGTGTCTCGCCTTCTGCGACGAGATGTTCGGTCTCAGTCCGCGGAGAGGCGTGGGCGGAGAGAGGCAGCAGCGCCGCTGCGAGCAGAAGCGCAGCGAGCCTCATCCGGTGTAGCGGCTTGCCAAAGCTGCAAGAGACGCATCGTGGGTGAGGTCCAGGTGCAGTGGTGTCACGGAGATGTAACCTTCCGCAATCGCTTCCAGGTCCGTGTTGTGGCCGGGCGTGTGCTCGATGCCATGGAGGCCGAACCAGTAATAGGGGAAGCCGCGAGGGTCGATGCCTTCGACGAGCGAGCCGCGCGCGTAGTCGTGAAAACCCTGCCTAACCACGCGGATGCCTTGCACCTCTTCTGCCGATACCGCCGGGAAGTTTATATTGACGAGAGTGCGGCTGGCAAACGGTGCTTCCAAGAGGGGGGCTATGACCTTCGGGCCCCACTCTTCCGCAGCGGCGAACGAGACGGCGTTGCCCATACCCTCGCGCGTATAGACCTGGCTGAGCGCGATCGAGCGGATCCCCGCGAGTGCGCCTTCGAGGGCCGCAGACACGGTACCCGAGTAGGTCACATCGTCGCCCAGGTTAGCCCCGCGGTTTACGCCGGAGAGAATGAGGTCGGGCGGTCCCGGAAGCACCTTTCGCAGCCCCATCGTCACCGCGTCCGTGGGTGTGCCTGTTACGGAGAACCGTCGCGGCGCATGCTCACGCAGGCGGACGGGCCGCGTGAGGGTCAGCGAGTGACCGGCTCCGGACTGCTCTTCCGCTGGGGCGCAGATCCAGATGTCGTCCGACAGCTGTCCCGCGATTTTCTCCAGGACGTACAAGCCGGGCGCGTTGATGCCGTCATCATTGGTGAGCAGTATCCGCATGGCTCAGTCCCGGCCTGCGGGTATGAGTCTCTCAAGGCCACTCGTCCAAGGGCGCAGGGCCTCTGGAACCCGAACCGAACCGTCTTCCTCCTGGTAGTTTTCCAGTACCGCGACGAGTGTGCGTCCGACCGCCAGGCCCGACCCGTTGAGGGTGTGAAGAAACTCGGTTCGCTTGGACCCCTCCGGCTTGTAGCGGGTGTTCATCCGACGTGCCTGATAGTCGCCGCAATCCGAGATAGAGCTGATTTCACGGTACGCACCTTGGCCGGGGAGCCAGACCTCCAGGTCGAAGGTCTTGCGAGCCGTGGCTCCCATGTCACCGGTGCAGAGCAAGACCTTGCGATAGGGCAGTTCGAGTGCCTGCAGGATCGACTCGGCAGCGGCTACCATCCGCTCGTGCTCGGCGGGGCTCTCTTCCGGCTTGCAGATCGTAACGAGCTCTACTTTCTCGAACTGGTGTTGCCGAATCAACCCACGGGTATCCCGCCCCGCCGCACCAGCTTCTGAGCGAAAGCAGGGGGTCAGCGCCGTCATCCGCAGCGGCAGGGTATCGTCGCCCAGGATCTGCTCTCGTGCTGCATTGGTCAGCGAAACTTCGGCTGTCGGGATCAGCCAACGACCGTCCGTCGTGCGGAACAGATCCTCGGCGAACTTGGGTAACTGGCCGGTGCCGAATACCGCCTCGTCACGCACCAGCAGCGGGGGCGCGCATTCCATGTAGCCGTTTTCGCCTGATTGGCGGTCCAGCATGAACTGGGCCAGGGCGCGATGCAGGCGCGCCATTTGGCCCTTGAGGAACGTGAAGCGCGCGCCCGAAATCTGCGCGCCGGTTTCGAAGTCCATTCCAAGCGCCGGCCCCAGATCGGCATGCTCGCGCGGAGTGAACGCAAACTCGCGAGGTGTCCCCCAGCGCGCGACTTCGACATTGTCCGACTCGTCCGCGCCCTCGGGCACCTGGGGAAGCGGCAGATTCGGTAAGCGCGCGAGCTCGCACCGAAGTGCCTCGTCCAGGTCGCGCTCTTCGCTTTCGAGCGAAGGAAGGTTTTCCTTGATCAGCGCGACTTCGGCCTTGAGCGCCTCGGCGCTCTCGCGGTCCCCCTTGGCCATTGCCTGCCCGATCGCCTTCGATGCTTCATTCCGCCGGTTCTGCGCTTCCTGCAGGCGGGTGGCGACATCACGGCGTTGTTGGTCGAGAGCCAGTATGTGCGAGGAGGCCGGTTCAGCGCCCCGTCGTGCTAGGGCAGCGTCGAATGCGGCAGGGTCGTCGCGGATAAGCCGAATGTCATGCATGGGCCGGGCTATGCCGCCTCGCCAAGCCCCGCGCAAGACGAGCCTGACTTGCTTCGAGGTATGCCTCACCTCCGTACGGCACCTTAGGTGGCGCTCCGCTCCGGTCCGAACCGAAGGTGACGATCCACGGCAGTCGTTCTAGCTCCGTCATACGCGTAAAGAAGCGCACAGCCTAATCGGGTCGCAATCGGGGGCAGGGGACAGAAGGGGGGCGGTGTTCTCGGCCGCAGAGTGTTGCAGCCATTCAGGCAATGCTCCACGCGGCTGAGAACACCGAGCGCGCTCTCGCAATCCCACAACTTCATTCATTCAGAGAAAACGGCCGCATCGACGGAATCGGCACAATCCAGGGAGCCAATCAGGCTTCCCTGGTGGGCGCGACAGGGATTGAACCTGTGACCCCACCCGTGTGAAGGGTGTGCTCTACCGCTGAGCTACGCGCCCGCTCCAGTGCGGAAGGCGCGCCCTTAGGGCAAGCCGCGCGCGTTGACAAGCCGCCAATCGACTCTAAACCGCGGCCCATGAGCGACGATACCACCCCCGAAACCGGCACTGGCCCGGACGTGCCGCCGGACCGCCTGGCGATCAGCCCCCGTAGCCCCTACTTCGACGCGGACAAGCTGCAACGAGGCATTGGCATTCGCTTCAAAGGCACGGTCCGCAACAATGTTGAGGAATACTCGATCTCCGAAGGGTGGATCCGGGTGCAGGCCGGCAAGACCAAGGATCGCGCCGGTCAGCCGCTGACGATCAAGCTCAATGGTCCCGTGGAAGCCTGGTACGAGGATCTGGGAGAAGGCGCGCCCGTCGCCAGCAAAGGCTGAGCGACGACTCATTTCGTAACGGCTGATTGCGTCGGGCGGTAACGGGACTTGCCATTACCGGCGCAAACCGCCACGTCCCCGATTATCATGTCCCCGCAAGTCATCATTATCGGCCGCCCCAATGTGGGCAAGTCCACGCTTTTCAACCGCCTCGTCGGCAAGAAGCTCGCCCTGGTTGACGACCAGCCAGGCGTCACCCGCGACCGGCGGTTCGGAGACGCTGAACTGCTCGGCCTCAAGTTCACGATCGTGGACACGGCCGGGTGGGAGGACGAGGACGCCGAAACGTTGCCCGGCCGCATGCGTCAGCAGACCGAAGCGGCCTTGCAAACAGCCGATGTGGCTCTTTTCGTCATGGATGCGCGCGCGGGCCTGACGCCGCTGGACGAGGAAATCTCGCGCTGGCTGCGGGGCTCACCGGTGCCCGTGATCCTGGTCGCGAACAAGGCCGAAGGTCGGGCCGGTGAGGGCGGCCTGCTGGAATCCTACTCGCTCGGCCTGGGGGATCCCGTTGCCGTGTCAGCCGAGCACGGCGAGGGAATGGGCGACCTGTTCGAAGCGCTTCTGCCGCACCTTGAGCCTCTTCAGGAAGAGGAGGACGAGGATCAGGAGTTCGACGAGGAAGCGTTGCTTCAGGGGCCGCTGAAGCTGGCCATCGTCGGCCGGCCCAATGCCGGCAAGTCAACGCTCATCAACCGGCTGCTGGGTCAGGATCGTCTTCTGACGGGACCCGAAGCGGGGATCACGCGAGACTCCATCGCCATTGACTGGGAGTGGACCGCTCGCAACGGAGAGGTCCGCCCGGTTCGCCTGATCGATACGGCTGGCATGCGCAAGAGGGCGCAAGTGGTGGAGAAGCTGGAGAAGCTCTCGGTCGCGGATGCGCGGCACGCCATAGATTTCGCCGAAGTCGTTGTGCTCCTGCTCGATGCCACACGGGGGCTGGAGCATCAGGATCTCAAGATCGCGTCGATGGTGCTGGAAGAGGGCCGTGCCCTGATGATCGCCATTAACAAATGGGACGTTGCCGAGGATGCCTCCTCGCTGTTCCAGGGTATCCGTGCGGCACTGGATGATGGGCTTGCGCAAGTGCGCGGGGTGCCTCTGCTCGCGGTCTCGGCCCGCACTGGCAAGGGTCTGGATGACATGATCCGCGCCGCGTTCGATCTGCGCGAGGCATGGAGTCGCCGCGTCCCGACAGCGGCTCTCAATCGCTGGTTCGATGATGCTCTGACGGCCAACCCGCCACCGGCCCCCGGTGGCAGAAGGATCAAGCTGCGTTACATCACGCAGGCCAAGACCCGGCCGCCGGGCTTTGTCCTCTTCGGAACTCGCTTGGACATGCTGCCAGAGAGCTACAAGCGGTACCTCATCAATGGCATCCGCCGTGAACTCGGTTTCGATGCGGTGCCGATCAGGCTGAATCTGCGCAGTCCGAAGAATCCCTTCAAGCGTGACTGACTAGGGGCGGCTGGAAGGGCTCGGGAGAGCAGGGCTTTCCTGCTTTCCGGCCGCTGGCAGGAGATCCAGCTCCGGGTCCTTGCGCTCGATCGCCATGCTCCAGACGGCAATAAACAGCGCGGCAATCACCGGCCCGACGATGAAACCGCTCAGGCCGAACAACTGCAGTCCGGCGAGCGTGGCGATCAGCACCACAAAGTCCGGCATGCGTGTGTCACGACCGACCAGGATTGGGCGCAGGAGATTGTCGACGAGGCCGATGATGAAGAAGCCGCAGAAGATCATGACGGCGCCTTTGACCCACGCGCCTGTCGCAAGCAGGTAGATTGCCACGGGCACCCAGACGATGCCCGTCCCTATCGCCGGCAGCAGCGAAAAGAATCCCATCAGCGTGCCCCATAGAAGCACGCCTTCAATGCCGAGTGCCCAGAAGATGAAGCCGCCGAGGACCCCTTGCACCACGGCAACGACGACCGTGCCTTTCATCGTGGCCCGCACTACAATCACGAAGTGGTCGATAAGCCTGTCACGCAGATCGGGCCGGAGCGGCAGGGCCGAGCGGATGATCGCTCCATAGCGGCGACCATCACGCAACAGGAAGAAGGTCAGGTACAGCATGACGCCCAGTGCGGCGAGAAAGCTGAGCGCGCCTTGCCCCACGACCAGCGCGCGTGAAGCAATGCTCTGCAGACCGTCCGCAATCCCGGTGCCGAACATCCGCCGGAGGGAGTCAAAGTCGCTCAGGTCCTGAGCGTCAATGTATTGGCGCACGCGACTGGGGAGCGCATCCCGGACGCCGTTCAGCATGCCGACGACGTCAATCTCTCCGAGGCGGATCCGCTCATAGAGAGCCGTCGCCTCCTGCACGAGACTGGTCCCGAGAAGGAGTGCAGGAACAAGGATCAATCCAACGATCAGCAGAAGCACCAAGGCCGCTGCGAAGTTCGTGTGGCCATTCAGGTGCGTGGCCAGACGTTGCGTCGCGGGCTCGAACAGGATCGCTGCCACCAGACCCCACAGGATCGCACCGAAGTAAGGGGCAATGAGCCAGCAGAAGAGCAGCGTGACGATCGCCACGACAGCCAGGAAGCCGCGATCATCAAATCTGGAGTCGTGGGGTTCGGTTTCGACCATGGTCGGATAAGTAGCAGGTTTGAAGCAGGTTCCAGCAGTTTGTTCGCGGGGACCCGCAATCGCGCCGCTGGATTTCACCGGTTTGTCGTTGCAATGATGCAGCTTAGCTCAACCTCCGGAGACGATATCTTGCGCCGAGCCCTTCCGCTTCTCTTGGCCGCCAGCGCCGCTGTGAGCCTTGTATGTCCTGCCAGTATTGCTTCGGCAGCAGAGGGACCCACCCGCACGTTCACAGGCGAGGATCTGTTCAGGCTGGCGGGAGCGACCGACCCGCAGATCAGCCCTGATGGCACACGGGTCGCTTACGTGCGGATGTCGGGCGACATCATGACGGACAAGGAAGTCCCATCGATCTGGCTGATCGATATCGCGTCCGGGCGTCAGACCCCGCTGGTTACCGGAAACGGCGCGCACCGCTCCCCGCGCTGGTCGCCAGACGGCAAGCGTATCGCCTATGTCTCCTCCGATGGAGAAGGTGCCCCGCAGATCCACGTGCTGTGGCTCGACACCGGCCGGAGCGTTGAGGTCACGCGTATGCCGGAGAGCCCCGGAAGCATCTCCTGGTCGCCCGACGGCAAGTCCATTGCCTATACGATGCGCGTCGCGGGCGAGGGTATGAAGCTTGGCAAGGCTCCGGAGAAGCCGGAGGGAGCCAAGTGGGCCGAAGGTCTGCAGGTGATCGATCGGGTAAACTATCGATCAGATGGTGGCGGGTATGCACAGCCCGGCTTCGACCATGTGTTCGTGGCCTCGGCAGACGGTGGGGCGCCGCGGCAGGTCACGTTCGGCAACTGGGATGATGGTGGTCCCTTGTCGTGGAGCCCGGACGGGAAGCGCATTGTGTTCTCCGCGAACCGGCGGCCCGACTGGGAGCGGGAACTGAACAACACGGAAGTCTACAGCGTCGATTTGGCCAGCGGAGCGATAACGGCGCTGACCACGCGCGAGGGGCCCGACCAGGGCGGGGTGTTCTCGCCCGATGGCAAGCGTATTGCCTATCTCGGGTTCGACGACGTGAATCGGAGCTACGAGAACACTGAGCTTTACGTAATGAATGCGGACGGCAGCGGTGCGCGCTCGCTGACCGCCGGGCTTGATCAGTCGATCGAAACCGTCGTGTGGGGCGGCAACTCGCAACTTTACGTCACCTACGACGATCACGGGAAGAAGCGGGTGGCACGCATCGGGCTCGACGGGTCGGTGCGAATGGTGGCCGATGGATTGACCGCAGGTACGCACTACGACCGCCCTTACACAGGAGGCGACTTCAGCGTCTCCAAGAGTGGGAAGGTCGCCTATACGGCAGGGACCACCACAGCGCCTGCTGACGTGTGGGTGGACGGCCGCAGACTGACCGATCTCAATGGGAACTGGCTCCAGGCAAAGACACTGGCATCGGTTCGCAAGCTTGCGGTGACAGCACCTGACGGCCGTCCCGTGGATGCCTGGCTCGCCGTGCCTCCCGGCTGGCAAGCTGGCCAGCGCGTGCCGCTGATCCTGGAGATACACGGGGGCCCCAATACAGCCTATGGCCCCTCGTTCGCCACCGACGTGCAACTCTACGCAGCTCGCGGTTATGCGGTGCTGTACACAAACCCCCGCGGCAGCACGTCTTATGGGGAGGAGTTCGCCAATCTGATCGACCGTGCCTATCCGGGAACGGACTATGACGATCTTATCGCCTCGGTCGATGCTGCCATCGCCGAGGGCGTGGCCGATCCGGATAATTTGTTTGTCACCGGCGGATCGGGCGGAGGCGTGCTTACCGCCTGGATCGTCGGCAAGACTGACCGCTTCAAGGCGGCGGCAACGCAGAAGCCCGTGATCAACTGGATTAGCGAAGCGTTGACCATGGACGCGACGACATTCACGTCGCGCTACTGGTTCGACAAGAAGCCCTGGGAAGACCCGATGTCCTACTGGAGCCGTTCACCCTTGAGCCTGGTGGGCAACGTCAAGACGCCGACCTTGGTCGTTGTCGGCAGCGAGGACTACCGCACACCCGTTAGTGAGGCAGAGCAGTATTACGCAGCGCTGCAGATCCGCGGTGTGCCTACGGCGATGGTGAAGGTGCCTGGTGCAAGCCATGGTGGACTGACCGCCCGCCCATCGCAGTCAGCGGCAAAGGCTTCCGCGATCCTCGACTGGTTCGATCGCTATCGTTCGAAGTGAGTGCCGGCTGGGGGCGGCTTCGGCCGTCCCCAGCTCAGTCTTCGCTCAGCTGTTTTCGCCGGCGGGCTTGCTGTTGAGCTGCACGTAGTTCTCGATGCCCATCAGCTTGATGAGGTCGAACTGCTTCTCCAGGAAGTCGACGTGTTCTTCCTCATTTTCGAGGATGCGCTCAAAGATCTCGCGGCTGATGTAGTCGCGCACCGCTTCGCAGTGTGCGATCGCTTCCTTGAGCAGCGGGATAGCGTCGTGCTCAAGCGCGAGGTCGCACTCGAGAACTTCCTTCACCCCTTCGCCAATGCGCAGTTTGCCCAGCGCCTGGAAATTCGGCAGGCCGTCCAAGAAGAGAATGCGCTCCGACAGGATGTCGGCGTGCTTCATCTCATCGATCGATTCGTGTCGTTCATACTCGGCAAGCTTATGGACGCCCCAGTGGTCCAGCATGCGATAGTGCAGCCAGTACTGGTTGATCGCCGTTAGCTCGTTGAGCAGCGCCTTGTTGAGAAAGTCGATGACCTGCCGGTCGCCCTGCATGGCGTAGCCTCCTTTGCAGCCAAAGGTGCCCTATGGCCTACGAGGGGGAAGGCCGCAACGCGCAGAATTGTTCCGTCAGGTGTGAAGTGGCCGGTACGAATCCTTTGAAGGACGGGGCACTGGCAGCCGGTCAGAGACACGCTCTTCCGCGATGATCTCCTCAGCTTCGTCGATGCACTGCCCGCATTGGGGAGGGCGACCGATCTGAATGTAGAGCGCCTCGGCATCACCGGACGAGGCCCGCGCCGCTTGGCGCAGTTCGCATTCTCTGATGGCGTTGCAGATGCAGACGTACATGCGATTTCCTCTCGAATCGCAATATAATAGCCTGCGAATGGATCGCAATAGCAAGTTTCAACGACGATTAGCGAGCAGCGCTCCCTGGGTAAGGGACCGCCATAGCCATTCCAGCGGTCCTTGCTTCCAGAAGGTCAGCCAGCGCGCGCTCCAGATCAGGATCATAGCCCACCCAAGCAGGACGAATGCCCACTGCTCCAGTGGCCCGATGCGACCGAACAAGCCGAGGCCCCAGCCGTAGAAGATGCCAGTCATCAGGAGACTCGAGCCGAGATAGTTCGAAAACGCCATCCTTCCTGCGCAGGCGAGACGCCGCCCGAAGGAAGTGCTGGTGAGGTGGGGTGTGAGTAGCACGAGGAGCGCGGCATAGCCGAATGCCGTCAAAGCGTTGGGCAACGCAAGGCCATAGCGCAGCGCCGCATCCATCGCTGCGACCGGGAAATGCCGTGGCCAAAGCCATGCAAGCGCCATCAGGCTTGCGGTGAGGCCAACGAATAGCGGCGCGAGACCGGCCGCAAGTAATCGCCGCGACGGCCATGCGCCCGAAAAGAAGCCAGTGCGCTGAAGGAGCAGCCCCAAGATCATCAGGGGGAGGTACTCTCCGAACCCGTCGCGGACACCCTGCAGAAGCCAGAAAGGATGGTCTCGAAGCTTGGTCGCAAGGATGTGCAGAAAACCGCCGGTGTACTGTTGCCACTCTCGTGCAGCCGCAACGTCGATCCGATCACGATAACGGGCGTAAACCGCAGCTTCCTGTGGGCCCGACTGCCCGAGCCTCACGGCTTCTTCCACGGCTGCCAGGGGGAGTGAGAGCAGAAGCCCCTGCAGATGCAGGACAAGGAACAGGGTCAGCGCGCTCGCCGCGAGAAGGCGGGAAGGCAGTCGGTGAAACAGCAGCAGGACCAGCCCGCAGACAGCATAGGCGAAGAGGATGTCGCCCCACCACAAGAGTACATAATGCAGCACGCCGAAGAGCATCAGCCAAGCCAAGCGGATGGCCTGTTGGCGCTCCCCGTCACGTCCGCAGGATTCCGCCCGATCAAGGTACAAGGCCATGCTCGCTCCGAAGAGGATAGCGAACAGCGCCCGCATCTTGCCTTGAAAGACGACAAATCCGAATGCGAAGGCGGCTTCGCCGGCGGCATCAGTCGGCGTGGGAAGATTGGGGGTCAGCGCACCAATCGACGGACCGGCGAAACCGGCGACGTTGATGGCCAGAATACCGAGAACCGCGACGCCGCGGATGAGATCGAGCGAGGCGACGCGCATGGGCTGCCTCGCTGTAGCAGGCTCAGTCCCGAGTGGCGAGGCAGGCGAATCCGGCGCGCTTCAACTTCCCGCAAGCGGCAGTGGCAGCCGATTCGCTGGCGAAGCCGACGGCCTGCAGCTTCGTCAGCTTTCCCGAGGTGACGAGTTTCTTCGGATGCCCAGCCAGTTCTGGCCGCCCTTTGGCACGCTCCCAAAGTGCGTCGGCATTGCTTCGGACGCCAAATGCGCCAAGCTGAACGCGCCAAGGTCCGGCTCGCTCAACGGCAGGTTTCGCCGGCTGGTGCTGCTCTGTCCTAGACCTCTGAGCAGGTGTTTGCGCACTCGTCTCGGCGGGGTTCGTTCGATGAGATGGGGGCACAGCAGCTTCGTCGGTCGGAGCAATAGCGGCAATTCTTGGGCTGGTGCGGTTCGCTGCGCCGGCAGCGCGCTCCGCATCTGTTGCGGCGCGCTCCACGGCAGCAACCGAAGGCGTGCGAGCCTGCGTGGGCGGAGGATTCGCGGCAACACCGGCAGAGGGGCTGCCCAAGTCGAAGGCGGCAAGCTGGCGTGCCCGGTTGGCCTCTGTCTCTGCCGCGATCTGGCCGGCAAGGGAGACGGCCTTTTGCCGCTCTGCCATCGGGATGTGCTGATCCATCTGCGACAGGGCAGTTGTGGCCTGAGGCAGTCCGGCCTGCTGAGCAAGACTCACGTAGGCATAGGCGCGTACCCAGTCCTTCTCCACTCCGTCGCCGTTGAACAACGCGAGGCCGTGGATGTACTGCGCACGAGCGTCCCCCCTCCCTGCCGCGGAGCGAATGTAAGGCATGGCCTTTTCCCGTTCACCGCGCTGAAAAAGCAGGAGGCCATACGAGTCGCTTGCTTGAAGATGGCCGCGCGCAGCGGCGGCGGCGTACAAGGCCTCTGCTTTCGCCAGGTCGCGTGGGACGCCGCGCCCCAGTTTGTGCGCCTGTGCCAGGTTGAACTGTGCGTCCGGATCGCCTGCTGCGGCGGGGCCTTGCCATTCGCGAACGGCCGCTTCGAAGTCTCCGGCGGCCCAGGCATCGACTCCCTGTTTAACGTCCGCGACAGCCGCTCCGGGAGTGCCTGCCAGTACTGCGGCGGCCATGATGGACGCCATCATGCCTCGAACTGAATAGAACACTGCCCCGATCCTTTCGTGCACTTAGAAACGCCGTTCGCGCCCGCGCAGACCGCCTCTGCGGCCACTGGCAACAGGTGACATAGTGAACAACCGTTTAGCAAAGTCTTTATGCGGGAAAGTACCCGGCCTGGAGCGAACGTTACGAGCAGGCTTAACTGTAAGTTAGGAACGTTCTGCGATTGCCACGACGAGGAAACTCAAATGCGTCGTAGACGACAGGGGCGTTCACTTGCGGGTACTGGCACTGGCATCGCAGAAAGGCGGATCGGGCAAGACTACGCTCTCCGGCCATCTTGCCGTGCAGGCTCAGCGCGCGGGTGCTGGTCCCGTCGTTCTGCTCGATATCGACCCGCAGGCGTCGCTGACAGACTGGTGGAACGAACGTCAGGCGGAGATGCCTGCATTTGCACAGACCATCGTCTCGCGTCTGGCCGCGGATTTACAGGTGCTGCGGGAGCGAGGCTTCCGTCTGGCGGTCATCGATACGCCACCTGCGATAACCATGGCGATCCATAGCGTGATCTCTCTTTCTGAACTGATCGTCATTCCTACCCGGCCCAGTCCCCATGACCTGCGCGCAGTGGGCGCTACGGTGGATTTGTGTGAGCGAGCAGGTAAGCCGCTGATCTTTGTTGTTAATGCAGCGACACCCAGGGCCCGGATCACGGCGGAAGCCGCGGTCGCGCTTTCGCGGCACGGCACCGTTGCTCCCGTCACGCTGCACCAGAGGACTGACTTCGCTGCGTCTATGATCGACGGGCGCACGGTCATGGAAGCTGACCCGACAGGCCGCTCCTCCATCGAGGTGTCGGCTTTGTGGAGTTACATTTCCGACCGGCTGGAGAGAAACTTCCGCCGGACCATTTTTGCGCCTTCGGCTAGCCCCGCAGCAGCAGCAGGTGCCGGTCGCGCAGCGGGCGGCTTCGGTCGCCGCGTGGCTGGCTCCTGACATGGTTGAGCTTGGCCACATGCTCTCTCTCGCGTCGAGTGCCATGCCGGCCGGCGGCCCCACACCATTCACTCATGGCGCCCGGCCAGCACATGCGTTCGGCGCCCCATCATCGGTCATCGATGATCGAAGCAGATTGACCAGAAGGACCCCTTGGGATGCAAGCTAAGTTCAACAGGAGCGTGCGGGGACGCGCCGCCATGCGTACGGCTCTTGCCGTGGCAGTTGCTACCGGCTGCATGGCCGCGCCCGGTTTTGCTTACGCGAAAGCGCGTTCCAAAGCGGTGGAGGCGAACGAAGCGCAGGCCAGCAGCAAGCTGGAGGCCCAGGTTGCCGCTGCGGAACGCGAGGCATTGGCAGTGCCGCGAGAGGCCGACAGGCGCGTAAAACTTGCGCAGAGCTACCTTTCCGCAGGACGCTTCGTTTCAGCAAGCGCGTCCTTCGAAGATGCGGTGTCGCTGGGTGATACTTCCCCCGCGACCGCCCTCGGTATGGCGCTCTCGTACATCGGCAGTGGCCGAAACAACGAGGCCGTCGCGCTTCTGGAGCAGTGGCGCGAATCGATTCCGGTGAGTGATTTCGCCTTGGCCTTGGCACTCGCCGGTCAGCCTGGAAACGCGGTGACCCTGCTGGGCGATGTTGTCCGCAGTGGTGAGAATACCGCGACGACCCGGCAAAACCTTGCCTATGCCTATGCGCTTGGCGGGCAGCTCCGCGAGGCTCGGATCATCGCCTCGCAAGATGTACCCGCCGATCAACTGGACGCTCGGCTCAGCGAGTGGGCTCTTCAGGCCAGCGTGGGCTCGCAGCAATCACGGGTTGCGGCACTGCTCGGTGCGCCCTTGCGCAGCGATCCGGGACAGCCGGTCCAGCTTGCACTCTCCAGCGCAGGCCAGGTTCCGGCTCTGGCAGCGGCAGAAACCCCCGCAACGCGCGAGTTGCCTCCGATGTCGAACGCTTCGAGAGCCATCCCCTCTCAGGTGCCTGCCGAAGTGGAACTTGCCGCTGATGACCGTGTCGCCGCGGCGCCGAGCACGCTTGCTGTCGTAGAGCCAGACACCCATTTCGTTTCACAGCCGGTAGTGCAAAGCGCCGCGATCGCATCGGTCGCAAAGCGCCAGGTAGCGACGCCGGTGGCTCAAAAGTCTGCATCCGGAACCACTCAGCGCAACAGCCAAAAGGCGAGCGTCGTGAGCACTCCCGGCGATTACGCAGTCCAGCTTGGCTCGTTCTCCAGCGAGGAGGGTGCTCACCGTGCCTGGAACCTGTTCGTCCGCAAGGATCCAAGCCTGAAAGAACGCACGTTGCGCATCACCGAGGCGGTCGTGAATGGCCGCCGCTTCTGGCGCGTTGCCGCTGCCGGGTTCGAAGCAGGTGAAGCGCGTGCGAAGTGCCTGGCTGTGCGGGGGCAGGGCAGGGGCTGCTTTGCGTATGTAGACAGCCGCAAGCTTCCTGGCGCATCGCCCTTGAAAGCAGCTCAGGAGCGCTTGGCCACCCGTTAGTCCCCAGGGATCATCCAATCAACGAACTTCACCTCCCCATGTGAAGCACTCAGCGCCTCCGCCTCACGGCGGAGGCGCACCCTTTTGGATCAACCGACTTTCGCGCCACCCTTGAAAAGCGCGAGCACCCTGCCTTGCACGGGCTGGCGATCGAAGGGTGTATTTCCGGCACTCGCCGCCATCTTCTCCGAATCGACGATCCAAGGCCGTTCGGGATCAATGATCGCAATGTCGGCTTCCGCACCGGCCTTGAGCTGGCCCGCGTCTACGTTCAACAGTTTCGCAGGGTTGGCGGCGATCAGATCGAAGGCGCGACTCATCGAGATGACGCCGTCTCGAACCAGCGTCAGCGTAAGGGGAAGCAAGGTCTCGGCACCCGCCATGCCCGGTGCCGAATCGGCAAAGGGCAGGCGCTTGTCTTCCGGGCCGCGGGGATCGTGCCCCGAAGAAATCACGTCTATCGTGCCGTCCGCGATTGCGGCGATCACAGCCTTCCGATCCGCTTCTGAACGGAGTGGCGGCGAGAGGTGAGCGAACGTGCGGAACTCCGCAACGGCAAGGTCCGATAGCATGAAGTAGGCAGGCGTGACTCCGGCGGTAACGGAGCGTCCAAGCTCTTTCGCCTGGCGAACAAGCGAAAGCCCGGCCGCAGTCGTCACCGTGCGGAAGTGGATAGCGGCGCCAGCCATCTCGGCGATGGCGAGGTCGCGCGATATGGCGAGCACCTCAGCCTGGGCCGGAGCGGCCGGCAAGCCTAGCCGCGTCGCCATCTCGCCTGCGGTTGCAACCGCGGTGCCGACCAGCCCCGCGTCCTCCGCGTGGGTGCACACCTTCATGCCCAGCATCGCTGCGTACTGGCACAGTCGCAGCATGGTGCCGGAATCGGTTATCCAGCGCCGGCCCGTTGCAACGCCCCTTGCGCCCGCTTCGCGCATGAGGGCGATCTCGGCCAGCAACTGCCCCTCGAGTTCGCGCGTAGCGGCGGCCAGAGGATGAACCCACAGGTCGGGCTTACCGGACTGTGCCGCGAAGCGTACGCGGGCTGACACATCGAGAGGCGGGTTCTGGTCGGGCATCAGCGCCGCACGCGTGATCCCGCCGAAGTGAAACGCTGGCTTGTCGATCGCGAATACGCCGTAATCCACAAGGCCGGGGGCGATGAGGTGACCACCCGCGTCATGGACCCGGTCCCCTTCCTGTGGGCCGACTTCGGGCCCAACCGCAACGATGCGGTCGCCTTCGCAGCGCACGGAACCAGGGATGATCTCGCCGTCCGGCAGAACGAGGCGGCCGTTCCGCACGCAGAGCGGGGTAGCAATGCTCATGCCCAACCCTCCACACGGCGCGCTCGGCGCGTCAGGACATCCAGGCACGCCATGCGCAGGGCGACGCCCATTTCAACCTGAGTGGTGATCTGCGAACGACCGACAAGATCGGCGACGTTGCTGTCGATCTCGATACCCCGGTTCATCGGACCAGGGTGCATGACCAGTGCATCGGCCTGTGCCGTTGCAAGCCGCTCCAGTGTCAGTCCGTACAGGTGGCGATACTCTCGCGGCGAGGGGATGAATTGGCCCTGCATGCGCTCGAGCTGCAGGCGCAGCATCATCACCACATCGGCGCCTTTGAGCGCTGCGTCGAAATCATGGTAGACCGCAACATTCATCATTTCGATGGCTTCCGGCATCAGAGCCGGAGGCGCGCAGACCCGGACCTCAGCGCCCAGCGAAGTGAGGCACAGGATGTTTGAGCGCGCGACCCGGCTGTGCAGGATATCACCGCAGATAACCACGACCAGACCGTTGAAATTGCGCTTGGCATGGCGGATCGTCAGCGCGTCGAGCAAAGCCTGCGTCGGGTGCTCGTGCTGCCCGTCCCCGGCATTGAGGACCGGACAATCGACTTTGTCGGCAATCAACTGCACTGCGCCGGAACTGCTGTGCCGAATCACGATCGCATCGGCATGCATCGCGTTCAGCGTCATCGCAGTGTCGATCAGCGTCTCACCCTTCTTCACGCTGGAGGTTGCAACCGCCATGTTGACGACGTCCGCGCCGAGCCGCTTCCCCGCAATTTCGAAACTCAGCAGGGTGCGAGTCGAATTCTCGAAAAAGGCGTTGATGATGGTCAGCCCGGCGAGCAGGTTGCGGTGCTTCTGCGCTTGGCGGTTCATCTCTACCCACTGCTCCGCTTCATCGAGCAAGTAGAGGATCTCGTGCGGAGCGAGGCCGGCTATGCCGACGAGGCCACGGTGCGGGAAGGCCGCGGAGCCTGCCGGATAAGTGAATGCTGGCGATGTCATTGAAGACGATGCCATAGGCAAGCTGCGCGCGCTGCTCAAGCCCCAGTGCTTTTCTGTCCCCGAAACCGATACGAGATGGGGCGGCCGCGCCTTTCAAGGAGCGGCGCCTCCGGCTAATGAATGCTGGAAAGGCAGGTTTGAATGGAATTCGCCCGCAAGGTCTGGAAGTTGCTCGTCGGGGTCAAGGACGCTCTGGCGCTCCTGTTCCTGCTCACGTTCTTCGGTTTTCTGTACGCCGTGCTGTCGTTCCGCCCGGCACCCGGAGCGGTCGCGGAAGGTGCGCTGATCATGCGGATCGACGGTGCGATCGTCGAGGAGACGGCGCAGTTCGACACGGTGGATCTGTTGCTGGCGCAAACCAGCAGCGTTGCCTTGCCGCAGGAGGTGCGCGCAAGGGACGTCGAGCGGGCGCTTCGACTTGCTGCGCGCGACGACAAGATCAAGCTGGTCGCGATGGATCTGTCGCGGTTTACCGGTGCCGGTTTCGTTCATTTGCGCAGCGTCGGTGCGGCGATGGATTCTGTTCGGGCGGCTGGCAAGCCGGTGCTCACGTATGCAGACGCGTACGTCGATGACAGCACGCAACTTGCCGCCCATGCCAGTGAGGCGTGGGTGAACCCGATGGGCGGCGCGCTCGTGACCGGTCCAGGCGGGCACAACCTCTATTTCGCGACGCTGCTCGACAAGTTGAAGGTGAACACGCACGTCTTCCGCGTCGGCACTTACAAGACCTTTGTAGAGCCCTTTACCCGCACCGGCCCATCGCCTGAGTCGATCGAGGCTTCGGCGGAGCTTTATGCCGGACTCTGGCTTGCTTGGCAGGCCGACGTGCAGAAGGCGCGGCCCAAGGCCAACTACGCGGTCGTCGCGGCCAGTCCCGTCAATTGGCTCAGAGGCGCGGGTGGGGACTTTGCGAAGGCTTCACAGGCCGCGGGTCTGGTTGACCGCGTCGGTACGCCCACGGACTTTGCCGCACGCGTGGCTCAGCTCTCGGGTGCCAAAGGGGGCGACAAATCCTCTGGCGAACTGATCGGCACTCAACTGGCCACATACCTCGCTGCCAATCCTGAAAGCAGGCAGGGGGCGGCGATTGGCGTCATTACTGTCGCCGGCGACATTGTGGACGGAGAAGCAGGGCCGGGTACCGCCGGAGGCGATCGCATCGCCAAGGCTCTGGACGATGCGCTGGACAGCGATCTGAAGGCACTGGTGGTCCGTATCGATTCGCCCGGCGGCTCGGTACTTGCGTCGGAGCGGATAAGAAGATCGATCGCGCGCTATCGCGAAAAAGGCATTCCCGTCGTGGCTTCCATGGCCAACCTCGCGGCGAGTGGCGGTTATTGGGTTTCAACACCAGCGCAGCATGTCTTCGCCGATCCGGCAACGATTACCGGCTCGATCGGGGTCTTCGGCATCCTGCCGACGTTTGAGCGCGCGCTTGCCGAGATCGGGGTCAACTCGGCTGGCGTACGGACCACGCCGTTGTCCGGGCAGCCGGATCTTCTGGGCGGACTGACGCCCGAACTGGAGCAAATGGTACAGCTCGGCATCGAAGATGTTTACTCCAAGTTCCTAGCCATCGTCGGTGCTGCTCGTGAGATGACCCCGCAGCAGGTGGACGCCGTTGCGCAGGGGCGCGTCTGGACTGGCGCCCGTGCGCGGGAGCTTGGGCTGGTGGATGGCTTCGGCGACCTCGACGCAGCCCTTGCCTACGCGGCGCGTGAAGCCAAACTCGGCAACGGCGCGTGGCATGTAAAGCACATCGGGCGCAGCGATAACTCGCTGAATGCGCTGCTGGCGGAGATGAGCCGCCCCGCTCAACTTGGCGCGAGTTCCGGTAGGGGCGACATCGTAGCGCTCGCCGCCCAACGTCAGCGCGAACAGTTGGCCGGTGTCTTGGCGCGAGCAGAGACGCTTCTGTCGGGGCGCGGAATGCAGGCCATGTGCCTGGAATGCCCCGGGCTTCGGCCAGCAGCCGCATCTGCATCACACGGTTCGCAGGATACCGTGTGGGCGACGGTCCTGCTTCGGCTCCGGGCGCTGGTTGGCCGTTGAGTTGCGCTCCGAATCACCCGATCAGAGTGGAGGCGGTGCCTCCACCGGGCCGGGGTCGGGGTTATCGTAGTCGGGCGTTTCGGCGGGTAGTTCATCCGGTGCCTGAGGGGTGCCCGGCTGCCCGGGCTCAGAGGGGGCGCCCGGCCTTTCTGGTGGGCTGATGGGCTGATCTATGTCTGGCGGAGGGGCGCCGGGCTGCGTGGCCATCGGAGTTCCTTTCTCGGGCGTGGAGGGCTCAATTTAGAGGAACGTTCCGTCAACGTCAGGGTTGCAGAGTGCCGCAGCGCTTGCCCTTTGCGCCTTGGGATTATAAGGGCACGTCCCTTGAGTTTCAGGTCACGGCCATCAGGCCGGCGTTCAGGCTTCATTCGCGGGCGTGGCGGAATTGGTAGACGCGCTGGATTTAGGTTCCAGTATCGCAAGATGTGGGGGTTCGAGTCCCTTCGCCCGCACCAGTTTCCGCCGTCGGAGGGGGAAGCCGGACGACGAGTATCGCATAGGAAGGCTTCAAGGACATGCAGATCGTCGAAACCACCAATGAGGGGCTGAAGCGCGCCTACACGGTGACCATCCCTGCAAAGGACATCAGCGCCCGTGTCGAGGGCGAGGTTCAGCGCATGGCGCCGCAGGTCCGCATGCCGGGCTTTCGCCCTGGCAAAGTGCCCGCAAATCTCATCAAGAAGATGCATGGTCCCGCGCTGCATCAGGACGCGCTGCAGAATTCGATTCGCGACGCGATGGACAAGCTCGTCGCTGACCATGCGTTGCGCCCGGCGATGCAGCCTGATGTCTCGCTTGGCGAGGGCTACGAAGAGGGCAAGGACGCCGAACTGTCGGTGAGCCTGGAGGTGCTCCCCAAGATCGAGGCGCCTTCGCTGGACGGTCTGAAGCTTGAGAAGCTGAACGTGCCGGTCAGTGAAGATGCCGTTGATGAAGCGGTAAACCGCATCGCAAGCCAGCAGAAGAGCTACGAAGCCGCTGAGGGCCGTGCTGCGGAAGATGGCGACCAGGTCATCTGCGATTTCGTCGGCAAGCTCGATGGTGTTGAGTTCGAGGGCGGCAAGGCCGAACAGCAGGCGATCGTGATCGGCTCCGGCCGTTTGATTCCGGGCTTTGAGGAGCAGCTCATCGGCGCGAAGGCCGGTGAGGAGCGCACCATCACCGTGACGTTCCCGGCGGACTATCCGGCGGAAAACCTGAAGGGCAAGGACGCGACCTTCGACATCACCGTGCATGAAGTGAAGGTGCCCGGCGAAACCGTAGTGGACGACGAGTTTGCCAAGCAGCTCGGGCTCGAAGGCCTGGAGCAGCTGCGCAACCTGATGAAGGGGCAGCTGGAGCAGGAGACTGCGGGTCTTACTCGTACGCAGATGAAGCGCCAGCTACTTGATCAGCTTGCCGCTGGTCACGATTTCGACGTTCCGCCCACCATGGTCGAGGCAGAGTTCGAGCAGATCTGGCAGCAGCTTCAGCACGAAGCGGGCCACGAGGAAGACCCGGAAGCGGCGCGCGCGGAAATCGAGGCCGAGAAGGACGATTACCGCAAGATCGCCGAGCGCCGCGTGCGGCTTGGTTTGCTGCTTTCCGAAATCGGCCAGGCTAACGGCGTCGAGGTGACCGGCCAGGAGATGCAGATGCTTCTCCAGCAGGCAGCGCAGCAGTATCGTCCCGAAGACCGCCAGCGCTTCGTCGACTATGTTCGCAACGACCCTATGGCCGCCGCTCAGCTGCGTGCCCCGCTTTATGAGGACAAGGTCGTCGACTTCCTCATCGAGAAGGCCGAAGTCACCGAGCGTGAAGTGACCCGCGAAGAGTTGCAGGCTGCCATCGAAGCAGATGCCGACGGTAACTCCGACGGCTCCAAAGAGTCGAAGCCGAAGAAGGCCGCGGCTAAGAAGGCTGCCAAGAAGAGCGACGAGGAAGGCGAGACGACTTCTGACGACGAGCCGAAGAAGGCTCCTGCGAAGAAGGCAAAGGCTGCCGACGAAAGCGCCGAAGCCAAGCCTGCCAAGAAGGCGGCCGCAAAGAAGAAATCCGACGACGAGGATGCGGCTGACGCCAAGCCTGCGAAGAAGTCTTCTGCCAAGAAGGCCGCAGCGAAGACGGAAGATTGATGTACTAGGAACCAGCAGGCGAGCATCGTTGTGCAAACACGACGGTGCTCGCCTGAAGGTGAGAGGTATAGAGTATCATTTATGATATCTTAGGTGTGCGCTTCTAACAGGGCGGTATGAAGATGGAGCGCCTCTGTAGCGGTTGCCGGGATGGCGAGAGCTTCGAAGTCCCGTTCACGATGGCATTCCAGCCTATCGTCGATACTCTCACGGGCGAGCCATTCGCATACGAGGCGCTGGTGCGGGGAGTGGATGGTTCGGGTGCCGGTCAGGTCCTGGCCCAGGTCAACGAAGCGAACCGCTATGCCTTCGATCAGGCGTGCAGGGTCAAGGCTATTGAAGTCGCGATGCAGGCCGGCCTCATGAAAGGCGGCGCTCGCCTCTCCATCAACTTCCTTCCCAACGCAGTCTATTCACCGCTTGCCTGCATCCAGTTGACGCTGGCCACTGCGCAAAGCGTCGGAATGCCTCTGGATCGACTGATCTTCGAGTTCACCGAGAACGAGGAGATGGGCTCACCCGACCATGTCGCGGGAATTATCGAGACATACAAGCGGATCGGCTTCGCGGTCGCAATCGACGACTTCGGTGCCGGGCATTCAGGCCTCGATCTGTTTGCCCGCTTCGTGCCTGATGAGATCAAGCTCGATATGGCTCTGATTCGCGACATTGATCGCGACCGCCGGCGCCAGAGCATCGTGCGAGGGCTCGTCGGGATGTGCGCTGAGCTTGATACCCTCCTTATCGCGGAAGGCATCGAAACAGCGGAAGAAGCTGCGACACTGCGCGAGTTGGGCGTCCGTTATCAGCAAGGCTACTGGTACGCCAAGCCGGCGATCGAGATGCTGCCGGCAATGCGCGCGGAAGCGCAGGCTTCTTTCTTGCGCAACTGATATCGTCGCATTCATCGCAGCTGCAGGGCGGAAAAGTCCTCAGCACGCCTTGAACTCCGGCGGCGGGCACGCGACATAGGCCTGCCAGATTGAAGAGGACCTCCATGATCGACTTGTTCGGCGCAGCCGGCGCCCAGGGTAAGTTCACTACCGATCCTGTAACGGGCGCGCTCGTGCCGATGGTGGTCGAGCAGACCAGCCGTGGCGAGCGTAGCTTCGACATCTATTCGCGCCTGTTGCGCGAACGCATCGTGTTCATCACGGGGCCGATCGAGGATCACATGGCCTCGCTGATTGTGGCGCAGCTGCTGTTCCTGGAGAGCGAGAATCCTTCGAAGGATATCTCGATGTACATCAATTCGCCTGGTGGCGTGGTGACCGCCGGGATGGCGATCCACGACACCATGCAGTACATTCGTCCTCGCGTGTCGACCGTGTGCATCGGCCAGGCTGCCTCCATGGGCAGCTTCCTGCTCGCGGCGGGTGAGCCGGGAATGCGTATCGCGCTCCCCAACGCGCGTATCATGGTGCACCAGCCTTCCGGCGGAGCGCAGGGCATGGCGTCGGATATCGAGATCCAGGCGCGTGAGATCCTGCGTATGCGTCGTCGCCTCAACGATCTCTATGTGAAGTACACCGGCAAGTCGCTGGACGAGATCGAGAAGGCGATGGATCGCGATACATTCCTTGAGGCAGAGGAGGCGTTGGCCTTCGGTCTTGTCGACAAGGTGTTCGAGAGCCGGCCCGATGCGGAAAAGGCTGAAGAGGCAAAGGGTTGATCCCAGGATTGCCCTTCACCTCGCCGCAAGGATCGCGTGCTAGGATTGATATATGGGCCGACTGCAGAGTAGAGTCGGCGAGTCGTCCCGAACCGGGCAGCAAGAACGAGAATGACGAAATTGAGCGGATCTGACGCCAAGAGCACCCTTTACTGCAGCTTCTGCGGCAAGTCGCAGCACGAGGTGCGCAAGCTGATCGCCGGGCCGACGGTCTTCATCTGTGATGAATGTGTCGAGCTGTGCAACGACATCATCCGCGAGGAGACCAAAGCTGGCATCGCGGGCAAGAAGGACGGCGGTGTACCGTCGCCTCGGGAGATCTGCGAGACTCTCAACGATTATGTTATCGGTCAGGAGCGTGCCAAGCGCGTGCTCTCAGTCGCGGTGCACAACCATTACAAGCGGCTGAAGCACTCGGGCAAGTCGGGTGACGTGGAACTTTCCAAGTCGAACATCCTGCTTGTCGGGCCGACAGGTTGCGGCAAAACGCTGCTCGCGCAGACGCTGGCCAAGACATTCGACGTGCCGTTCACGATGGCCGACGCCACGACGCTGACCGAAGCCGGTTACGTCGGTGAGGACGTTGAGAATATCATCCTCAAGCTGCTCCAGGCTTCCGACTACAACGTCGAGAAGGCACAGCACGGCATCGTCTACATCGACGAGATCGATAAGATCAGCCGCAAGGCCGAGAACCCGTCGATCACGCGGGACGTTTCGGGCGAGGGTGTGCAGCAGGCGCTGCTCAAGCTGATGGAAGGGACCACTGCGTCGGTTCCCCCGCAGGGCGGTCGCAAGCATCCGCAGCAGGAATTCCTGCAAGTGGACACGACCAACATCCTGTTCATCTGCGGCGGTGCCTTTGCCGGCCTTGAGAAGATCATCGCTGACCGGTTGCAGAAGCGTTCGATCGGTTTCGGAGCCCACGTTGCTGACCCGGACAAGCGCCGCGTAGGTGAGCTTCTCCAGAAGGCGGAGCCTGAGGACCTTCTGAAGTTTGGTCTGATCCCTGAATTTGTCGGCCGTCTGCCGGTGATCGCGACGCTTGAGGACCTCGACGTTGTGGCTCTGGTGAAGATCCTGCGTGAGCCCAAGAACGCACTGGTCAAGCAGTACGCCAAGCTGTTCGAGCTTGAGGACGTGGAACTGACGTTCACGGACGAGGCTCTTGAGGCGATTGCGCAGAAGGGAATCGAGCGGAAGACCGGCGCTCGCGGTCTTCGTTCCATTGTCGAAGGCATGCTGCTGGACACGATGTTCGACCTCCCGACGGAGAGCAACATCGCAGAAGTGGTCGTCGACAAGGACGTGGTCGAGGGCCGCAAGGAGCCGATCCGCGTTCATAAGGGCGATAAGGCCGAAGCCGCCGCCTGATACTGCGTATTCCTCTCTGCTCGCGAAGCTGCGGGCAGAGAGGCACGCGCTGACGAGCCCCTTGGAAGACGGCGTTTCGGATCTTGCAAGTGGCAGGCTATGGCGGCACCCTGCGATGAACAGGGAGAGTGTCATGCCGGACAGCCGCATCCGCGTCTCGCGGATCATCCACACCATCCACGCGACGACTGATATCACCAAGTGCCGCCTGCTCTATCAGGATGCCTTGGGCGGCCTCGTGTTTGCGGAAAACTACTTCCCGGCGGAGGACCGGGACGCAGCTCTGCTATACGTGACCGATCACATGGTCGAACCGATGGCACCCCGCCATCCGGACGATCTGTCAAAGCCATTCGCCCGCATGACAGCCAGGATCGGGCAGGCGTTTCACTCATTCGAGCTTAAGGTCGCAGACGGGAAGGCCGCCAGCGCGGCGTTCCGGGAGGCTGGCTGTACCGTTGCCGGTGACTACGGAGTCTTCTTCTTCGTGAAGCCCGAGTCGACGGGGGGTGTGCTGCTAGAGGTATGCGAACTCCCGATGCCGAACGACCCTTACGATCGCGGCAACTGGAACCCCGCTGTCGTTGCGGGCCATGCCTGTACGGTCACGGGCCTGGATCATATCGCCTGCGTCACGCGTAACATGGAAGCGGTGCTGCATTTCTTCACCGAGGTGATCGACGGGCAATTGCTTGAGGATGCGCGGACCACGCTGCCGCAACCCGGCAGACGCGTCCTGCTGCGGGTCGGGGACACGCAGGTAGCATTCGTACAGCCGGATGACACAAGCACGGGACCGCTTGGCGCCTTTCTGGCGATTGAGCAAAACGGCATCTACGCGCTGGTGTGGAAAGTCGCGGATGAGCGCGCGGCGCGAGACCATTTCGACCGGAAACTTGAGCTTGGACTAACGCAGGAGGGCTGCGTCAGCCCGGGATTCGCCATCCGTCCGGGTGACTTTTTCGGCGCACGGCACGAGTTCGTTTCCTAGATCGCGCTGTCGCGTTGTAGCGCGCAGACTTGGTGCCCTCTTTCAATCTGCAAGGTCGGGTGGCCAATTCTGAACCTGTGCTCAAGTTCATGGGCGAGGTCATGCAGGAAGGCGTCATTAGCAGGCATTTCTGACATGGTGAGATGGGCGGTGAGTGCCGTTTCTGTTGTGCTCATCGGCCACACGTGCAGATCATGCACGTGCTCGACGTTCGGCAGAGCTTCCAGGAAGCGGCGCACCTCGCCCAGGTCGATGCCCTCGGGCACACCCAGCATCCCCATTCGGAGCGAGTCACGCATGAGTCCCCATCCAGACCATGCGATGACAACCGTGACCAGAAGCGACGTCACCGGATCGATCCAGGCGAGGCCGCTGAAAGCAATCAGCACTCCCGCCACAACCACCGCTGCCGAAACGGCTGCATCGGCCATGAGGTGGACGAAGGCCGCGCGCAGGTTCAGGTCGGCTTTACGGCCGCCTGCAAACAGAAGCGCAGACGCGGCGTTTACCAGTATGCCCGTGGCGGCGACCACGATCATCGCGGTACTTGCGACGGGAGCCGGATCGGCCAGCCGGCGGATCGTCTCCACCAGAATGGCTCCAATCGCGACCCACAGCAGTGCTGCGTTCGCAATGGCCGCGAGGATCGAGGAACTCTTCATCCCGTATGTGAAGCGATCGGACGGCGGTCGCTTCGCCAGCGCACTTGCTCCCCAGGCGAGCAGCAGCGACAGGACGTCCGAAAGGTTGTGACCGGCGTCCGCAATCAAAGCTATGGATCCGCTGATCAGTCCGGCGACCGTCTCCGCGACGACAAATGCCAGGTTCAGAGCAACAGCCACGCCAAACGCCATGTTCCCGCTGCCGCGCACCGGATGGTGGTGATGACCGTGATGGCTGTGATGACCCGAACCCATGCCGCTGTGTGCCACGCAGGCACACCCGACTTCAAGCATCGCAGCGAGCCTATGTTGCGAGTGCGAATGAAGTGCCTGGCGCCAGTGACATTTTTGCCGCGGTGCAGCGGAAAACAACAAGCACCCGATGCATTGTCACGTTTGCTCGGCTAAGGAGCGCCACACGAAATCGGCCAACCACTGGTGTGGGACTACGTGGTCGAGAGGTCGCTCGAACTCGCCGGGGTAAGGGCGGCGTTAAGTGTCACTATGTGGTCACAGAACATGGATTATACGCTCGCGACAATGCCGGAACGGTGGGGCTGAGGATGCTTTGGGGGCCACATCGGAGCTGATTGCTCTTCTACCAAATGACGTGCCGCCTATCGGTATCGGCGGGCATGACAGGGGACAATGTATATGCATTTAAGGGTTCTGCTCGCCGCCAGCGTTGCGGCGGTGTCGCTCACGGGCGCTCTCGCCACACCTGTGATGGCGCAGGAAACCACGTCCGCCATTTCGGGTACCGTCACGAGCGACGGAGCTCCAGTTGCTGGAGCAACCGTAGAGGCCGTGAACACCGCGACCGGAGCGCGCAGCACTGCAACCACCAGCGCGACCGGCGGCTTCTTTCTGAGCGGCCTGCGTCCTGGCGGTCCCTACACCGTGCGCGTCACTGCACCGGGTCTCCCGGAAGCTGAGGTTACTGACGTCTCGACGGTGGTTGCCCAGACCTACAACTTGCCGGTGGACCTCTCCGGCGCAAATGCGATCGTTGTGACCGCCAGCCGGATCCAAGGTGCGGGCTCCGTCTCGCGCGGCCCTGCCACAATCCTCGACGCCGAGCAGATCGCTAACATTGCGACGATCAATCGCGACGTGCGTGATCTCATGCGCCGCGATCCTTTTGCGCGCTTGGACGATACGCCTGGTGGCGGCCGCGCCGTCTCCTTTGCCGGTCAGAACGCGCGCTTCAACCGCTTCACGGTTGATGGCGTGCCGATCACCGATAACTTCGGCCTCAATCCCGATGGTCTGCCAAGCCGCCGGTCGCCGATCCCCCTCGACTCCATCGGTCAGTTCCAGACGCGCGTTGCACCGTACGACGTGCGAGACGGCAACTTCCAGGGCGGCATCGTCAACGTCATTCTGCGCTCTGGCACCAACTCGTTCCAAGGCACCGGGTTCTACGCGTACTCGTCGGATGAGTTGACAGGCGATCGCACCAAGGCTGGCCCTGGCGTGCCGACCGGTCGGGTTAGCCTCCCGAACTTCAAGATCGAGAACTACGGTGCTGAATTGTCCGGCCCGATCATCAAGGACAAGCTGTTCTTCATGATAGCCGGTGAGCGTATTCGCGCCGCTCGTCCGATCCCTGAAGGTTCGGCGCAGAACAATGCCGGTACCGCTATTCCAAACCTGAATCAGTCTGACATAGATCTGATTTCGTCGATCGCCCAGTCGCGGTATGGCTACGACACTGGTGGCATCGTCAACAGCAACGGCGACAAGGACGATCGTCTGGTTGGCAAGCTGGACTTCAATATCTCGGATACGCAGCGGCTGTCGGTCACCGGCACTTACGCCAAGGACGAGATCGTCAACATCAACAACACCAGTTCCAACACCAGTTCTCCGGCGCTCGGTCTCGCGTCGAACGCCTATATCCAAGGCAACGAGCTGTGGACCGCCGTGGCTCAGCTGAACTCCGACTGGTCGGATACGTTCTCAACTGAAATTCGCGGGTTCTATAAGGACTACAAGCGTATTCAGGATCCGCTGCTTGGCCGCGGTTTCGCTCAGATGAGCGTTTGTACTGCCCTTACTTCGGACCGCGACAATCCTGGAGCGGCCGGTGCAGGCGCATCGGTGAACTGCGCGCCCGGTGCTGCGCGCGTGTCGTTCGGACCCGACGTTTCCCGCCAGACGAATGCGCTCAACACCCAGACTTGGGGTGGATTGGTGCAGGCTCGCCTGACCATGAACGATCACGATCTGCGCGTGTTCACCGAGATTCAGCACGTGGATGTGTTCAATGCGTTCCTGAGCTCGTCGAACCCGGCGGCCGGTACAAGCGGCGCTTACTACTTCGATTCGATCGCGGACTTCCAGGCCGGTAACGCCCAGCGCTTCGGCTACATCAACGCTGTGCCTTCGCTGAACCCCGATGATGCTTCCGGTATCTTCAACTACATGAGCTACACGTTTGGTGTGCAGGACAACTGGCGCATCAACGATATGCTCTCGATCAGCTACGGTGCGCGCTACGACTTGTACGGAAGCGACAGCCGTCCGGCCCTTAACCCTGCTTTCCTCAGCCGCATCGGCTACCCGAACACCGCGTTCCTTTCGGGCCGTGGCGTGTTCCAGCCGCGCTTCGGGTTCGACTTCAAGCCGGTTCGCACCGTCAACATCCGGGGCGGCGTGGGCATCTTCGCTGGCGGTACGCCGGACGTTTATCTGTCGAACAGCTTTTCGAACACGGGTATTCTTTCGAACCTGATCGACATCACGCAGCAGAACGACGGCACATATGTGGGTGCACCTGCAAATGTGGCGCAGGCTGCGCTCACCGACGTAAATGGCGCTACGATCCCGACAGCGGTGAACAACCAGCTCGTGGGCGGTGTGTCGGTATCGGGCACCAATGCTACGGATCCGAACTTCAAGATCCCGTCGCAATGGCGTGCAACCTTGTCGGCAGACTGGACCCCGACGTTCGGCGAAAGCGAGATCGGTCGTGGCTGGACCTTCGGTGGCGATCTGTTCTATTCGGCCGTGCGCAACCAAGTCTATTTCACCGATGCCCGCTCGGTGCCAACGGCGCTTACCACGCCGGACGGTCGTGTTCGTTATCAGTCGCTCACCACGTTCAGCGACACGTTCAATGACATCATCCTGACGAACACCAAGAAGGGCCGCAGCTACGTTGCCGTTGCACGTGTCCGTAAGGACTTCGACTTTGGTCTGAATGTCGGGGCCAGCTACACCTACCAGGACATCAAGGATGCCACGCCGGCAACCTCGTCGACGGCAGGGTCGAACTATGCCAACGGTGCCTTTCTGGAGGCCAACGGTGCTGCCTACGGTACGTCGAACGATGAAGTTCGGCATAACTTCAAGTATGACTTCACGTTCGATCATGCTTTCTTCGGCGACTACAAGACGACTTTCGCCTTGTTCGGTGAGACGCGCATTGGTCGTCCGTACAGCTACACATTCCAGGATACGAGCAGCCGCCGCAGTCAGATCTTCGGCACGACTGGATCGACGAGCCGCTACCTGATCTACGTTCCGACAGGCATCAACGATCCACGCGTATCGTATGACTCAGCGGCCACCGCTTCGCAGTTGGACGCATTCTTTGAATCGTCGGGTCTTGCGAAGTATCGTGGCCAGATCGCACCGCGTAACGCATTCAACTCGCGGTGGTTCACGCGCATCGATCTGCACGTCGCGCAGGAGATCCCGGTACCGGGCTGGTCGCGCTCACGCATTCAGCTGTTCGCGGATATTGAGAACTTCACGAACCTGCTGAACAAGAACTGGGGTCAGATCCGCGAGTACCAGTTCCCGTACAATGCTGTTGCGGCGCGGGTCTCGTGCTTGACGGCGCCGACCCCTACCGGCACGCCCGGCACGGCCGCGGCGAACACGGCGCAGCCTTGCGCTCAGTATCGCTATTCGTTGCCGAACGCGACGCCGAGCGACACCATCTATGCCAACCAGTCGCTCTACGCGATTCGCATCGGTGCGCGGTTCAGCTTCTGATCAGAAGCGGTCAGAATGCATGACCTACGAGGGGGGAGGCGAAAGCCTCCTCCCTTTTTGCATGCGCCAGAGGGGCTACCCTTACGGGTTCTGTGGAGCACGGCACGTCCACCAGTTGCTGAGCTCAACCCGCTCTGAAACGGCGCCGCACGCCCTGTCGGAGGCCCTTTCAGATCCTGCCGACAGACCTGACATTTACTCGTAGACGCACGCGTCGTAGCCGTTTCTCTTAACCACACCCAGGCGAGCGGCGATCGTGTTGCCATAGCGACGAGTAAAACCGCTGGGATTCTTGACGCTCCGCTTCTTTGGGCTTGGCAAGGCGGCGGCCATGCGAGCGGCTTCGTTCGGAGACAGGCGCGCAGCCGATTTGCCGTAATACCGCTGCGCCCCCGCTTCCACACCGTACGTTCCGATGCCGGTCTCAGCGACGTTGAGGTAAACCTCTATGATGCGCCGCTTGTCCCAGAGAGTCTCGATCAGGAAGGTGAACCAGACTTCCAGACCCTTGCGAAGGTAGCGGCTCCAACCTTCCCCTTGCCATAGGAACACGTTTTTGGCCGTTTGCTGGCTGATGGTGGAGCCGCCGCGAATTCGTCCGCCCTGCGCATTGCGCGCCATTGCCTGTTCGATTGCCTCGGTATCGAAGCCCTCGTGCGTGCAGAATTTTCCGTCTTCCGCGGCAATCACGGCTGCGACCATGTTGCGGTCGATCCTGCTGAGTGGCGTCCAATCCTTCGTAATGCCGTTGGCGTCTGCCAGCATCGTCACCGTCACGGGTGGAGGCACGAAGCGGAAGAGCAGCGTGAGCCCCAGGCTTATGACCAGAAACCAGACGATAACCTTCGCAATGATCCGCAGCATGCGCCTTCCTAGCGTTACCCGAGCCAGAACAGCAATGCCCCTCCTTTGCGCCTTCCCGCCCTTCGGCAAGGCGGACCATTGTCTTATTTTGGCTTCGCAAACGCCGAAAAATGAGCCACACTGGATCGTACGATCGGTGCGCCGGGTGGCAGTCTCGTCAGAGTGCCGGACGACAGGCATGTTAAGCATGCGCGCGAACTCGCGTGCGAAAGGGGAGAAGTTTGGATGCGTATGACGGGCGAGCAGGCGATCGCTGCGGGGCGCCGCGAAGTCTGGGACGCGCTCAACGATCCGGCGGTGCTGGCGCAGTGCATTCCGGGATGCCAAAGTCTGGAACGCGATGGCGACAACAGCTTCGTCGCCGTTGCAGAGGTCAAGATCGGCCCCATCGGCGCGCGCTTTAAAGGTCGGGTGGAGCTTTCCGACCTGGATCCGCCCAATGGCTACACGATTACAGGCTCCGGCAATGCAGGGATCGCAGGCTCCGCAAAAGGGGGAGCCAAGGTCCGTCTGTCAGACGCTCCTGGCGGGGCCACCTTGATCTCCTATGAGGTGGATGCCGAGGTTGGTGGCCGGATGGCTCAATTGGGCGGACCGATCATCGACGCAACTGCGAAGAACCTGGCAGGCAAGTTCTTCGCGAAGTTCGGAGAGGTGGTGGGTGCGTCGAGCGACAAGGCCCAGGCACCCGGAAATGGGGATGCCGGCCGGGTAGATATGCCGGTGTCCGAGGCGGCGATCAACGGCACTGCTGCAGCGCCCATCGGCGGTGGCTATGCGCCCATTCAGCCAGCGGCCCCGGCGCCACTATGGGGTTGGGTGGTGGCGCTCGTGCTGGCCGTGCTCACCGGCTTCATGCTGGGGCGCAACTACTATCATGGAGTGGTGGCGCTTATGGTCTCGATCCTCGTGATCCTTGCCGCGGCTGCAGGATACGAGGCAGGGCGCCGTGGAGGGCGCACGTGAAGCCGGCCCCGTTCGATTACGTCGCACCTAAGACAATCGAGGAAGCCTGCCGGATCCTCGATGAGGCTGGGGGTGGCGCCACGGTGATCGCAGGCGGCCAAACGCTCATGCCCTTGCTCAACCTGCGGATGAGCCAGCCGTTCATTCTCGTGGATATCAACAAGGTCGAAGGTCTGTCAGGCGTTAGCCGGACTGCAGATGGAACGCGCATTGGGCCCGCGACACGGCAGGCGGACGCGCTGGGTGACGAGGTGCTCGTCACCCAGCTGCCCGCTCTTGTCCGGGCGCTGGCCCACGTAGGCCATCATCAGACACGCAATCGCGGCACCATTGGCGGCTCCATCGCATTGGGGGAGCCCGCGGCTGAGATGCCAGCCACGGCAGTCGCGCTGGGGGCGATCATCGAAATTGCCTCAGCTCGAGGCAGCCGCCGGGTTCCTGCGCGAGAGTTCTATATCGGTCCTTACATGACCATGCTGGAGCCGGACGAACTGATCACCGGGATCGTCTATCCTGACTGGCCGGAAGCGCATCACGTGCTGTTTCGGGAAGTTGCGCAGCGCCCCGGCGACTTCGCCCTGGTCGGCATGGTGGGCGCCGCGGTAGTTGAGCAGGGCAGGGTGGTCCGCGCTGGACTGGCTTGGTTCGGAATGGGGCCCACTCCCGTCGCCATGCACCAGTTGGAGAGCGCTCTGATCGGCCAGCCACTCGACAGCCTCTCTTCGGAGGCGCTCGCGGATGCCGCCATCGCCGATACAGCGCCTTTCGATGACCATCATGCAAGCGCTGAGTACCGCCGCACCGTGGGGCGCCGGATCTTCAAAAAGACGCTGAGCGAAGCTTTCGCTCTGAGGGAACCCGCATGAGCGATCACGCCATTCAGTTAACTGTCAACGGTCGTCGCCAGTCCAGCACTGTCGAGGCGCGCACTTCGCTTGGTGACTTCCTGCGGATGGACGCTGGTTACACCGGCGTGCACATTGGGTGTGAGCACGGCGTTTGCGGTGCCTGCACCGTGGTGGTCGATGGACGGGCAGTTCGATCCTGCCTCATGCTCGCCGTACAGGCGGACGGCTGCGAGGTCACGACAGTCGAGGGGCTGGCGGATCCCGAAGGCACTCTCCATCCTGTCCAGCAGGCGATGCGTGACGCTCATGGGCTGCAATGCGGCTTTTGCACTCCGGGTGTGGTCATGACGTTCGCTGCTCTGACTTCCGGTGGGGACAAGCCTTCGGAAGAGCAACTGATTGCCGCTATGTCGGGCCATATCTGCCGTTGCACCGGCTATCAGGGCATTCGGAAGGCAGCGCAGGTCCTCGCCGGAAACATCACGCCAGAAGGGGAGGCGGCATGAGCGAGGCCGACACTCCGGTCCGCCCTGAAGGCGCTCCGGGCATTGGTGCAACCCGTTGGATCGGGAAGCGTGTTCCCCGCAAGGAGGATGCGCGGCTGCTGACGGGGCGCGGGCAGTACACAGACGATGTGCTGCTGCCGGGCACGTTGCATGTGGCTTTCGCGCGCAGTCAGGTGGCGCGGGGAAATATCCTCTCGATCGATACCAGTGCCGCCCAGGAGATCCCGGGTGTTCACGCCGTCATGCTCGCGAAGGATCTGGCGAGGCAGCCCATCACGATGATGAGCTTCTTCTTCACGCCCTCGGAGGTGCCGGTCACGCCCCTAGCGGATACGTACGTGCAGTACGTCGGCGATCCGGTCGCGCTCGTCATTGCGGAGACGCGCGCGATCGCCGAAGACGCCGCGGCGCTGATTACCGTTGAGTACGAAGAGCTCGAGCCGGTTGTCACGATAGCGCAGGCCATGGCCGGGCAGCCGATCCATCCCGGCACGGACAGCAACGTCGCGGCTGAGATCGGAGATGAGGAACCTGAGGATGAACTTGCGGAAACGCTGAGCGCCGCTGCCTACAACATCCGCCAGACTGTCATCCACCAGCGGATCTCGCAGGCCCCGATGGAGAACCGTGCGATTCTGGCAACCCGGGAGGGGCCGGAAGAGCTGACGCTCTACATCACGTGCCAGAGCCCTCATAATATCGCCCGGTGGGTCAGCCTTGCGCTTGGATTGCCCGAAGGTGCAATCCGCGTGATCGCCAAGGACGTAGGCGGCTCATTCGGTCTGAAGAACACGCCCTGGAAGGAGGAATGCGCGGTCATCTGTGCGGCGATGCTGTTCGGCCGTCCGCTCAAGTGGACGGAGGACCGCTACGAGGCGCTGACAGCCTCATCTCAGGCGCGCGAAGCGGAAATGCGGCTGCAGGTAGGCTTCGGCGCCGACGGGCGGATGCTGGCCAGCCATGGCGTCTATGACTGCAACAACGGCGCTTATCCGCAGGGCGCCGACAACAACATCGCCGTCCACATGTTCCTTTGGCCTGCATACAAGATGCCGGCTTACGGCTTCGTTAGCCGGGGGTGGTATACGAACACCAATGGCCTTGCCGCCTATCGTGGCCCTTGGGCCATGGAGTCTCTCATCCGTGAGACGCTGCTCGACAAGGCGGCGCGGCGCATCGGCATCGATCCCGTGGAAATCCGCCGGCGCAATCTCGTCTACCTTTCGGACCAGCCGACCACTTCATGCATGGGCATCCCGGTGGACGACATCACGCCTGGCGAGTGTCTGGAGAAGTTGGTCGCCAATTTCGATATTCCGGCTTTCCGCCGCGAACAGGCGGAGGCGCGCAAGCAGGGCCGCTACCTGGGCCTCGGCATTGCTGCCTACATCGAACCCACCGGCTCGGCGGGATCAATGGCGCCGATGACGGGCGAACTGGCTCAGGTGCGGATCGAGCCAACCGGTAAAGTCACCGCAACCATGTCCACGCACTCGCAAGGGCACGGTACGGCGACCACAATGGCGCAATGCATCGCGGATCGCCTGGGCGTGCGCTACGAGGACGTGACCGTCTATGAAGGCGACAACACGCGTGGTGGCTTCGGTCCGGGCGCTGCGGGCAGCCGCCAAGGTGTCATCGGCGGAGGAGCTGCTATTCGCGCTTCCGAGATGCTGGCAGAAAAGGTGAAGGCGCTGGCGGCCCATCTTTATAACGCCTCGGCAGATGCGGTCAGTATCGAAGAGGGCATGGTGCACGTGGCCGGTGCGCCCGAGATGTCGCGCCCGATCGGCGAACTTGCAAACATCGCCTATGGCGAGCCGCACCGTCTGCCGCTTGATTTCGAAGCAGGTCTGGAGGTTCAGTTCCGCTACCAGCCTCCCCCTATGACGATGACCAGCGCAGCACATGCCTGTGTGGTTGAAGTCGACGCCGACACCGGCTTCGTGAAAATTCTGCGCTGGATCGCCTCTGAGGACTGCGGCACCGTGATCAACCCGGCTGTGGTCGAAGGGCAGGTTGCAGGCGGGCTTGCCCAGGCCATCGGGATGGTGCTGCTGGAGGACATGCCATACGACGCCAGAGGCAATCCAGCGGCTGCGACTTTCAAGGACTACCTGCTGCCCGCGATCACCGACGTCCCTGTGTTCGAGTACATCCACGCCAACACGCCTTCGAAGACGATTGGCGGCATGCGAGGCGTAGGGGAAGGTGGCGCTATCATCGGGCCGCCGACGCTGGTGAATGCCATCGCCGATGCGCTGAGCCCGTTCGGTGAGATCGAGGAACTGGTCCTTCCGCTAACGCCCGCCCGCATCCTTGACGTGATCGAGCAGCGCGATGTCTCCGGCACTGCTAGACAGCGGGCCGCCACCGCCACCACCGACGCATACACTGCAGATCCGGCTTCTCCGGATACCCACCTCCAAGAACCTCCACCGACCGACTCCTTGGTGCTCCCCGGGGGCACGGAAGCGCTGGAGCAGGCAAGCACCGGCATCGATGGCGAATGGAACATGGTTCTCAAGACACCGATGGGCCCCCAGGCCATGACGGCACATTTCGAGACCGCTGGGCAGGCACTCTCGGGCTACCTTTCGGCTCCTGAAGGCCGACAGGATTTCGCGGGCGGCACATGGGAGGATGGCCGCGCCAGGTTTGAGGTGAAAGTGGAGCAGCCGATGAAGATCACGCTAAAGTACGATCTGCAGGTGGATGGCAACGCCATCACCGGCAAGTGCAAGATGGGGATGTTCGGCTCGGCCAAGGTCACTGGCGAACGCAGCTGATCGCAAACCGGCCTTCCGCTCCGCGAGCGGGGTAGGGCTCCATCGAGCCGCCGTAAGTGATGCAGTTGTGCCACAGTTTTTATTAATGGTCTCCGAGCCGAAACTCTCGGCCGGGCTGTTTTGTTATGACAGCCTCAAGGGTCAGCAACTGACAGAATACCTCGGAGATTTTGATGAAGAAGTTTTTGCTCGCCGCGGCCATTGCATTGGGCGTTCCGGCTGCCGCCGCTGCCCAGGAGACGGCACCTGACGGCACCCCCGCATTCGGCATTGAGCCCTACGTCGGCGTACTCGGCGGCTATCACGAGTTCGACCGGGACAGCGAGTTCGGTTCGCCGCGTGGCGGTGAGATGAACGGCGGCCTCATCAGCGGCGTCGCTGGCGTAAACGTTCCGCTCGGCCCGGTCTTTGCAGGTGTCGAAGGCAACGCCACGAAGGGCTTTGGCGACATCGACTGGGAATACGGCGTTCGCGGACGTCTGGGTGCCCGCGCTGGTGACAGCGGCATGATCTTCGCTTCCGCTGGATACCAGTGGGTGAACGGCAAGCGCGCCTACGCCGACGAGAAGGACTGGATCTACGGTGTCGGCGTGGAAGTCGGGCCGAAGGATATCGGTCTTGGCGGGATCACCACCAACAGCGGCATCCGTCTGCGTCTGCAGGCAGAAACGTACGACTTCGATAGCATCCGGCCGATGGCCGGTGTGATCGCACACTTCTGATGAGAGAGGAGCCGGCCGAGTGCCGGCTCCTTTCCTTCCTCAATTTGTACCCGAGCGGGTCAGGCGATCGACAGATCGGCTTGCAAATCTACCCCGAGCGAGGGGCGTATAGCTTTTCGACAAACATCGATGTTCACAGCTTTCCAAGCGCTCGTTTGGCATCGAACACCGCATCGGCCGCTTCGCCCTTCAGTCGACCGACGTCCTTGTCGAACTGCGCGACGATCCTGGGTGCGGTGAGGCCGTCCATCCCTTCTCTGACCAACCGCTGATATTCCTGCCGATCGTCGGCCTTGGCGAACATGCGCGCCTGGTGCTCACGGATCGCGGCCTCAAGCTTGAGGCGCTCGGCCGGACTTACATCCTTCTTCGCTGCGGCGAGGCTTGCCTGGTAAGCCTCCTGGCTGCTGCCGTCGATCACTGTGGGCCCCTCGTTGCTGCCGCAGGCGGCAAGGAGGGTGCATGCAAAAAGGGCAGGGCTGAAGCGCATAATCGTATCCACGCAAGAGTTTGCGAAAGGTGCCGAACGCGTGTTCGACGACGTTTCGGAATCAACCGAGCAGCGTGCCTGACGTTCCCGTACCGTCTTCGCTTTGTGAAACGCTTCCGGGCGCAACAAGAAAGGGCCGCCCTTCCGGACGGCCCCTCCATGGTCCTGGGACTTTCGGCTCGATCAGCCAACTGCGGGGAGCAGCCGCTTATCGGTCGCGATACGGTTCACAGCTTTCTGCAGCTTTTCGAAGGCGCGAACCTCGATCTGACGCACGCGTTCGCGGCTGACATGATAGACCTGGCTCAATTCCTCGAGCGTTTTCGGGTCGTCCGTAAGGCGACGTTCGGTCAGGATGTCGCGCTCGCGCTCGTTGAGCGTGTCCATCGCCTCGACCAGCAGGTCGTGACGCACGGTCTTCTCTTCGGCATTGGCAACGATCTCATCCTGCAGCGGATTGTCGTCCTGCAGGATGTCCATCCACTGGCCTTCGCCTTCCTCACGCAGCGAGACGTTGAGCGATGCGTCGCCCCCCATCATCATCCGCCGGTTCATGTTGACCACTTCCTGCTCGGACACGCCAAGCGTGGTCGCGATCGACTTGACGTCGTCGGGGTGCAGGTCGCTGTCCTCGTACGCGTCGAGGTTCTTCTTCATCCGTCGCAAGTTGAAGAACAGCTTCTTCTGCGCGGCAGTCGTGCCCATCTTGACCAGGCTCCACGAGCGCAGGATGAACTCCTGGATCGAGGCCTTGATCCACCACATCGCGTATGTGGCCAGGCGGAAGCCCCGGTCGGGCTCGAATTTCTTGACGCCCTGCATAAGGCCGATGTTCCCCTCGGAGATCAGCTCGGACACGGGCAGGCCATAACCGCGATAACCCATCGCGATCTTCGCCACGAGGCGAAGATGGCTGGTCACCAGTTGCGCAGCCGCCTCGGGATCCTCATGTTCCTTGTAACGCTTCGCGAGCATGTATTCCTGCTCTGGCGCAAGCACCGGGAACTTCTTGATCTCGGAAAGATAGCGGTTGAGGCTCTGCTCGCCCCCGAGTGCGGGAACGGCCGGAAGATTGCGTTCCTTTTTACTCACGTGTTCCGTCCTTTCTGTGTCGGCCCACGGTCAAAGACCCAGGTAGGCGTCTTAGCTTGGGGCCACATGTTCAGTATAGCACACATATCCGATTTCAGTGTCTCAATTCCTTGATCAGTGTCATCATGTCCGTTGGTATGGCACTGACGAAGTGGACCGTTTCTCCTTTAACGGGGTGGACGAAACCGAGTTCCGCGGCATGTAGTGCCTGGCGGTGGAATTCGAGCCGATCGAGGAGAGGTCGCAGCGCGGATGGTGTGCGTCCATAGGCTGGGTCCCCTAATAGCGAATGCCCGATTGACGACATGTGAACGCGGACCTGATGCGTCCGTCCCGTCTCCAGGCGACACTCCACCAAAGCCGCGGCCTTGAGGGTTTCCAGTACGTTGTAATGGGTTACGGCGTGCTTCCCGCGTCCGTCTGCCACGACTGCCATCTTCTTGCGGTTTGCGGACGAGCGGGCAATTGCACCCTCGATGCGGCCGGCGCGCGGGCGCGGCATGCCTGAAACGACAGCGCGATAGGATCTTACGATGGAGTGCGCAGCGAACTGCTGTGCCAGCCCCTCATGCGCGCGATCGCTCTTCGCGACCACCAGAAGGCCTGACGTGTCCTTGTCGATCCGGTGTACGATTCCTGGACGGGCAACGCCGCCGATACCTGAAAGCTGGCCATGGCAGTGGTGGAGCAGCGCATTCACGAGAGTTCCATCCAAGTTGCCCGCAGCCGGATGAACGACAAGTCCCGCTGGCTTGTCGACAACGATCAGATCATCATCCTCGTGAACCACCGTCAGGGGGATCTCCTGAGCCTCAGCCTCGGCTGGAGCCGCCTGGGGCACCGAAATCGTGAATGATGTGCCAGGTGCGATCTTGAGCGAAGGCTGAAGAGCGGCTTTGCCGCCAATCGTCACCATTCCCTCGGCCATCAGAGCTTTGACGCGTTCTCGAGAAAGGCCGCTCGCGTCCGCAAGGGCCTTGTCGAGTCTCGCGGTCTCCGGACCCGTGACCCCGACGATCTTGTTTTCATTCCCCCCGTTCACGCATACGATTTATGCATGACCATCAAGGTAACAAGTGGCGTGATGGCCACACTGCGAAAGGAAGCCGCGAGAACCGCACCTGACGAGTGCTGCGGACTGCTGCTCGGCAGCGGACAGCGGATCAAAACGGTGGCGATCGCGCGGAACGTCTCCCCTGAGCCGCGAACGCGGTTTGAGATTGATCCCCTTGCTTTGTTCGCAGCGCACAAGGCCGCGCGGGCGGGCGGGCCGCAGGTGCTCGGCTACTTTCACTCGCACCCATCCGGCCACCCGGTGCCATCCGCCACAGACTGCGAACATTCCACCGGCGATTTGCGGATATGGGCCATCGTTGCTGGCGACGAGGTTGCTTTCTGGCGCGATAGCGGGAATGGCTTTACTTCGCTTTCCTGTCAGGTCGTCGAACGCTAGGCTGAAATGCCAGACAATCGGCGAGTGACGCGCGGACGCTCCGGACTGCTCGGAGCGGCGAATGAAGGACGGATGCACGAGACAATGACGACCAGCTCGCTCGACCTTGCCAGCCTGCTTTGCTCGCGGCTCTGCCACGACATGCTGAGTCCCGTGGGCGCCTTGAGCAATGGACTCGAGCTGCTTGCGGATGAGAAGGATCCGGAGATGCGGCAGCGCTGCTTCGAACTTCTGGAGCAAAGCGCCCGCATATCGGCAGACAAACTGAAGTTCTTCCGTTTGGCGTTCGGCGCTGCGGGCGGGTTCGGTGAGCTCGTTCCGGTGAATGAGGCGCGTGTGCTCGTCGATGCTCTCATCGCCAACAATCCGCGGATCAGCGTCGAGTGGGCACTCGGCAGCGAAGCCATGCCCAAGACCGCGATCAAGACACTTCTGAACTTCGCCCTGATCGGTATCGAGGCACTGCCGCGCGGCGGCACTCTGTCGCTGGCGGCCGAGTTGCGCGAAGGGGCCAGCGAGATCGTAGTGCGTGCCGAAGGGCCGCGCATAGCTTTCGATCGCGAAATCGGGCGCGCACTGGAAGGGGCCATGCCCTCTGCCGAGCTGTCCAGCCGCACCGCTCCGGCGGCGATGCTCGCTGCCCTTGCCGAGACGGTGGGCGGACATCTGCAATTCGTCTTGAGCGACGAGGCGCTGGTGCTTGGAGCGATGCTGCCGCAGACGGCGTAGGACGCGCAGGATACCGTACCGGCTGCAGGACGGGGAGGGGCAGAACGATGAACCGTTGGCTGGTCAATCGTGTGGTGCAATCACCCAACTGCAACGATCGGGCGCTGCCCATTTCCATGGTGGTGCTGCACTACACCGGCATGCGCACCAGCGGAGAGGCACTGGCGCGGCTTTGTGATCCCTCCTCGCAGGTCTCCGCGCATTACCTTATCGAAGAGGATGGGACCGTCATCAATCTGGTGCCGGAAGAGAAGCGCGCCTGGCACGCAGGCAGGTCCTATTGGAGCGGAACCACCGATGTGAACTCGGCCAGCATCGGGATCGAGCTTGTCAATCCAGGACACGAATTCGGCTACCGACCCTTTCCGGAGCCGCAGATGGACGCTCTGCTGCCGTTGCTCGCTGATATTATTGACCGGCACGACATCCCTCGCGCGAACGTCGTTGGGCATTCGGACGTCGCGCCGGCGCGCAAACAGGACCCGGGCGAGTACTTCGACTGGGTGCGCCTGGGCCAACTGGGCCTCGCTCTTGAAGTGCCCAAGGCGAGGATGAACCTGTTTTACGACAATCCAGGCGCGTTCTATCTCGCCCTGGAGAGGTTCGGCTACGATATCACCGACGGCAGGGCGGCTGTGACAGCTTTTCAAAGGCGCTGGCGCCCCGAGTATATCGATGGCGAGATTGATGGCGAAATCGGCGGCATCCTGTTTGAGCTTTTGTTGGACCGCGACATCGGTCGTGCTAGGTGAGCCGCGCGTCGGGGAGCCGGGCAGCCGCGTCGTTGCATCTGCAACGCCGAGGAAAGTCCGGGCTCCACGAAACAAGGGTGGCGGGTAACGCCCGCCGGGCGAGGGGCCTTGGCTCCGAAGCTTAGGGAAAGTGCCACAGAGAGTAGACCGCCGAACGCTCTTCGGAGAACTAGGTAAGGGTGAAAGGGTGCGGCAAGAGCGCACCGCGCTTCCGGTAACGGCAAGCGGCATGGCAAACCCCACCCGGAGCAAGACCGAATAGGGGCTGCGGGCCGGCGTCAGCGAAAGCTGGGAGATCGGCGGGTTTGTTTCGGACCCAGGCAGCCCGGGTTGGTCGCTGGAGCGGTGCAGCAATGTACCGCGTAAGAGGAATGGCTGCCCTTGGCGATACGGTCCTGAATGGGATACCGTCGGCAAGACAGAACCCGGCTTACAGGCTCCCCGGCGTAACAGACTTGAGCGGGCCAGAGCAGTCCCGCATGTACGGGCGTACCAAGGCAGACATCCATGATCAGCTATCTACACACCATGATCCGCGTCACCGATCCCGAGGCAACGATCCGCTTTTTTAATCTTATCGGGCTGGAAGAAGTCCGCCGCTTCGACAATGAGCAAGGACGCTTCACCCTGATCTTCCTTGCCGCACCGGGCCAGGAGGGTGTGGCAGAAGTCGAATTGACGCATAACTGGGACCCGCAGGAATACACCGGCGGGCGCAACTTCGGCCATCTCGCATATCGCGTGGACAACATTTACGAGACTTGTCAGAGGCTTATGGATGCCGGCGTGACGATCAACCGTCCGCCTCGGGACGGCCACATGGCCTTCATCCGTACGCCCGATGGCATCTCGGTGGAGCTTCTGCAGGACGGTCATCTGCCTGCTCAAGAACCTTGGGCAAGCATGCCCAACGAGGGGACCTGGTGACGTCAAAGACGCGCCGGGCGCCCGACTTGTTGATTAACAGGCGTTAGTTCTCCTTACAGAATTGTAAATGGCGCCCACTCCCGCCGGTCTGTAACGGACCGCAGGGGGTGCGTATCATTGACCGAACAGCTTGTTCCAGTCTCGCTCGGGGTGCTGCAGTTCCTGCATCAGGAACTGCTCTATTTCACCGTGTTCTGGTTCGTTCTGGGGGCTCTGGACGAAATGCTCGTCGACGCCATTTGGCTCGGCCTGTGTTTGGTACGCAGAGTGCGTCCCTCCCAACGGATCTCACCTGCAATCAGCGGCCAGCCAAGCGCGCCCCTCGCGGTTTTCGTGGCCGCCTGGAAAGAGGCGGCCGTGATCGGGCACATGGTTGGCCATGCCCTGCGTGTCTGGCCGCAGCGGGACCTGCGCCTCTACGTGGGCTGCTACGGGAATGATCCAAGCACGGTCGCGGCTGCCATGTATGCAGCGCGTGGCGACACAAGGCTGCGCATTGTTATCCATGATCGGCCGGGTCCCACCACAAAGGCCGACTGCCTGAACCGCGTCTATCGTGCCATGTGCGAAGACGAGCAGCGGCAGGGGTTTCGCTTTGGCGGCGTCGTCATGCACGACGCGGAAGATATGGTGCATGCTGACGAAATCGCCGTGATCGAAGCCGGGCTGGCGCACGCAGAGTTCGTGCAGTTGCCGGTATTGCGGGAGCCGCAGCCTCGCTCTCCCTGGATTGCAGGACACTACTCGGACGAGTTTGCTGAGGCACACGCAAAAGCGCTCGTCGTCCGGGATGCGTTAAAGGTCCCGATCCCGGCCGCCGGAGTGGGGTGTGGCTTTGCTCGTGAACGTCTTGGATGGCTGGCAAGCCTACGCGCAGGCGAGGGCGGAGACGGTCCGTTTGCGTCCGAGTGTCTGACCGAGGATTATGAACTCGGGCTGCTGTTCTCGCATGATGGGGGGCGATCGCGCTTCCTGCGCCTGCGAGGCTCGGACGGCAGTCTTGTCGCGACCCGCGCCTATTTTCCTTCGACGCTGGAGACCGCCGTGCGACAGAAGACGCGGTGGATCCATGGCATTGCGTTGCAGGGTTGGGATCGGCTCGGTTGGTCACGTCGCCCGACTGACGTCTGGATGCGGCTGCGCGACCGTCGGGGGCCTTTGATGGCGCTGGTCTTTGCCTCAGCATATCTGTGGCTATGCATTTCCGCAGTGCTGCTTGCCTCACGCGCCGGAGGGTGGAGCACCATTGTGACTCCACCATCTCCAGCGCTGCGCTGGATGCTGATGCTGTGTCTGTTCAGCCTGTTCTGGCGGATGGTTATGCGCTTCGCTTTCACCACGAGTGAGTATGGCTGGCGGGAAGGCGCTCGATCGGTCCTGCGCATTTTTGTTGCCAACATTATCGCGATCATGGCCGGACGCCGCGCCCTGTTCGCCTACGTGAGGACGCTCAGGGGCGCATCTGTCGTGTGGGATAAGACAGAACACCTCATCCACCCTGCTACGCTGCGAACCCAAGGGGCGCCTTCATGAACCAGGAACGTCGACGGCGGGCACGGGGACAGCCTTTGGTGGTGCTGATGGCGCTGCTTCTAGGCTGGACCGGTGCGCGGATCACAAGCCTCGGCGAAGGGGGAGGAGTGAGCCTGCCGGAGGTGGTGCTCACGGTCGGAACCGCGACTGCCGCACAAACGGCGAGAGGTGCGCACTCTGTAGCGCCTGGTCCGCTATCTTATGCGGGAACGGGCTACCCTGACGTTCCGGAGATGGCGTACCATACGCCGGGGTGGCTCAGCTCGCAGTGGCTCGGTGCAGCCGGAGCGCCCCGCGGCACCCTTGTAGACGCCCGAACAACGAGGCTAGATCCTCGAGCACTCCTGGCGGAGCCGTCTCCAGACAACGAGCGGTTCTTTGCAGGCTTGCCGACCGATGGCGTCGTGCCCCCTGTCCGCAACGAGGACAGCTTGTACGCTGCAGCCCTCCCGGCCCTGCCGAGCGGGTCACGCCGTATTCCAAGCTCCAGCAGATACGGAGAAGTCGCGGCTCTGCTCGGCGGCCGACTGGGCAAGCTCACTCTAGATCGTAGCCGGTGGTCGGCCGATGCCTGGACGCTGATGCGCGATGATGGCGGTGTTGTGCTTCCCAATGGCGCCTTGCCCGCAACTTACGGGGCAAGCCAGGCAGGAGCCGTACTGCGTTACCGGCTCAGTTCGCGAGATCCTCGCCGACCCACCGCCTATCTGCGGACGACATCAACTCTTGGCGCAAGCACCGAGACATCGCTCGCCGTTGGCCTCTCCGCCCGGCCGCTTACCCGTGTTCCGATCGTGGGCGCTGTCGAGGGGCGCCTGACCGATCAGGCGGGCTCTCGGAGAGTGCAGCCGGCCGCTATGATGGTGACAGAGCTTCCGGCGCTTGCCTTGCCCGGCAGGTTGCAGGCAGAGGTCTATGGTCAGGCCGGTTACGTTGGCGGTCGGTATGCGACGCCTTTCGCGGACGGCCAGGTGCGCGTAGATCGTCGTGTCTTCAGCGCTGGTCGCTATGAGGTGCGCGTCGGCGCAGGAGCGTGGGGCGGTGCGCAGAAGGGCGCGGCTCGCCTGGATGCTGGGCCGGCTGCCGTGCTGACAATGCCGCTGGCGCCGCAGGTGTTCGGACGTATCGGAGTGGATTACCGCTTTCGGGTTGCCGGGGATGCTGAACCGGGATCGGGCCCGGCGCTGACAGTCGGCGCCGGCTTTTAATAATCCACTCTTTTTCTTCTGGCGCTTTCCTCGGCCACATGGGTGAGCTAGCGAAGCTTGCCGATGGATGTTTACCTCCCGATAGCCAACCTGTCTGTGAATGGGTTGATCATCGTGGGCCTTGGTGCGCTCACGGGTGTGCTCTCTGGCATGTTTGGCGTGGGCGGCGGATTCCTGACGACGCCGCTGATGATCTTCTATGGAATACCGCCGACGGTCGCGGCAGCTTCGGCGGCCAGCCAGGTGACGGGGGCGAGCGTTTCCGGAGCCTTTGCGCACTCAAGGCGAGGCGGAGTCGATTATCAAATCGGTTCGGTGATGGTCGCAGGCGGCGTGGTGGGCACAGCGATCGGCGCGGTGCTGTTCAACGTGCTCGTCCAACTGGGCCAGATCGATACGGTCATCAACATACTGTACGTCCTCCTTCTGGGCTCCATCGGCGGCTTGATGGCCCGGGAGAGCATCCAGGCGCTCAGAGCTGAAAGAAGCGGGACACCGCTTCCCGCGCGTAAGCGCCGGCACCATCCGCTCGTGGCCAGTTTGCCGATGCGGTGGCGGTTTTACAGGTCCGGGTTATACATCTCGCCACTGGCGCCACTCCTGCTGGGGGTCGTCACCGGGATTCTCACGATGCTGATGGGGATCGGCGGCGGTTTCGTGCTCGTCCCCGCGATGCTCTACATCCTGGGCATGAGTGCGAACGTAGTGGTTGGGACTTCGCTGTTCCAGATCCTGTTCGTGACCATGGCCACTACCATGATGCATGCCCTCACGACGAAGTCAGTGGACATCGTGCTTGCTACTCTGCTCCTGGTCGGTTCGGTCACAGGCGCGCAGATTGGGGCGCAGTTTGCGCAGAAGGCCAGCCCGGTGAAGCTGCGCCTGGTGCTGGCGGTGATCGTCATTCTGGTGGCGCTTCGTATGTCTGTTGGGCTGGGCTTCAGGCCGGCGGACATCTACTCGGTGGCGCCGCTGTGAGAGCGGCGCTGGCCCTATTTCTGATGCTCTTCCTTGGCGCCGCGCGCGATCCGATTCTGGTGCCTGAGGTGTCGCAGCACGAAGTGCTGCTGCGACAGGGCTTTACCGGAACGGAGTTGCTTCTTTTCGGCGCTGTGCTCAACCCGCAGGGTAGCCGTGCGGCACAGGAATACGACATCATCGTTGTTCTGAAGGGGCCTACACAGTCCATCGTAGTGCGCGAAAAGCAGAAGGTCGCCGGCATCTGGATCAATGCCGAAAGCACTGAATTCCGTTCTGCGCCGTCCTATTACGCTATCGCGTCGACCCGACCGATCGACGAGATCGTCGATGACAAGACCGCTGCAATCTATGAGCTGGGCCTGCAGTGGTTGCAGCTTTCGCCTATCGGAGCCATCGAAACTGATGAGCAGTCCCGCTTTTCGGAAGGGCTGGTCGCCCTGAACGTGAAGAATGGCCTCTACCGACAGGAAGAGGGCTCAGTCAAAGTGAGCGAGCAGGTCCTCTACCAAGCCCGGATTGGCTTACCTTCAAGTGTTCCCATCGGAGTATACACTGCAGAGACATTCGCCGTTTCCGACGGTCGCGTAGTCGCTTCGGCAAGCAGCACCGTTGAGGTGCGCAAGATCGGCCTTGAGCGCGCCATTGCCGACTTCGCGGAGCAGTATGGCTTGTTCTATGGGCTGCTCGCCGTCCTTGTGTCGGTCGGTATGGGGTGGCTGGCGGGAAGGCTCTTCGCGCTCATCTGACGATGTGCTGTGCCGGCTTAGGCGCGCGTTAACTCCAACAACCTAGACGGATTGGACTTTCTTGGTCGTTCGGTAGCGGAACATGACATTTTACATGGCTGAATTCGGAGGTGCCCGGCCAGCCCACATCTCCGATGTTGCGGCACGAGGTTCCGGTGTCGGTGATCCTCGTGAGCCTATCGGCGTGGTGATCGAAATCGCCGGAGCGGGCTCGAAGATCGTCCTCGACGTACCCCGCCTTACCGAATGCTCGCTCGACAGTGATCCGTCGGTGGCGCTTTCTGGCCAAGTCGGAACCCAGATTAAGATACGCACCGGAGATACCTGGCTGCTGGCCACGGTTCGCAGCCAGAGGCAGGACGCGAACTCATCGGATGCGATCGTCGCCGTCATCGATTTCCTGGGCGAAGGTAACGTGGAGCCGCAGACTGGGGGCATTCGTGCCTTCCGCCGAGGCGTTACGATCTATCCGATCCCCGGATCGCTGATCTATCCCGCCACCGACGATGATCTTCGGCAGGTCTACGCTGGCACCGGTCAAACGTCGATCCAGATCGGCGATGTCTTTCCTACGAAGGGTATCCGGGCCGGCCTCTACATCGACGCGTTGCTGGGCAAGCACTTTGCGCTTCTCGGGTCTACCGGCACAGGCAAGTCAACGGCAGCGGCTCTTATCCTTCACCGGATCTGTGAGGCGGCGCCGGAGGGTCATGTGGTGATGATCGACCCGCACGGGGAGTACGGAGCAGCGTTCCGTAACAACGGCATCACCCTGGACGTCAGCAACATGCAGATGCCCTACTGGCTCATGAACTTCGAGGAGCACTGCGAAGTGTTCCTGACGGCGCGGGGCGATGAGCGGCAGGAAGATGCAGAGATCCTTGCCAAGTGCCTGCTGGAGGCGCGCACGCGCAATCGTCTCTCGCAAGGGCTGGGGAAGGTCACAGTCGACGCCCCGATCCCGTACCTGCTTTCTGATCTGACCGCGATCGTCAACGCTGAGATGGGCAAGCTCGACAAGGGCCGTACCACTGCGGGCTATCTGCGCATCAAGAACAAGATCGACGAGATCAGGGCGGATCCCCGTTACCAGTTCATGTTTTCCGGCATGCTGGTGGGCGACACGATGGCTGAGTTCGTCGCCCAGCTGTTCCGCTTCCCCTCCAACGGCCGCCCGATCTCGATCATCGATGTGTCCGGCGTGCCTTCGGACATCACCTCAACCGTCGTCGCTGTGCTTAGCCGGCTGGTGTTCGACTTTGCCGTGTGGGCCCGCGACGAGCGGACGCAGCCCATTCTTCTCGTTTGCGAAGAAGCGCACAGGTATGTGCCGAACGAGCGGAACGCCGACGGATCCTCGGTGGGCCGCATCCTTTCGCGGATCGCCAAGGAGGGACGCAAGTACGGCGTTTCGCTGGGCCTCATCACGCAGCGGCCGTCCGATCTTGCAGAGGGTGTGCTCTCCCAGTGCGGCACGATCATCGCCATGCGCCTCAACAACGATCGAGATCAGGCGTTTGTCCGTGCTGCCATGCCGGAAGGCGCGCGCGGTTTCCTTGATGCCATACCGGCCCTTCGCAACCGTGAGTGCGTGATCTGCGGTGAGGGCGTTTCGATCCCGGTCCGTGTATCTTTCGACGATCTGGAGGAATTTAAACGCCCCGCGTCGTCCGATCCATCGTTCGCCGCGCTGTGGTGCCAGAACGAGGGAGAGGAGGCGCTGGTTCATCGCGTTGTTCAGCGCTGGCGGTCCGGGCGCTAATCGCCCCTTGCTTGCTTTCAGGCGGCCGGGGCACCTTGCCGTGGCGGCGCCGCTTGGCCCCGCCGCCAGCGGCCGCGCATATAATAAGGGACGGTCAGCAGCACCGAAATGGCGGAGCCAAAAGGATACGCCCACCAGACGGCTTCTCCGCCGATGTAGGGATAGGCCAGAGCGTAGAAGCCCAGGCGTCCGGGGTAGAGGGCCACGAACATGATCACCATCGGCACCACGACCACGCCGTAAGCGCGCATCGTTCCTGACAGGATCATGCTGACGCACATCAGGACGAACGACCAGGTGCAGACGAGCTGGATGTGCTGAGCGATTGGCATGGCCGGACTTTCGGGGCCCAGGAACAAGGCGAGCAGCGGCCTGTCCGCAAGCACGATCAGCGCGGCCAGAACCAGCGACATCAGGACGGTCGCGTAGAGCCCGACACGGGTGACATCCCCGACGCGCTTGTGCTTGTTTGCGCCGATTGCCTGCGCCACCATGGCGCTGACCGCCGAGCTCACTGCGAAGGCCGGCATCTGCAGGTAGTTCCAAAGCTGCAGAGAGGCGCCGTACGCTGCGGCTGCGTTCAACCCCTCGCGATTCACGAGACCGATCATCACAAGTCCGGCTGAAGAGGCGAGCAGCATTTGCGCGCCCATCGGAATGCCCTTCGTCACCACATAGCGGAGCGCTTCGCCGCCGGGGATGAGGTAGCGGAACTCCGCCCCGCGCAGACGCAATGGCAGGTCCTGCGAATAGATGCGCCACAGCTGGTAGCCGAGACCCGCGATGTTCGCGAACGCCGTCGCCATGGCCGATCCCGCGATGCCAAGTGCCGGCACCGGTCCCAGTCCCATGATGAGCAGCGGATTGAGGACGACATCCACGGCAGCAGTCAGGATCATCGCGTAGAGCGGTGTCTTGGAATCACCGGCGCCGCGCATCCCCATCGAGACCATCATCGAAACGACGCCGAAGGGAATCGTGATGAAGACCACCTGCAGGTAGGCATGGGCCATGGCTGCACTGGCCGCAGGCGTCCCGAGCAGGCGGAGAATGTCGGCAGCAAACAGCCAGCCCACCACGGCAGTGGCAATGCCGAGCACGATGCAGAAGCCAACACCGGTGCCGAAGTTCTGCCGTGCCGTGTCGAAGTCGCGGGATCCGAAGAACTGACCGACCCGCACCGTTGTCGCCGTGCCAAAGCCGATCACGAGCGCGAACAGCATGAACATGATGATGTTGGCGTTCGCGGTCGCGGCCAGAGCACTCTCGCCGAGCAGGCGCCCAACCCAGATTGCGTTGATCGATCCGTTGAGCGTCTGCAGCACGCTGCTGATCAGCATCGGGATGGAGAACATCAGCAGGGTGCGCAGGATCGGACCTTGCGTCAGGTCTCCGCGCAGCGTCTCGGGCATGTCCCGCGGAGCCCGAGGCGGAGGTGTTTGGGGCAGCGGCTGGGTCTCTGCCGCATTCTCGCCGAGAGGGATCGGTGACGCCTCGTTCATGTCCCTCTCGTGTCGCCCCACAAGTGGATGTGCAAACGATCCGTGAAGCGCAGACCGTGGCTGACACAGGCATCTGCGAGCCAGGCCTGTCGCGCACGAAGCTCGGCGGTGGAGCGGCCTTCCGCCATCAGGAACAGGCGGTCGCCCGTCATTCCATATTGCTGTTGCAGGCCCAGAACTTCGGCCAGGTCGTCGTCGGTAGCTACCACGAACTTGAAGAAGGCGCGTGCGTTTCCCGACCAGCCTGTCAGGCGCTCGGGAAGCAGTGCAAGCTCAGCCGGATTGCCGCTGTGCGCAAGCTTGGGACTGACATTGTACTGATGAACCAGCGGGTCCAGCGCAGGATGAGGCGCGACAGTACCGTTGGTCTCTATCTCGACATGCATGTTCGGCAGCAACGCACAGAGGCGAGCGAGTGCCGCGCCTTGAAGGAGCGGTTCGCCGCCGGTGATGACCAGCCGGACGGGAGGAAGGGCGGCGATGCGAGCGGCCACATCCTCTTCGGCAAGGGCGATCTGATTGGCCTGCCGCTCGAAGGTCAGCGCATCGCGGTGCGGGCGGTTATCGCCTGTAAACCGCCAGGTGTACGCGGTGTCGCACCACTGACACGCCAGATTGCAGCGCGAGAGGCGCAGGAAGGTGGAAGGCCGCCCGATAGAGGGCCCTTCGCCCTGAAGAGATGCAAAGATCTCCGGCTCGCCGGGCGTGGTGGTAGCCAGCGTCAGCATGAGACTGTCAACCGCGTCCGCTGCTCCGCTCGGTTGCCGCAGTTGCCGGTGTCCAGGAGAAGGACGGCAACCCCCTGCTTTCTGCCGCGCGGCGGAACGTTACGAGAGAGGATGGCGCAAAGGATCACGCTGGCGCAGATGGCAGATGCGGGCGGCGTAGGAAACGGTTTTTGTCGCCTGGCCGCCTGCATTCCAAGTTCTGAGTTTCACCCCAGGCGCTTGAGTGCCGCCGCCAGCCGCTCTGCTTCTGCCGAATGAGCCTCATGATCGGCACGCGCCTTCTCAACCGCTTCGGGCTTCGCCTTTTCGACGAAGGCGGGGTTTTGCAGCCGCTTGGCCAGAGAATCCCGTTCCTTCTGTGAAGCCGCGAGAGCCTTCTCCAGCCGGGCCTTCTCGGCGGCGATGTCGATGACGCCTTCGAGCGGGATCGCCAGCATGGCATCGCCTGCGCCGACTTGCATGGCAGCGCCAGCAGGTGCGGGCTCGAAGCGGATGGAATCGAGCCGGGCAAGGCGATCGATTGCGGCGCCGTTGCGTTTGATGATCGCGCTGGTCTGGTCTGACGGTTCAGCGATGTAGGCGGTGAGACGGGCGCCCGGAGCGATGCCCAGTTCCGCCTTTGCAGCACGCAGGTTGCCGACCAGCGAGATCAGCCACTCGACCTCTGCCTTCGCCTGACGATCAACTTGCGGGTTCGGCTGCGGCCACTGGGCGACGATCAGCTCGTAGGGGCGTTCGCCCATCTTCGACCAGAGTTCTTCCGTCACGAAGGGCATGAACGGATGGAGCATGACCAGGATCTGGTCGAGCACCCAGCCGGCCACGGCTTTCGTCTCGTCATCGAAGGAGCCCTTGATCAGTTCGATGTACCAGTCACAGAACTGGTTCCAGACGAAGTGATAGATCGCATTGGCCGCTGCGTCGAAGCGCAAGTCGGCCATGGCTTTGTCGAGCGCGGCGACAGTCTCCACGACTTCGCCGATGATCCAGCGGTTCACGGCGCTCGTGGCAGCGGGAGCGGCCACCGAGGTGCTCGCGGTGATCCCGTTGGACTGGCAGAAACGCGCCGCGTTCCACAGCTTCGTGGCGAAGTTGCGGTACCCCTCGACGCGCTTTTCATCCATCTTCACGTCGCGGCCCTGACTCTCCATGGCGGCCATGAAGAAGCGCAGCGCGTCGGCCCCGTACTGATCGATCAGGCCGAGTGGATCGACCACATTGCCCTTGGATTTGGACATCTTCTGCCCGTCCGCCGCGCGCACCAGGCCATGCAGGTAGAGCCGCTTCCACGGCACTTCCTTCATGAAATGAATGCCCTGCATCGCCATCCTCGCATCCCAGAAGAACAGGATGTCGAAGCCGGAGATCAGCAGGTCGTTGGGGTAGTGCTTGGCGAGCAGGGGGGCATCTGCGTCCGGCCACCCGAGCGTGGCGAAGGGCCAGAGCGCGCTGGAGAACCAGGTGTCGAGGACGTCCTCGTCGCGGGTCAGTGTCTTATTACCAGCCTGCGCCCGGGCTTCCTCTTCTGTCTCGGCGACGAAGATGGAGCCATCGTCGGCATACCACGCCGGAATGCGATGACCCCACCACAGCTGGCGTGAGACGCACCACGGCTGGATGTTTTCCATCCAGTTGAAGAAGGTCTTTTCCCAGCTTTTGGGCACGATCTCGATCGCGCCGGAGCGCACTGCCTCCAGCGGCGGCTTGGCGAGCGTTTCCGCATCGACGTACCACTGATCCGTCAGCCACGGCTCGATGACCACGCCGCCGCGGTCGCCGTAGGGTGTCTGGATCACGCGGTCTTCGATCTTCTCGAGCAGGCCGTCCTGGTCCACCAGTTCGACCACGCGCTTGCGCGCATCGAAGCGGTCAAGCCCGATCAGCTCGGCGGGGATCAAGGCGTCGGCGGTCTGGCAGACATGGGCCTCGGCATCGAGCATGTTGAGCATGTCTGCCGCCTTGATCCCGGCGCGCTTGCCCACTTCGAAGTCGTTGAAGTCATGCCCCGGCGTGATCTTCACCGCACCCGAGCCCAGCTCCGGGTCGGCATGCTCATCGGCGACGATGGGGATTTCACGTCCGGTGATCGGCAGAGTTACCGTTGCCTTGCGCTCCAGCAGATGCTTGTAGCGCTCGTCGTTCGGATTCACCGCCACGGCCATGTCGGCCAGCATTGTCTCTGGGCGCGTGGTGGCAACGGAGATGTGGCCCGAGCCGTCCGAGAGCGGGTACTTGAAGTGCCAGAACTTGCCGTCGATCTCGCGCGTTTCGACCTCGAGGTCGGAGATCGCGGTCTTCAGCCGCGGGTCCCAGTTCACCAGTCGCTTGTCGCGGTAGATCAGGCCCTGATTGTAGAGATCGACGAAGACCTTCACAACCGCGCGCGTGAAATGCGGGTCCATGGTGAACTGCTCGCGGCTCCAGTCCATCGAACAGCCGAGACGCCGCAGCTGGCCGGTGATCGTGCCGCCGCTCTCTGCCTTCCACTCCCACACCTTGTCGATGAAGCCTTCGCGCGTGTAGTTGGAGCGCTTGTCGCCCTTAGCCTCCATCTGACGCTCAACGACCATCTGCGTCGCGATCCCGGCGTGATCGGTTCCGACTACCCACAGTGCGTCCTTGCCGCGCAGGCGCTCATAGCGGATCACCACGTCCTGCAGGGTGTTGTCCAGCGCATGGCCGATATGGAGCGAGCCGGTGACGTTCGGCGGCGGATTCACGATGGTAAAGGGTGCCGCGTCCGGGCGGTCGGGGCGGAACAGGCCCTTGCCCTCCCAGTGCTGGTACCACTTGGCCTCGATCGCTGCGGGATCAAAGGTCTTGTCGAGCATCGTTGCTGCGCTATCCTCGGTCATGTCGCGCGCTTTGCCAGCGCGGCTGTTCGCGTGCAAGCGGGCACGGCTGCTTGCCACCTCGTTGCCTTTTATCGCGCTCGTGGAACCCCTTGCCGCGCGGGGGATTATCCCCCATGACGAGGGCGCATGCGGGAACGGGCTGATTTTACTCTTGCCGAGACACGGGAAGACGGCGTGCCCACACTGGCGCTGAGCGGCCCCTTGCGCATCCATTCGCTCGATAATCTCGATACGAAGCTGGATGCAGTGGACGCCAGCACCTTCCGGCGCATCGACATGTCCGGGGTTTCCGACATCGATACGACCGGCGCGTGGCTGATCCAGCGTTTCGCGCGGGAACACCAGGCGGAGATCGTCGGTCAGAGCGACCAGACGCGGCGCCTTTTCGCCGCCATTGGCGAGCTCGAAAGCGAAAAAGCGGAGATCGAGCAGTCGCCGGGGATAATGACCCGCACATTCAGCGATGTGGGTGGCGTTATCATTTCCTGGAGGGAGGGCTTCGTTCGAATGCTCGACTTTCTGGGTGATACGATCGTCAGCATGGCGGCAGTGCTGCGGCATCCCTCGCGCCTGCGCGGCACGGCGATGGTGCATCACATGCAGTATATCGGCATCAACTCGCTGTGGATCATCGGGCTGATGAGCTTCCTCATCGGCATCGTCATTGCGCAGCAGGGTGCGGTACAGCTCGCGCAGTTCGGCGCGGAGATCTACACGATCAACCTGACGGGCCGGCTCTCGATGCGGGAGCTTGGCATTCTCATGACCGCCATCATGGTGGCAGGCCGATCCGGCTCTGCATTCGCGGCCCAGATCGGCACCATGAAGCTGACTGAGGAAGTTGATGCCATGCGCACGATCGGCGTTTCGCCGATGGAAGCGCTGGTCGTTCCCCGTGTTTTCGCGTCTGTGCTGATGATGCCGCTGCTGGGCTTCTACTCGGCGGTGATCGCGATCATCGGGGGCGCCTTCATCTCGAACTTCGCGCTCGACATTCCGTTCTTCACCTTTCTGCAGCGAACGCAGGAGGTTGTGCCGATCACAGACGTGTGGATCGCTCTCATCAAGGCGCCCGTGTTCGCTCTGATCGTCTCCCTTGCCGGGTGCTATCAGGGCATGCAGGTGAAGGGCAGTGCGGAGGAGGTGGGTCTGCGCACGACCCAGGCGGTGGTTACTGCGATCTTCACCGTGATCGTGTTGGACGCCTTCTTCGCGATCTTCTTCACCGAGATCGGGTGGGCATGAGCCAGGAGCCATCCTCGCCGCAGAGCACTGTCCCGGACCCGCAGTACCCCATCGTAGTGAAGGGGCTGCGCAACGCGTTCGGCGATCACGTGATCCACGAAGATCTCTCGCTCGAAGTGCGCAAGGGAGAGATTCTGGGCGTGGTGGGCGGATCGGGTACGGGCAAGTCGGTGCTGATGCGCTCCATCATCGGGCTCCAGGAGCCTGCTGCGGGCGACGTCTGCGTTCTGGGCCATTCGATGGGCGAGGACCAGGAGGAAGACGAGGTTGACCTCCGCTCGCGATGGGGCGTGCTGTTCCAGGGCGGTGCTTTGTTCTCGACGCTGACCGTCGGGGAGAACGTGGAAGTCCCGCTCAAGCAGTTCTACCCGAACATGAGCGAATCGCTCCGGAGCGAGGTGGCGCGCTTCAAGGTTCGGCTCTCTGGACTGCCTGACGATGCTTCGTTCAAATATCCCTCAGAGCTTTCCGGCGGAATGCGAAAGCGCGCGGGTCTTGCCCGCGCTCTGGCGCTGGATCCTGAGCTGCTGTTCCTCGACGAGCCTACTGCAGGGCTCGATCCGATCGGCGCGGCCGCGTTCGATGAGCTGACTCGGGAACTCAAGGAGACGCTGGGGCTTACGGTCTTTTTGATCACGCACGATCTGGATACGCTTTACGCGATTTGCGACCGGGTGGCGGTGCTGGCAGACAAGAAGGTTATTGCTGTCGGCACGATCCCTGAACTTCTGGCGCTCGATCACCCGTGGATCCAGGAGTACTTCAATGGTCCGCGCGGCCGAGCCGCAGAAACCGCCCGAGCGGGTCACCAGGGGCAAGTGAAGCCGGCGGCAGTGGCTGCCGCCCCAAACAATGCTGGCGCAGCACAAGAGCCGGGGGCATAGGACGAGACGATGGAGACAAGGGCCAACCACGTCTGGGTCGGTGCAATTACCCTCGCTTTGCTCGCATTGCTGGCCGGGTTCATCATCTGGATCGCGCGCCTGAACCAGGGTGCGCAGAACGAGTATGACATTTTCTTCCGCCAGTCCGTCGACGGGCTCGCGAAGGGGTCCGGGGTAGACTACGCAGGCGTACCCGTCGGGCAGATCAGCCAGATCGAGCTGTGGCCGCAGGACCCCAGCTTCATCCGCGTGCGCATTCGCGTCGACGAGAAAGTGCCGATCACGGTGGGCACCACCGCCTCGATTCAGGGCAGCTTCACCGGCCTTTCCGACATTCAGCTAGAGGGCGCGGTGAAAGGCGCTCCCCCGATCGTGGAGCCGGGGCCAGAAGGTGTGCCCGTCATCCCGACCAAACGGGGAGGGCTGGGCGAGATTCTGGCCAATGCGCCGCTGCTGCTGGAGCGGCTCGCCACGCTGACGGAAAACCTCAACCTGCTGCTGAACGAAGAGAACCGTCGCTCGCTGACCGGGATCCTGGCCAACACGAACAAGATGACGCGCGACATTGCCGCCGCAACGCCTGAGTTCCGCGGCGCCCTGGTCGAGCTGCAGAACTCGCTTTCGCAAGCCACCCTGACGCTGCGCGCTTTCGAGGGCGTGGCCCACAAGGCGGACGATCTGCTTGGCAGCGAAGGCAACTCGCTGGCCGTCCAGCTGCGCCAGACCCTGGCTTCTGCCCAGGGGGCGATGGAGCAGCTCAACAAAACGCTGGAAAGCGCACAGCCAGCACTCGATCAGGTTTCCAGCTCGACCATTCCGGCGACCGAGGCTGCCATTCGTGACTTGCGGGCGACCACGCGCGCGCTGCGCAACGTGACCGAAAAAATCGACCAGGAGGGAGCCGGCTCTCTGATCAAAGGTCCGAAGCTGCCGGATTATGAGCCATGACGCTGTTCGTGAAGTCGGCCGATACAAGGGACGCCAGCCGCATGATGTCTAAGATCCGCCTCGGTACCATGGTCGCGATCGCCACCTTGAGCCTCTCGGGTTGCGTCAATCTGGGCGGCAAGGCGCCGGATCAACTCATCAGCCTCTCGGCGGATACGCGCGAACAGGTCGGGCCGGTGACCTCCGGCAGTATGGCGGACGCGATCATCGTGCTGGATCCGGAAGCCGACCGCAGCCTGGACATGCTGCGCGTGCCCGTTCGCGTCGACCCCGCGACTATTGCTTACCTGAAAGACATTGGCTGGGTAGAACGGCCAGCGCGGCAGTTTCGCCGCCTGCTTGCCGAAACCCTGCGCGCCCGCACGAACCGCATCGTGGTCGAAGAAGGCGATTTCGACGTCCTGGGGCGGACCACTCTGTCCAGCCGCCTGCTCGACATGGGTTACGACGCGCGGAGCCAATCCGTGGTTGTTCGGATCGATATGCGGCGTGAGGAGCGGGCCGGTGCCATCACTTCGCGGCGCTTTGAGGCGGTCGTCCCCGGGGTGGCTCCCAAGCCTGCACCAGTCGCCGCAGCCATTGGGCGCGCGGCGAACGACGTTGCGGATCAGGTGGCAAGCTGGGTGATCGAATAAGGTACGGCTCGCGGGCCGTTCAGAACGGCTTCTCACCCAGATAGTTTCCCGCTTCGCTGTAGCGGCACACGAGCAGTTCTTCTTCCGGACCGGTGATCCTGGCGCATCCTACATGCCGCGTTCTGCGCCAGATCAACTGTGTGTAGTGCCCGACATCTTCAACGCGGCCTGTCGTGCTGTTGTACGGGAACAGGCCAAGCTTGAAATAGCGTTTTTCCCGCGACCAGCCATCGACCATCTGCTCTAGCGAGTAGTATCCCTTCGTGCCCGCCCACAGGTTCTCGCCTTCAGGGGTTGAGGGCTGCTCAGGAGCATGTTCAAAGCGGCCGGTCCGCTTCAGGTGGTCAGCCCAATCGCGAGCCGAGCGTGCAAGAGCCGGGTCCCACGCGAGCGGTTCCACACCCACAAGCTGGCGCTCGCGATTATGGGCAGCCAGCATTCTGCTTTCGAAATTGCCATGAAGGTCCGTCGCGCCGAGCAGGACAGAAGCGCCTGCCAATAATGCTATCGAACTCAGGACCTTGGTAAACCGCGACACGTCTTCCGTGCTCCAGCAATGACTGGAGCATTGTGCCGCTTAGGAATCACGGATCGGTTTGCTAGTTTGGTAAATGCATCGGTAAGACTTTGCGCTGCGATGTGCTTCCCGCCGGCGGCTACGGAGCGAAAATCGCCACCGGATCCCCGCGTTCGACCTCCCGGAACAGCCTCTTCGCGAACGCGAGCGGTACACCGATGCAGCCATGGGTTGCTGAGCCTGCACGCACCTTGCTTGCGTGTATGGCGATGCCGTCCCCGGTAAGTCTCAGCATATAGGGCATGTCGGCATCGTAGAGATTGGACCGGTGGTGTTTCGCCTTTGCGAGGATCGGGTAAACGCCTTCAGGAGTCGGCTTGCGATCAGCCCCGTAGAGGATCACCGCAGAGCCGATCTCGTGACCCCCGCGGAACACCGACAAGGTTTGAAGGGCGAGATCTGCACGCACCCAGACCGGACCAGTCGGCACACCCGTGTCGTTCCAGACGTAGTCGCCGTGCTGCTGGGCGTGAGTGACGTTGAGCACGCTGCGTATGGACCGGCGGTTGCCGTTCGGCAGAGTCAGTATGGGAAGGTGTTGCGGCGGATAGTGCAGGCGCATGCCATTCTGGCTCGTCGCAGCGCGCCGATCATCCGTGGGAGCAGCCGCTGGCTCGAATGTGAAGATGGCGGTAGCGAAAGCCGCGGTCAGCAAAGTTGGCACCGAGATACGGCGGATTGTGAAGAGCACCGGGAGCCCGCCTCAATGCTGCGCCGTCACCCGGCCCTGCCGTCGGCTAAAGAAGGGCGCGGATGGCGCCGCCGAAGTACGATGCCGATGAAGCCGATGCTCGCTACAAACAGGACCCAGGTGGATGGCTCCGGCACAGCTGGCGGAGCCGATCCCGGGCCGCCGCCGTCAACTGGAGGCCTGTCGACGACCGGTCCTCCAAAAATTGGGCCGCCGGGCAGGAATGGTGTAGGCCCAGCACCCAGATTATCCGGTGAGCGGAATGCCGGTCCGGGAACGATGGGCGGCAAAGGCGGAGTGGCGAGAGGCAGCCCTTGCTCGGCAATCGGAGGAACAGCGGGCGCGATCGTCAGCGGACCGCTTGGCCGCCTGCGAATGTTGGACAGCACGCGCTCGCGCGGGATGACGGTCAGGCGTTGAGGCTGTGCGTGCCGCGCCGGTGCGAGCCGCCTCTTGCTCTGAAACAGAGCTCCGTCGGCACGATTGCCCGGAGAGCGGGAGGCGAATACGGCCAACGGGCTACGTATCGAGCTGCCGAAGGGGCCGCCGCTCCGCACGGGGGAGTCGAACAGCAAAGCCGCTGCGGCCACTGCGGCCACGCCGAATAGGGCGGCAAGGAGGAGCTTGCATTGCCAAGGCACAAGTCCTGAAAATAACTGGCTAAATGCTCTCAAGAGCCGCACCCCTGTTGTTCCATCAGGCCAACACGCGCGTTCATGTGGAGGTTCCACATGAGACCGAAACGGACCTGAACCTCGGAGTCGAAAGCAGTGGCTTGCAGCCGCCGTGCCAAGCTACCGACCCAGCATCCCTCTGCACCGGAAAGCGTGTGTCCGGTGCGGAAGAACGGTCGATAATGGAGCGTGGGCCGTGCAGACGGTCAGGCGGAGCGGACCAGATCAACGAAACGTGCCGCCAGTGCGAACGCGTCGAAGCGCTCTTGGCGGCGCGCTTCGGCCTCTTCATCGCGGCCCCAAAGCTCAGCCTGCCATTCTTCTTCCAGATTGGCGGCATGCCATAGCGAAGGAATGTCCGCCTCGGGTTCGATGGCAAGCAGAGCAATGGTGAGGGAGGCCGAGAGGCTTGCCAGCATGCGCATCGCGGCAAGGTGAAAGGGGCCGAGCGCCTGGAGCTGCGTGCGCAGTGTTTCCAGCGTCGCTTCAGGCTGCGGCCTGTGTACGATGCCCGAGGCCCGCACGAATCGCACATCGAACCGCGCTTCTGCCTGCGTGAGCAGGGGCTCCCAAACTTCTATCTGCCGCCGATGCAGCGGCTCGTCGGGATCGGCACGGTAGCAGAGAGTATCTGTCTCGGCATAACGCAGCAGTCCTTCCACCGGATCTTCTCGCCCGCTGGCAATGCTGTCGATCGCATAGTCAGTCAGGTCACGCAGGGGAAAAGAGGCAGGGTCGATCTGCTCGCCTTGCGCCGCCCATTCTGCGGCCAAGGCGTCTGCCAGCTTGCGTGCAGGAACGCTTTGCACTGCGCCGCCCGCCGTCTTGATCCCGCGCCCGTCGAGCTGAACGCGCCAGCCGCCATCATCCTGCGCGACGCTGACAGACTTATAGAAGCGCTTCACTTGGGAGTTCTCCATTTCCGTACCAGACGGGTAGGGATGACGAAGACGTCGACGAGGCCGTTGGCAATCAGCAGATAGCCGAACCATACCGGCCCCCAGCCGAACAACGACGCGCGCCGCGTCGCGATCAACATGCCCAGCACCACGCATGCAACGCCGGCGATGCGTATTGCCTGAATCGTGAAGAAGCGAGCCCGCGCCGGATCTTCGTTCATGTAAGGAGCACTTGCGCCAGTTCGGCCGGGCTTCCCACGACGACCTCGGCACCTGCTGCACGAAGCTCGTCAGGGTGGTGATATCCCCAGTCGACGCCAATGGCTCGCACTCCGGCGTCGCGGGCCATCTGCATGTCGTAGGCGGTGTCGCCGATCATCACGGCTTCCTCCGGACGCGCGCCTGCTTCGAACAGCGCCGCTTCCAGCATGGCCGGGTGCGGCTTGGAGGGATGGTGGTCTGCGGTCTGGAGAGTGACGAACAGATCGTCGACTGCATTCGCCGCCAGGCAGTGCGACAGCCCGCGTGCCGACATTCCGGTCGCAACGCCCAGTGTCCAACCCGCAGCGGCCAGCTGGCGCAAGACTGTTTCGATCTCCTCGAAAAGCGGCTGCGACAGGCGCCCGTCGCTTCGCGCGGTGCGGAACGCGTGCTTGTACCCTTCAGTGAGGGCGAGATGCACGTTCTCTTCGCTATCGGGCAAGAGCACGCGCATCGCTTGTGGAAGGGAAAGGCCTACGGCCCGCCGAATCGCCGGTCTATCCGGCGCAGTCAGCCCTTGCCCCGCGAATGCAGCCTCCATGGCCTCGCAAATGCTCGCCTGCCCGTCCACAAGCGTGCCGTCGCAGTCGAACACGGCGAGTTTCATGCGCGATGGGTCCGCATCAACGCTTCCCCCTTGGAGGCTGGCCTCTGGGAGGCTGCGGCTTTGCATTGGGCTTGCGAAGACCTGGCCGTGCAGCGGATTTTGAGCTGGCCGGCCCCCGAGACGTGTTCGCCTTGGTAGAGGGTCTGCTCCCCGTCTTCCCGCTTGGCTTGCCCGAGCGGGAGGCAGGCCGTGAGCCGGACGACGAACCCTCCCCGCGCGAGCGCCGCTCACCCCGGCGTTCCTTGCGGACCTGCTTGGCATGGGCCTTGGCCAGCCGCTTCTTGTCCTCGCGGGTGTCCTGCGGCGGCGGTTCCGGCAGATCGGCACCGTCCGCCTCGTTAAAGCCCAACTGCTCCATGCCCATTGCGAAATGCTCAGGCAGAGGCGCGGTGACGTCCAGCGGGGCGCCGTCTGGGTGATCGATGATCAGGCGCCGGGCGTGCAAGTGCATCTTGCGGCTGATCGAGCCGCTGAGGAAGGCTTCCTGGCCGCCATATTTGCCGTCCCCCACGATGGGATGGCCTATGGCAGCCATATGCACGCGCAACTGGTGGGTCCGGCCCGTCAGGGGATGCAACTCCACCCACGCGGCCCTGTTACCAGCGCGATCGAGGACTCTGTACCGCGTCCGTGCAGATTGCCCGCCCGCTTCGTCCACGTGCATCTTCTCGCCCCCGGTGCCGGGCTGCTTGGCGAGAGGCAACTCGATCATGCCATCGTCGATCGAAGGCACGCCGACGACGAGCGCCCAGTAGATCTTTCTTGCCGAACGGCCGGAGAATCGCCTGGAGAAGAAAGCCGCGCTACCCGGCGTGCGGGCGATTAGCAGCACTCCTGAAGTATCCTTGTCCAACCTATGTACAAGGCGAGGGCGCGGTCCTTCCGGAGCGAAGGCGTCGAGCAGGCCGTCGACATGCCTGGTGGTTCCGCTGCCGCCCTGCGTGGCCAAGCCGGGAGGCTTGTTGAGCACAATAGCGGCGCGATCCTGTGTCAGCACCATGCTGTCGGCCAGCTCCAGCTCCTCTTCGGTGAGCTGGCGCCGTGGACGTGGCGCTGACCCGCCCGCTTTCGGCTCGCCGCCAGGGGGGACGCGCAGAAGCTGGCCGGCCACCAGCCGGTCGGCGACATCGGCGCGCTTGCCATCAACCCGGATCTGCCCCGTTCGGGCCCACCGAGAGACCGTGGCAAACCCCACTTGCGGAAGGTGGCGCTTAAACCAGCGGTCCAGTCTCACCCCATCGTCATCTGCGCCAACGGTGAACTGGCGTACATTGTCACTGCTCATGCAGGGCTCCTCATCAGCAGTAATCCAAGCCAAAGGCCAATTAGTCCCGCAGCCACCGATGCCATCGCGTAAAAACTGGCGAGACCCGGCTGGCCCCGCTCGAACAGCGATATGACTTCGAGGCTGAAGGAGGAGAATGTTGTAAAGCCGCCCAGAACGCCGACGGCAAGAAGCAGGCGAGTCGCTTCGCTCTGCCCGCTCGCGCGTGCAAGCCAGCCGACGAGCAGGCCCATGGCGATGCTGCCGACGACGTTGACGGTGAGAGTCGCGAAAGGAAATGCGCTTGCACGCACCGGCCCCGCAGCGGCGATCCAGGCCCGTCCAACGAGAAAGCGCAACCAGCAGCCGACTCCGCCGCCCAGCGCGACGAGCAGTGAGGCATTCACAAAGGAAAGCTGGGAGGGTATCGGCATCGCCGCGCCCATAGACTGCCTCGTCGCGCAAGCCAAATCATTCCCAAGACACAGTGTGGGCGTGTACTCGCTGCCCGGCTTTCGGCTTGCCAAGCCGGGGTGTCTCTGGTAGCGGGCGCGCCGTTACAGTGGGATCCCTTGGGGCGTCCGCTGCGTTTGTATTCTGTGGCTTTGCAGGTTGTCCCGTCGAAAGGTGGTGCGGGGCAGCCTCGTTTTTGTATTTTTTGAGGTGTGTCGGTTTATGCAGATTCTCGTCCGCGACAACAATGTTGATCAGGCTCTTCGCGCGCTTAAGAAGAAGCTCCAGCGCGAAGGCGTGTACCGCGAGATGAAGCTGCGTCGCCACTACGAGAAGCCCTCCGAGAAGCGTGCACGTGAGAAGGCGGCTGCTGTTCGTCGCGCACGCAAGCTGGAGCGCAAGCGGCTTGAGCGCGACGGCGTCAAGTAGGGCGGTTTACGCTGCCTTTCGGGCGGCGGAGCCCTTGCGGTTGATCGCGGCTTAGGTGCGGTTAGTCGCTTGAACGCTCTGCCTGCTTGAGCCATGAGGGCGCGGGCCGATCCGCGCCCTTCGCGTATCTGTGCACCGGATTTGCTGACGAGGCCAAGAAGACATGACCGAGATCACCCGCGTTCCGCTTCAGCCAATTGCCAAAGGTTCCCTGACCAAGCTTTGGCTCGGTATCGCTGCTGCAGCGTTGCTGGCTGGAGGCGTTGCCTGGGCCACCCTGCCTGCTTCGGTAAACGTAGAAACGATTGCTGAAGGCACTGGCGAATCGCCCACGAGGGACGATGTGGCGCTGGTGAACTACAAGGGCACTTTGCCGGACGGTAAGGTCTTCGATGAAGGCAAGCAGGCCGTGCTGCCTCTGGCCGAAGTCGTACCGGGTTTCACCAAGGCTCTTGAGCAGATGCAGCGCGGAGGCAAGTACCGGGTGCATATCCCGTCTGACCTCGCTTACGGTGAAAAGGGAGCAGGGCCGATCCCGCCGAACACCGATCTCGATTTCGAGATCGAGCTCCTGGACTTCAAGAGTCGTGAGGAGATCGAGCAGCAGCAGCGCATCATGCAGCAGCTGCAGCAGATGGGCGGCGCGGGGATGCCCGGTGCAGAAGGGGCCGTGCCCACGCCCTGAGGTTTGCCGCAAGGGGCGCTTGAAGCCCGGTGGAGCGGGTGATAGCTGCCCGCTTTCAGCTCTATCGCCCGCCGTGCGGGCCTGTTCGAAGATGAGGACCAGCCATGTCGGTCGATACCGCAACGGTGGCGAAGATCGCCTCTCTCGCCCGGATCAAACTGGGTGAGGGCGAACTTGAGGCGATGGTGCCTGAGTTGAATGGCATTCTGGCCTGGGTCGAGCAGTTGGGTGAAGTCGATGTTACCGGCGTAGAACCGATGACGGCTGTTATTCCCAACACGCTTCGCCTGCGGGAAGATGAGATCAATGCCGATCCGCTCACCGGAGGCAATATTCGCGACAAGGTTCTTGCTAATGCACCCGCTGCCGAACACGGCTTCTTCGGTGTGCCGAAGGTGATTGAATAAGCATGACCGATCTGACCGAACTGGGCGTTGCCGCCATCCGTCACGGCGTCGCTAATGGTGATTTCAGCGCGGTCGAAGTGGCTGAGGCGTTCAACGCCAACGTCGCTTCTGCGCAGGATGCCCTGAACGCGTTTATCGTGGCAACACCTGAGCACGCGATCAATGCTGCCAAGGCGGTGGATGCGAAGCGCACCAAGGGTGAGCCGCTCGGCAAGATGGGTGGCGTTCCCATCGGTATGAAGGACCTGTTCGCCACCGCCGGCGTGCAGACCACTGCCGCCAGCCATATGCTCGAAGGCTTTGTGCCCGAGTATGAGAGCACCGTCAGCGCCAGGCTTTGGGAAGCCGGCGCGGGCATGCTGGGCAAGCTGAACCTGGATCAGTTCGCCATGGGGTCCTCGAACGAAACCAGCTATTTCGGCAATGTGATCTCCCCTTGGCGCCGCAACGACGGCGGTAATGCGGCGCTGGCGCCGGGTGGTAGCTCAGGCGGTTCCTCCACCGCCGTCTCCGCTCGCCTTTGCCCGGCCGCGACGGGAACCGACACCGGCGGATCGATCCGCCAGCCGGCTGCGTTCACTGGGACCACCGGGATCAAGCCAACCTACGGGCGCTGTTCGCGCTGGGGTGTCGTGGCGTTCGCAAGCTCGCTCGATCAGGCCGGTCCGATGGCGCGGGATGTGACCGACTGCGCCATCATGCTGGAGGCGATGGCTGGATTCGACCCGAAGGATTCCACCAGCCTCGACATGCCAGTGCCGGAGTGGGAGCGCAGCCTGGATGCGAGCCTGGCAGGCAAGAAGGTGGGAATCCCGCGGGAATACCGCATGGATGGCATGGACGCCGACGTTGCGAAATCGTGGGATGATGGCATCGCTTGGCTGAAGGATGCAGGTGCGGAGATCGTCGACATCTCCTTGCCGCACACCAAGTACGCGCTTCCTGCCTATTACATCATCGCGCCCGCCGAGGCGTCCTCGAACCTCGCACGCTATGACGGCGTGCGCTATGGCCTGCGTGACCTGCCAGACGGGTCCGGCCTGCAGGACATGTACGCGGCGACAAGGGCCGCGGGCTTCGGTGCAGAGGTCAAGCGGCGCATTCTGATGGGCACCTACGTGCTCTCCGCAGGCTACTACGACGCCTACTACACGCAGGCTCAGAAGGTCCGCACGCTGATCAGTCGCGACTTTTCGCAGGCATTTGAGGCTTGTGACGTGATTCTTGCGCCGACCGCGCCGTCGGCAGCGTTCGCGTTGGGCGAGAATGTCGATGATCCGCTTTCGATGTACCTCAACGACGTGTTCGCCGTACCTGCCTCGCTGGCCGGTCTTCCCGCGATGTCGGTGCCTGCAGGTCTGAACCGTGAAGGGCTGCCCCTCGGACTGCAGATCATCGGCCGCGCCTTTGACGAACAAGGCGTGTTGAACGCGGGTCTCGCCATCGAACAGCGCGCAGGTTTCGCGGTCCGCCCGCAAAAGTGGTGGTGATCTAACTCGAAAGCCGATCTTTCGGCGATTGCGTTGAATGGCTGCGCACTCGACTAAGCTGGGAGGCAAAGGTCGAGTGACACCTGGTGGGCGCAGCAAGCTTAAAGGCCGGCGATTTCGGGCGGGCGGCCGGTCCCGATAGTGCGGGAGGTGCAGGCTCGCGGCCCTCGCAGCGGCCGTTCTCTCATCCGGTCAATCACATGCGCGGCCTTGCCATCCTGCCGATCGTGGCCGGGCATTGCTATAACGCTCTGCGTTGGCCGCCGGGGAGTTTCAGCGCGCATCTCACTGCGGTTTGGACCGACCTCAACACGTTCTTCATTTTCATCTCGGGATATCTCTTCCAGCACCTGCTGGCACGCTTCGCGTACCCGGCATACCTGAAGGGCAAGTTCCGCAACGTCATCGTCCCCTACCTGATCGTTTCTGTACCAGCGGTCCTTGTCTATGCGACCAATTGGAAGTCCCACCCGCATTTTCCCCAGCTCATCGGCTCGCTGCCTCTCTGGCAAAAGGTGCCGCTGCTGATCCTGACCGGCGCGCACATGGGACCGTACTGGTTCAAACCCATGATGGCCGTGTTCTATACGATGGCTCCGGCTCTGGTCGCGATGGATAAGCACCCGCGCAGCTACATCGCGATCGCACCGCTTCTTCTCGTCTCAGTCCTTCTCGTCCCGCGTCCTACCTACGACCTTCAGCCGCTGCAGGCCGCAGTGCACTATCTGCCGGTGTACCTGCTAGGCATGTGCGTGTCGCACTTCCATGATCGCATAATCCCGCTGCTAACTCGCTGGTGGGCCGCGATGGTTGCGCTCTCGATCGCTTTTCTGGGCGTCATTATTTACGGCTCGTATGCTGCGCTCACCTTTGATCGCCTGCCTCTGACGGCGTTCATGTGCCTGACGCTCCTCGCACTTATGTCGCGGTTCACGCCCGAACGTGTGCCTGCGCTTGATCTGCTTGCGCGCTATGCGTTTGGCATCTTCTTCATGCACGCATACTACGTGGCAGCCTTGCGTCAGGCGCTGACGAAGTGGCCGGAACTGGGGGAGGGGTCGCAGCTTAGCTTCCTGGTCATCCTGGTCGGAGTGATGACGCTGAGCATGATGACCGTGGCACTTGTGCGTCGGCTCTTCCCGGCCAAGAGCCGGTTGCTCATCGGCTCCTGATTGGCTGCGCTGGGCCGACCGAGCTGTGGCCCTTTTGCTTCTCCGGTCGAATAGGCCTTGCACCCCTCGGGTGAGGCGATAATCGGGCACTATGAGCACATACCGCATTCAGGGCGCCACGGGTGAATGGGAGGTCGTGATCGGCCTCGAAGTTCACGCACAGGTCACATCGAAGTCGAAGCTGTTCTCCGGTGCAGCCACTGCTTTCGGGGCAGAACCGAACGCACAGGTGAGCCTGGTGGATGCGGCTATGCCGGGCATGCTTCCCGTGCCGAACAGGGAGTGTATCCGCCAGGCCGTACGCACCGGAATGGCGATCGACGCGCAGATCAACAAATGGAGCCGGTTCGACCGCAAGAACTACTTCTATGCCGATCTGCCGCAGGGCTATCAGATCAGCCAGCTTTATCACCCGCTTGTGGGTGAGGGATCGCTGACAATCGATGCGGACGAGAAGGCGGGCATCCCCGAGGCCAAGACCATCGGCATCGAACGCATCCATGTGGAGCAGGATGCGGGCAAGCTGATGCACGACCAGCACCCCACGATGTCCTATGTCGATCTCAACCGCTCCGGCGTGGCGCTGATGGAAATCGTCAGCCGTCCCGACATGCGTTCGCCTGCCGAGGCGGGTGCCTATCTGCGCAAGCTGCGTGCCATCCTGCGCTATGTCGGCTCATGCGACGGGAACATGGAGGAGGGCTCCATGCGCGCGGACGTCAACGTTTCAGTCCGTAAACCCGGCGAGGCGTTCGGCACCCGCACCGAGACCAAGAACGTCAACTCGGTCCGCTTTGTCATGGCTACGATCGAGTTCGAGGCCAATCGTCAAGTCGACGTGCTGGAAAGCGGCGGTACCATCGTGCAGGAGACCCGGCTGTTCGATCCGGGTACGGGCACGACTCGGTCGATGCGCTCCAAAGAAGATGCGCATGACTATCGCTACTTCCCGGACCCCGACCTGCTCCCGTTGGAGTTGGATGATGCGTTTCTGGAAGACTGCCGCAACTCTCTGCCCGAACTGCCGGATGCGAAGCGTGCCCGCTACGAGGGGGAGCTTGGCCTTTCGGCGTACAATGCCGCGGTCTTGACGGCCGAGGTGGAGACGGCGCGCTGGTTTGAGCGGCTATTGGCTGAAACGGCGACGGCGCAGGATAAACAGCCCGCCGAAGTCGCTAAGCAGGCGGCCAATTGGCTTATTTCGGAGCTGTTTGGAGCGCTCAACAAGCTAGGCAAGAGCCTGGATGAATCTCCTGTCAGCCCCTCCGCAGGTGCCGAGTTGCTGGCTCTGGTGGGCAAGGGCACGATCTCTGGCTCAATTGCCAAGCAGGTGCTTGAGAAGATGCTGGAGAGTGGTGAGCGCGCTGCCGCGATCGTGGAGCGTGAGGGCCTGAAGCAGGAGTCGGACACTGGCGCCATCGAGGCTGCCGTGGACAAGGTGCTTGCCGACAACGCGGATAAGGTTGAGCAGTATCGCGGCGGAAAACAGGCACTGTTCGGCTTCTTTGTTGGCCAGACGATGAAGGCGATGCAGGGCAAGGCCAACCCGCAGGTCGTGAACGAGATCCTCAAAACCAAGCTGGGATGACGGCGGCCGGTGCTGTTACGAACGGCGCCGGCTCTTTCATAGATCCGGGCCGAGGGCGCAGGGTGTCAGGCTGACGGCCTTGCGCCCTCAGTCGTTCAGAAGCCGTAACGCAGCGAGAACTGAAGGATCGGATAGATGTCATACTTGCTGACATCATCTTCGATGCTTTGTTCTTCGCGAGCCAGTGCATCCTGAAAGGCGGAGTTGGAGGCAAGCGGGCCAGAGGCCGCAAGGTTGCGGATCCGTGGTGAGCCCTGAAACAGCACGCCTGCGTCTACGCCGAACTTGAGGCCCTTGGTCAGTCCGCCACCGTAACCGATCGTCAGAGTAGGAACGAACTCATCGACGTTCACGGTGCCGGTGAGAACACCCACGTCTGCAGCGGTGTAGGGGGTGCCACCCACCCGCAGCACTTCGGCCGGGTCCGGCGTTGCGGTGAGCTCGACCTTGTTGTCATTCACGCGAAAACCGCCCGAAAGGCGAAAGCCGTTCTTGAACGGATGAACATCGACCATCGCGCCGACTGATGAGAGCTTGAGGTCGCCGTCATAGGTGATGGTGTCGCTGTCAACGGATTGGCTGATCCCGAAGAAGGTCGCGTTAGCACGCAGAGCGAGCAGGGGAGAGACGCGCAGCGCAACTTCGGGACCAATGCCGAGCGTGCCTGCGGTCACGCCCGCACTTACAGTGGAGGCCGTGTCTTGGGCGAGGGCCGGCGTGGCAGCGGTCGCGGCGAAGGCAATTGCAGCAGCAGTGAGGAAGGGTTTCATGAGGTCTCTTGTCGAAGCAGGATAGCGCGCGGGATCAGCTAGATCCCGCTCGCCATCTGTCCGGTACCCTCACGAGGCGAATAAAGGGTTAATTTGGAGCTACTTGCCTGGCGTCATCACTTGGTAAGGCTTTGCGCCGATCAGGCCCGAGAGCCTGTAAGTGGCATGGTTCCGAAGAAGCCCGCCTTTACGCCGCCTGCCATGGTGTCACCTTCTACGTCGGCATGACAGGTGAGATCGAGCGGCATCGGCTTCGTGGTCTTCATGTTCCAGGTAAGCCGGTTACCATCGACCTGGCCGCTGATCGGCATCGAACCCGGATCACCGCTCACGTCTCCGCTGAAACCACCCATGGCATCCGGTACGACCGTGACTTTGGCGAGTTGATCGCCGATCGGTGTCTTGATCCGGATGTCCCAGGTTCCTGCAACACTCATTCGTCATTTCCTTCGTTGTCTGTCTCGCCAAGAGCTGGCGCCTCGCGATATTCCACGGGCATCCCGAGCCCCTTGAGCTGTGGTTCGATGACCTTGCGGTCTCCCACGATAACGATCGTAAGCCCTTCCGGTCGCAGGTATTCGCGCGCGGCTGCTTCGATAGCGGGCGCTCCGAGCTGGCGGTACTTGCTCGCGAGGGTCTCATAGTACGCGTCAGGACGGTCGAGCAGCTCATTGGTTTCGATCGCCTGGAGTACGCTTCCGTTGGTCTGGAACGAGTTTGGCATCGCACGAATTGCGCCCTCGGTCACACGTTGGAGTTCGACCGGTGTCACCGGCGCTTCGCCGGGGAACGCCTCCATGTTGTCGAGGACGGCACGCAGGGACGCTCCGGTCTTGTCGCTCTGCACCGGGGCGAGCACCAGCAGAGTGCGTGGTCCGACGGGACGGGAGACAGCACTGTAAACGCCGTAGCTCCAGCCCTTATCTTCGCGCAGATCGCCGTTAAGGCGCGAGAGGAAGCTTCCACCCAGCACGTCGTTGGCCAGATTGAGAGCTTCGGTGCCTTCGGTTCGCCCGCTGATGGGGAGTACCCGCCCGCCGACGATGAACGATTGGGGTGAGTTCGGCCTGTTCAGCACCACGACCCGCGCCTGTGGCTGCGGTGGTGGCATGCCGAGAGCCTTCTGCGGCGCCGGCGTAGAAGGGGCCTTCCAGTCTGCGAAGGCCTTTTCCAGCAGTGGCAGCAGCTGTTCCATCGTGATGTCGCCGACAGCCGTGACGCGGGCGAGATCGGGACGAAGCCACTTACAATGAGCCGCGCGCAGGTCGTCGGGGGTAAGGCTGGCAAGGGCATCGGCGTTGCCAAGCCCGTCAGAAGGCTGCGCATAGGGGTGCTCGGCAAAGAGCAAGCCGCTGAGCGTGCGTTGGGCGAGGCTCCCCGGGGAGGCGTTCGCCTGCTGCAATGCGGTTAATTGCTGCCGCTGCACGCGAGCCACGTCTTCGGGCCTGAAGGCGGGGCGCAGGGCGATGTCCGCAAGCAGCGCCAATGATGGAGCAAGGTTCGGAGTAAGCGCAGACATCGCAATCGAACTGCGGTCGATGCTGCCGCCGGTGCTGATCGCAGCACCGAGCCGCTCCTGCTCTTCCGCAATGCGGGTGGCATCACGCGTAGTCGTGCCCTCTTCAAGCGCGGCGAGCATAAGGGCCTGCGTGCCCGGCTTGTCCTGTGCGTCGGCAGCAAAGCCGGCGTCAAAGGATAGCGAGAGAGAGACCTTGGGAATGGCGGTTCGTCGCGCGAGTGCAACGGGCATCCCGTTCGACAACGTGGCATGCTCGACATCGGGGAAGTCGAGGTCTGCAATTGTGGTTACTGGTGGAGCTGTACGGTCCGGTGCCGCAGCCGCTTGGGAAACCGATTGTTTCGGATCGGGCGAGGCGGCCTGCTTGTCGGCTTCGTCTCCCCAGCCACCCATCGTTTCACCGGTCTCGGTTCGCTCACCCGGTACGACATCAAGAGCGAAGACAGGGCGGGAGAGCCAGCGCTGGAGCGCAGCGCGGACATCTTCCGGCGTCAGCGCGGCCATGCGGGCGAGGTCTTCCTTATACTTGGCCGGGTTGTCCGAATAAAGTTCGCCCTCGGCAAGGGTCGCGCCTTTGCCCGACATGCCGCCCACAACCTCAAGGCCGCCAATCGCGCTGCTTATCGTGCGGGTAACGGCGCGGCGGACTTCGTCGGGCGTGGGCCCTTCATTCACCAGGCGGGAGATGACCTGATCGAACGCTGCTTCAGCCTCGTTCCGACCCACCCCGGGCTTGACGTCCATCATCGCCTGCAGAAAGCTGACCTGCTCGAACGTCTGGGCACCCGCAGTTACGGCCACAGCCAGTTCCTTGCCACGGACCAGCTCGTTATCGAGCCTTGAGCTGGCGAGCCCGCCAAGGATATTCAGGCCAATGGTGAGCGCCACCGAGTCGGGGTGATTGAGGCCTGGCCCGCTCCAGTTGCGCGTCAGTCGCGTGACGGGTACCCGATCCGCCATTTCCCGGGACTTCGGCGCAGGCAAGGTCACGGGGGCAGCTTCTACGGCGGGAACTTCCGGGCCCCGCGGAATGGCGCCGAACCATTTCTCCACCAAAGGACGCGCAGTTGCCGCGTCTATGTCGCCGCTGAGTGAGAGAACGACGTTGTTGGGGCCGTAGTTATCCGTGAACCACTTGCGGACGTCGGCCAAGGTCGCCGCGTCAAGATCCTCCATCGAGCCGATTGTTGCGTGCCGATAGGGGTGGCCGACGGGGAATAGACCTTCGCCGATTGCATAGTCCATGAGGCCATATGGCTGGTTGTCGCTTTGCCGCTTCTCGTTCTGGACGACCCCGCGCTGCTTATCCAACTTCTCCTGCGTAACCGCGGGCAGAAGATAGCCCATGCGGTCACTTTCCAGGAATAGAGCGAGCTCAAGGGCGCCGGTGGGTACAGTCTCGATATAGTTCGTGCGATCGTACCACGTAGTACCATTGGTCGAGGTGGACCCTGCGGCTTCGAGTGGAATGTCGAAGCTGGGAGCGTTCGCGGATCCGCCGAAGAACAGATGCTCGTAGAGGTGGGCAAAGCCGGTCTTCCCGCGCGGCTCGTGCTTTGAGCCGACACGATAATACGTCGTCACTCCGACAACGGGCGCCTTGCGGTCCGTATGGACGATAACTGTAAGGCCATTATCGAGAGTGAATTTCTCGTATGGGATGTCTACCGCTCTGACCAGTTCCTGGGGAGAGGCGGCGGTCATCAGCTCCGAGGGTGGCTGCGGAGTCGTGCCTGCATGCTGGAGTGATGGTTGGCCAGCACAAGCAGCAAGTGCCAGGGCCAGAGCGACAGAAATAAACGGCCGTTTCATGTACAGCGGTTTTGCGGGCCTCAACCTTGCTGGCAGATTAACAGGGCGCGATCTCAGAGCTTGTCGCGCCCCGTCGTCGATCACTTTTAACGGCGGAAGATCTGACCGCTGTCGAACAGCGAAATGCGCCATTCGCCCGATGCATCACGGGTGCATTCCATCTTCACGTCGGCCACTGCGAGCGGGTCACAGTACCCGTCGAACGGCGGCGTGCCGGCCTTGGCAAAGAACACCAGCAGATAACCGACCTTTGCATGGTCGGAGCCGTCAAGCGAGACCCGGAGGCTCGTGATGATATGGCGCATGACGGGCGCGTTGTCCCCCAGCTGATCTCTGCGGCCACGATAGAACTGGGCGACTGCCTCTTTGCCCTCGCGCCATTCGCCACCCACGAAGTACCGGACATCGTCGGCCAGCACACCGGACTCGAGGATCGAGAGGCCGTTGTTGATGTCGAGTTCGTCGCCCCATTCATAGATCACCTGCTTGATCGCCAGAACGTCGGCAGCCTGCTCGGGAGTGAATTTCGCCACTGTCTTCCTCATCCTCATTGTTTGTTGCGCAGCACCGGACGCTACGCGTTGAGGCATCCTGCGCCAAGCCTGTAATCGACAGCATTGTCTATTAGCTGCTCGGTGACTGATGCTTGGCGAGGTTTGGAAGGGACATGCAGCCGCCGATCCGACTTACCTTGGCAAACACGACATGCGCACCATCTTTGCAACGCTGCTCGTGGTTTGCTGTCGATCAATGTCGGACGCTCTGGTTGACGGAAAATGGATGATGGTTGGCCGCCAGGCACTTGTGTTGTATATATGCAACACTATCTTGCCGGGAACAGGAGGAAACTTCGCACATGAATCTCGAAAAGTTCACCGACCGCGCCAAGGGGTTCCTGCAGGCTGCGCAAACCACTGCTATTCGCCTTAATCATCAGCGCATCACGCCAGAGCATATTCTGAAGGCTCTGCTGGACGACAGCGAGGGCATGGCAGCCGGGCTTATCCAGCGCGCAGGTGGCAACCCACGCTTCGCCCTCGACGGCGTGAACGCTGCGCTGGAAAAGATCCCGGCGGTCAGTGGCTCCGGCGCACAGAACACGCCCGGTCTCGACAACGATTGCGTGCGCATTCTCGACCAGGCGGAGCAACTGGCGGCCAAGTCTCAGGATGCCTATGTCACGGTGGAGCGGATCCTGCTTGCCCTGACACTCGCGCAGACGACTGCCGCCGGTCAGGCGCTTGCCGCGGCAAATCTCACCGCTCCGGCGCTTGAAGCAGCCATAACCCAGCTGCGCGGGGGGCGGACCGCTGACAGTGCCTCTGCCGAAAACGCCTACGATGCGATGAAGAAGTACGCGCGCGACCTCACCGAGGCGGCCCGTTCAGGCAAGCTCGACCCCGTCATCGGTCGGGACGAGGAGATCCGCCGTACCGTGCAGATCCTGGCGCGGCGTACCAAGAACAACCCCGTTCTCATCGGCGATCCTGGCGTCGGCAAGACGGCGATCGCGGAGGGCCTCGCGTTGCGGATCGCCAACGGTGACGTGCCCGATAGCCTTAAGGACCGCACCTTGATGGCGCTCGACATGGGCAGCCTGATCGCGGGCGCAAAGTATCGCGGCGAGTTCGAGGAGCGCCTCAAGGCTGTGCTCGATGAGGTGAAGGGCGCCGAAGGGCACATCATCCTGTTTATCGATGAAATGCACACGCTGATCGGGGCGGGCGCGTCCGAAGGCTCCATGGATGCGGGCAACCTTCTGAAGCCTGCTCTGGCACGCGGCGAACTGCACTGCATCGGCGCGACCACACTCGACGAGTACCAGAAGTACGTTGAGAAGGATGCAGCCTTGCAGCGTCGTTTCCAGCCCGTGTTCGTTGACGAACCCACGGTCGAGGATACGATCTCGATCCTGCGCGGGCTGAAGGAGAAGTATGAGCTACATCACGGCGTGCGCATCACCGATGGCGCGATCGTGGCCGCTGCGACGCTGTCCAACCGCTATATCACCAACCGCTTCCTGCCGGACAAGGCCATCGACCTGATGGATGAGGCCGCCAGCCGCATCCGCATGGAAGTGGAGAGCAAGCCTGAGGAGATCGAGAAGCTCGACCGCCGTATCATCCAGCTCAAGATCGAAGAAATGGCGCTCTCGAAGGAGACCGACACGGCATCGCAGGACCGCTTGGCGAACCTGCGGGAGGAATTGGCGAACCTGGAGCAGCAGTCGAGCGAGTTGACGACGCGGTGGCAGAACGAGCGCGACAAGATCGCGGCCGAGGGCAAGATCAAGGAGCAGCTCGACGCCGCGCGGCTGGAGCTGGAACAGGCGCAGCGCAGCGGTGATCTGGGGAAGGCCGGAGAGCTCTCTTACGGCACCATCCCTGCGCTTGAGCGCCAGCTGTCAGAGGCGCAGGCCCAGGCCGGCAACGCCATGCTGCGCGAGGAAGTCACCGAGGACGACATCGCGGGCGTGGTCAGCCGCTGGACCGGGGTGCCCGTCGACAAGATGCTCGAGGGCGAGCGCGAGAAGCTCCTCAAGATGGAGGAGGTGATCGGCGCGCGCGTGATTGGACAGGAACAGGCGGTGACTGCCGTGTCTAAGGCGGTGCGGCGTGCCCGTGCCGGCTTGCAGGATCCGAACCGGCCCTTGGGCTCCTTCCTGTTCCTGGGCCCCACGGGCGTCGGCAAGACCGAGCTTACCAAGGCGCTGGCCTCCTTCCTGTTCGATGACGATAGCGCCATGGTGCGCATCGACATGAGCGAGTTCATGGAGAAGCATGCTGTCAGCCGCTTGATCGGCGCGCCTCCAGGCTATGTCGGCTATGACGAAGGCGGCGTACTGACCGAAGCGGTGCGGCGCCGGCCCTATCAGGTCGTGCTGTTCGACGAGGTCGAGAAGGCGCACCCGGACGTGTTCAACGTGCTGCTACAGGTGCTCGACGACGGGCGCCTCACGGACGGACAGGGCAGGGTGGTGGACTTCACCAACACGCTGATCATCCTGACCAGCAATCTCGGCAGCCAGTACCTTGCCAGCCTTGAGGAAGGGCAAGATGTGTCGAGCGTCGAGCCGCAGGTGATGGAGATTGTGCGCGGGCACTTCCGTCCTGAGTTCCTGAACCGGCTGGACGAGGTGATCCTCTTCCACCGCCTGGGTCAGGCGCAGATGGGGCCGATCGTCGAAATCCAGATCGGTCGTGTGCAGAAGCTGCTGAAGGACCGCAAGATCACTCTTGATCTGACGGACGCAGCAAAGCGCTGGTTGGGCCGTGTCGGCTACGACCCGGTCTATGGCGCAAGGCCGCTCAAGCGAGCCGTCCAGCGCTACCTGCAGGACCCGCTGGCCGAAAAGCTGCTAGGTGGCGAGATCCCCGATGGCACGACCGTGCACATCGACGAAGGCGACGGCATGCTTGCGATGCATATCGGGTGAGCGGCGATGGTGCGAAAGGCGGCCAGGGCCACTGCGGCTTTGCTTTGGCACCTTCGATAGACGTGGCGAACTTGCGGGCGTCGTTCGCTCGCAAGGGCCATGTTCGGATGTGGCCGTTTCTCAGTGATTCCTCGGCGGGAGCTTTGGCTGACCACCTGAGCGCGCGTGCGGATTGGGTTGAAATTCTGAATTCGGGCGAGCGCGTCTATGAGATTGGGCCCGATAGCGCTGCTTTGATGGATCAGGCACGACGCGATGCGCTTGAGAATGCCGTCCACGAGGCGGCACGGCATGGATTCCAATACCGGTACCGCGCGATTCGCGTTCCTGACGAGGGCCCGGTCGATGATCTGCTCGGGGCTTTTGTGCGCTTTATGGCAAGCAAGCCGGTCAGAGAACTTGCCCGAACGATTATCGGCGCGTCAAATATCGATTTTGCAGACGGACAGGCCACGCGGTATCAGCGTGGAGACTTCCTGACGGGACATGATGACGCGGTAGCCGGCAAGCACCGCCATGCAGCCTATGTTCTTGGGCTAACGAGGGGGTGGCGGCCTGAGTGGGGGGGGGCTTCTGTTGTTCCACAAGCAGGATAGCTCGGTGTCCGGCGTGGCGCCGCAATTCAACAGTTTGGATCTCTTTCGCGTGCCAAGCGCACACAGCGTGAGCATTGTGGCTCCCTTTGCCGATGGTGGACGCCTGTCCGTTACAGGCTGGTTTAGAAGCCGCTCATAAAAAAGAAGGGAAAGTCCGAGGACTCCCCCTTTCTCTTGTCTCGCATTTCGGATCGGCTGGCCGCTCGCGAGAGCGGCCAGCTCTTGATCAGAAGCGCATGCGCGCGTTGATGAAGTACGAACGACCCAGCACGTCATAGACGGTCGGAAGGGTGTTCGACTGCTCACCGTTACCACCGTTCTGACCGCTCGCCGTGAGAGGCGGCTGCTTGTCGAACAGGTTCGATACGCCTGCACCGAAGGTCAGGTTATCGTTCACATCGGCCGAGAAGGTCAGGTCGATGTAGTTCTGTGCGCCAATACGCTCAACGCCGTACAGCGTCGCATCGTCATCATCGTTGACCTTACCGAAGTAGCGCCACTGGACCGAGGTGGTCACGCCGGTGAAATCGAAGCCGACGCGCGCCGTGTGGCGCCACTTGGGAAGCGGCACGCCGCACTGTGCACCGAAGGCACCGGCGCATTCGATTGTGCGATCAACGCCTACGACCGGGGTGTAGTCATACTTCAGCAGACGCGAACCGTTGAAGCTCAGGAGCAGACGAACGTCCTCCGATCCGAGGACCGGACCCAAGCCCATGCCGTAGTTGGCGGTGACGTCGATACCGGAAGTCTTCAGACCACCCGAGTTGAGGTTGAACGCTTCGAAGCTCTCGATCTGACCCAGCGAGTTACGCGTGATGAGCGAGCAGTAGTCTTCGTTGAAGCTGTCAAAGCACAGCGAACCCACCGTATCGGTCGGCACCGGCGCGATGTAACCGTCGATCTTGATGTTGTAGTAATCGACCGTTGCGCTGAAGCCCGGGAGGAATGTCGGCTGGAAGACTGCACCCAAGGTGTACGTCTTCGCAGATTCTTCCAACAGGTCGGGGTTCCCGCCCGTGAAGGTGATCGGATTCACCAGGTTTGGATCGCCAAGCGCCGCTCGTGCGGCCGGATCGTCCAGAACCGAAGCTGGAACGCCCTGCGCAAGGCAGATTTCACGCAGCGTGCCCGGCGCAGCTGCAGCCGCAACGTCGCAGCCTTCTGCGTTGCCTTCGAAGCTTACGGTCTGGCCTTGGAACAGCTCGTTGACGCTCGGTCCACGGATCGCCTTCTGGTACTGACCGCGGAACGTCAGTTCCGGAATAGGAGCCAACTCAGCGCCTGCTGCCCACGTGAACACGTTGCCAGGTGCGTTGGAGTACTTCGATGCGCGAGCGGCGCCGTTCAGTTCCAGGCGGTGCACGAACTGGTCGCGCAGAAGCGGCACGCGAACCTCACCGAAGAATTCGCGGACCGTGTAGCTGCCACCAGTGGGCTGGCCGGGGTTGAAGCCCGCGACGTTGCCCGACGCGAGGAACTGGTCAGGCTCGATCGAACCGTCCTCACGGCGCCATTCGACACCGAGAGCTACGCCCACGCCGCCAGCGCCGAAGTCAACGATGTCGTTGTTGGTGATCGCAAGGCTGGCGACCTCGGTGGTGTATGTCTCAAGGTTGGTCGCGCCAATCGAGATATAGTCGATAGCGTCCTGGCTGAGGCGCTCCGGTCCAAAGATATTGGCCGGAACGCATCCGCTCGGGCTACCGGTGGGGCATCCCGCGGCAGCTGCTACGAAGCGATCGATGGCAATGTTACCTCCCTGACGCTGAGAATTCTTCGTGCGCATGTAGCTGTAGTAGCCGTCGTACGAGAAGCCGGCGCCAATATCGCCTTTGAGGCCCGTCACGATACGGAAGGCGTTACGCTCATCCGAGTTGCGACGCGGCCCGACCTGGGTGGTGCGATAGGCCCAGCTCGGTGCGGCTACGAAGCCGTCGCCGTCCGTGTCGAGCGTGGCCAGTGCAGCGCTGGTCGCCGGGGCGAGGAACGGAGATGCCACCGGTATCTGCAGAGGACCGATCACGCCGTTCCCGAAAGGCGTGCCCTGTCCGATCGGCGTCGGAGCGAGCTGCGTGTCGACACGGTTGTTCGCGAACTGTGCTTCGAAGTACGGAGTGAAGTGCTCGTTGATCTCGTAGCTGCCCATCGCGGAGATGAGGAAGCGTTCCTGCGGAACCTGAAGGTAGTTGATGGGCGAGAAGTTGTACGAGTCAGCCACCGAGTCATAGCATGACGTAGATCCGGTGGGCGAGAAATCCTGGCTGTCGCAGCCCAGGCCGGTAGCAGCGCCGAGGCCGGGGATGATCACTCGACCCTGCGGGACCGATCCTGAACCACCGCCGAGGAACGGAGGCGTACCGTTCTGACGATCGCTGAGAGCAAAGCGCGAGAAGCTGCGGTCGCCCGCAAAAGTGGGCTTACGCTTGGTATATTGCGCAAAGAGAGTGACGTTGCCTCGGCCATCATCGAAGTTGGAGCCGATTACACCATTGATGTCCCAGATCTGACCGTCACCACGCTCGGTCAGGTTGTAGCTGCTGTTGAGCTCAACACCCGAGAAATCGCGCTTCAGGACAAAGTTGACTACGCCGGCGATCGCATCCGAACCGTACACAGCCGATTGGCCGCCGGTAACAACGTCAACACGCTCGATCAGAGCGCTGGGGATCGTGTTAAGGTCGACAGTCTGATTGACGTCGAACGACATGTAGCGTCGGCCATCAACCAATACCAGCGTGCGCTGTGAACCAAGCGAGCGCAGGTTAACCGTCGCGACGCCACCGCCAGGATTGTTAGAGGTGGAGGACTGAGTTGCCGTGATCTGCGGGAAGTCGTTGAGGACGTTCTCGATGTTGGCCGATCCAGCCTGGAGCTGAATTTCCTGCTCGCTCACAACCGACAGAGGGCTGGTCGCAACCAGCTCGGGGCGCGCCAGACGCGAGCCAGTGACGACGATCACGTCGCCTGCTTCGCCTGTCGATGCGTCCTGCGCAAAAGCTGCGCCGGACATCAGCGTAGCTGCCAGCATAGCTGGTGCAACGCTGGCACGTAGTAGTGCCTTGTTGGAGAATGTAGTCACGTTTCCAGTTCCCTTGCTCTGGAGCTGGGCAGATTACCTGCCACGAGCTTTGCCCTCTGGAGAAAACCTGTTCATGAACAGAGCCCCTCTCTCGGATGGCGGGAGGTTGCGCGGGGGGGGCGCTGCTGTAAAGCAGCCGGAGAGCCACTGTGGCGCTTTTCCATTTAAGCTGTAGCAAAAGCGCAACATCATGCGGCTTCCTCCGATTGGGGAACCGGCTAGCGCAGATGCGCTGATTGCGGCATCAAAGCAGCAGCAGGTAAAATTCGAATTACCAGAAGGCTGCCTTTATGACGCGAAGTTACTCTTTTCTCATAATTCCCTTGTTCTGCGTGGCTCTCCCTGCGGCTGCAGAGCCCGGTCAACTAACACTGCCGCCGAGCGTGGCTAATCTGCTGCAGTGTCGCGCAGAGTCCGATGAACAGAAGCGGCTTGCCTGCTTCGATGGCCAGGTGCGGATCTTGGAACAAGCAATAGGGAACGGCGAAGTTGTCATTTTGGACAAGGGTGCCGTGAAGGAAACCCGGAAGAGCCTCTTCGGCTTCTCGCTTCCTCGGCTGCCTTTCCTAGAGCGTGGCGCCAAGGAGCAAGGTCCGGGGGAGGAGGACGGATTCGATCAGATCGAAGCGACCATCGCCTCGGTTCGCAGCATCGGGTATGGCAAGTGGGAGATAACTCTGGAGAACGGCGCCAAGTGGAGCACCACGGAAGCTTTTCGTGGTCCTGACCCGCGCGCGGGAAAGACGCTAACCATTCGGCGGGCTGCGCTTGGCAGTTATATCGCGAAAATTGGAGCAGCGCGGGCAGTGCGCGTGAAGCGCGTCGAGTGACAATGCTTTGTCGTTGACCGGCTCTGCCCCCGGGCTTAACCGAGCGGTTAAATGTAGCCGCCGTTTCTAGATCAGCAGCCTGCAGGGAAGGGAAGAACTGGAATGATACTCGACAAGAACGTCGCCGCTGTCGTGACTGGCGCCGCATCAGGGCTCGGCGCCGCGACTGCGCGCGCGCTTGCGGCAAAGGGTGTGAAGGTCGCCATCTTCGACCTCAACGCAGAAGCCGGTGAAGCGCTGGCCTCGGAAATCGGCGGCGTGTTCTGCGAAGTGAACGTGACCGACGATGCCAGCGTGGATGCCGGTTTCGCGAAGGCGCGCGCGGCTCACGGTCAAGAGCGGGTGCTGGTCAATTGCGCGGGTATTGCTCCGGCCGCAAAGACGGTTGGGAAGAACCGTGAGACGGGACAGCCCAAGTCGCATGACCTTGGTCTGTTTGAGAAGGCGATCGCGATTAACCTCGTCGGGACGTTCCGCTGTATCGCGAAGTCAGCGGCCGGCATGGTGACGCTCGATCCTGTGGACGAGGCTGGCTCTCGCGGCGCGATCGTCAACACTGCATCCGTTGCGGCTCAGGATGGGCAGATCGGGCAGGCGGCTTACGCGGCCTCCAAAGGCGGCGTGGTGGCGATGACGCTTCCGGTTGCGCGCGATCTGATGAACGACGGCGTTCGCGTGAACACGATCCTGCCGGGAATCTTTGAAACGCCGATGATGGCGGGCATGCCCCAGCAGGTGCAGGATGCGCTGGCGGCGATGGTGCCGTTCCCCAAGCGCTTGGGCAAAGCAGAGGAATACGCCAAGCTGGCGCTGTTCATGCTTGAACACGATTACCTCAATGGTGAGTCCGTTCGTCTCGACGGTGCAATCCGGTTGGGGCCGAAGTAATCGGGTAAAGAGCCGACCATGAAGGGCCGAGGTGTCGAGGATGTCGCACTCGCCGTCCCACCAGGGGCGCGGGAGCACTTGCTCGACACCGCCAGCGCTATCATGCGGGATGGCGACATCGTCGACATATCGCTGTCAGAACTGTCGCTGCGTTCCGGGCTGAACTCGGCGCTGGTGAAGTACTACTTCGGCAATAAGGCAGGCCTGCTGAACGCGCTGCTCGATCGGGACTGGCAGGCTATCGTTCGCAGTGTGGACGCGCTCGTCGCCAAGGATGACATGGATCCAGAGGCGAAGCTGCGCCGCCATATCTCCAAGGTGATCGATACGTTCTACGCAGTACCGTACCTGAATCGTCTGACCATGCGCATGGTGCGCGAGAGTGATGACACCGAAGCGCGGCGTATTGCAGACTGTTATCTCTCACCGATCTACCGGGCGTATGAAGAGCTGATCGGTGAAGGTGTTCGAGCCGGTGTATTCCGGTCTATCGATCCCCAGCTCTTCTATTTCACCGTCACGGGCGCGGTGGACCGGTTTTTCTCGACGCGGCTGGTCATGAAGTATTGCTTCAATCAGGATACGCTGACTGAGGAACTGCGAGACCGCTATCGCGAGCACACGATCGACATCATCATGGCAGGTATTCTTGCGCGCTGATCAACCGCAACACTGGCACATCGGCATCATCGGCGGCTCTGGTCTGGCCGGCGGGATTGCTCTGGACGAGGCGCAGGAGATCGCGGTGTCGAGCCCTTTCGGCTCACCGTCTGGTCCGATCATCACAGGCCGGGTGGGCGGCGTGCGGTTCACATTCCTTGCACGCCACGGCGCAGGGCACGCCATTTCTCCCTCGCACGTCAACTATCGCGCTAACATCGACGTTCTCAAGCGCTGCGGCGTGACCGATGTTCTGGCACTTTCAGCAGTGGGATCCTTGCGTGAGGGATTGGCACCAGGTGAGTTCGTCGCCGTAGACCAGTTCATCGATCGCACGAGTGGTCGCGTGGGAAGCTTCTTCGGGCAAGGCTTGGTGGCTCACGTCAGCCTTGCCGATCCCGTCTGTTCCAGGCTTTCGCAACTGGCAGCCAAGGCAGCCGTTGAGGCGGGCGCGCGGGTGCATGAGAGCGGCTGCTATGTCGCAATCGAAGGGCCCCAGTTCTCGACGCGTGCCGAAAGTCGTCTCTACCGCACGTGGGATTGCGATGTGATTGGAATGACGGGCATGCCCGAGGCTCGTCTCGCCCGGGAGGCGGAGCTCCCTTACGCGATGTTGGCCATGGTCACGGATTACGACTGCTGGCGCGAAGGCGAGCAGGGGGTGGAAGCTGACCACGTCCTGGAGGTCATGCATGCAAATGTGGGGCTCGCCCGCGATGCGGTGCAAAGGCTGGCTGCGATGCTGCCCGCCACTCGTGAGGCCAGTCCCATAGACTGCGCTCTGGATGGCGCGATTATCACTGCACCGTCGGCGCGGGACCCTGCACTCATGGCTCAGCTCGACGCCGTAGCGGGCCGCTTGTTTGGTGAGCGACACTAGAGCGCTTTCACTTCGAGCGGAACCGCTCCGGGTTTTCTCATTGCCGCGTTTGAGCGGCGCAGGACCTCACCTCGCTCAGTTCGCCGCTGGGCCGCTCGAGAAGGCATCGGCTATCGAACATGCCGCCGGGCCGAGGATCACGATAAACAACACCGGCAGGATGAAGAGGATCAGTGGCACGGTCATGATCGCTGGCAGGCGTGCCGCCTTTTCTTCGGCGCGCATCATGCGTTCGTTGCGGAACTCGGCGGAAAGAACGCGAAGGGCAGAAGCCAGCGGAGTGCCGTAGCGCTCGGTCTGGATCATGGTGGTGACGACACCTCGAACTGAGTCGAGTGCCACCCGGTAGGCCAGGTTCTCAAAAGCGGAGCGCCGGTCTGTCAGAAACGCCAGTTCGATCGATGTCAGGGAGAACTCATCGCCGAGTTCGGGGTATGCACGCCCGAGTTCGCGGGCAACGCGCTCGAATGCGGCGTCCACTGTCAGGCCAGCCTCGGCACAGATGACCAGCAGGTCGAGTGCGTCGGGCAGCCCCTTCCGGACGGCGTCGGTGCGCTTGGTGACCATGTTTTGCAGGAAGATGTCGGGTCCCTTGTACCCCAGTCCGACTGCCGCCGCGAAGGCGAAGAAGCGCTTCATGCTGCTCCAGTCAGGCCAGTATTCGACCCAATACGCCAGCGCGCCCACTGTCCCGCCGAGTACGATGGGGAGCACGAGGCGGGCAAAGATGACCGCAACCGCGTACTCCTTCCTGCGAATGCCAGCCTGCGCCAGCTTCTGCTGGACAGCTTTTACTTGGCTGTCTTGAAGCATCTGGAACGAGGCCATGAGCTGCGTGAGCTTGTCCGTCGCCTGGTTGCGCCGGACGAGGCTTTGGCGTTTCCGCGGCGTGACGGCGATGCCCGCCTTGAGTTCCTCGCGCCGGGCATTCAGCGCCTTGACGCGCTTTGCCATGGGATCCCGCACGGTGACGGCGGCATAGATCGCCAGGACCACAGAGGCCGCGGCCATTGCGATCAGCACGGTGCCGACGAAGATGACATCGAAGCCAAGCAGAGTTGGACTTGCGGATTCGTTTAACATGATGCCGCGTCCTCAGATCTCGAAACTGACCATCTTGGCCATGATGAAGGCGCCGATGCTCATCCAGACCATGCCTCCCAGCCCCGCGACGATGAGGCGCTCATCTTCGAAGAACTTGCCGATATAGCCGGAGTTCACCCAGTAGATCAGTCCGAAGACGATGAAGGGCAGAGAGCCCACGATGTAGGCGGAAGCCTTTGACTCCGAACTCATCGCTCTGATCTTGAGCTTCATCTGCGCCCGTTTGCGGAGCACGTCGGACAGGTTTGCAAGCGTCTCCGCAAGGTTGCCGCCGGTCTCGCGCTGGATGGCAAGGGTGATGCAGAAGAAGCTGAATTCGGGCAGGTTCAGACGGTCTGCAGTATCCTGGAGCGCATCCTCCATGGTCTTGCCGATCTTGATGCGTTCCGTGATGAGCTTGAATTCCTGCCCGACAGGGCCGGGAATCTCATTGGCCACGACCGCAAGCGTTTCCGTCACGGGCAGGCCGGAACGCAGACCGCGCACGAGCAAGTCAATCGCATCTGCGAACTTGACGATGAACTCGTTGGTGCGCCGTTTGATGAGAATGTTCACGGCGATGTGGGGAATGCCGGCACCAGCCACGACACCGATCAGGAGAGCCAGCATCGGAGCGCCGGATTTTAGGAGGACAAAGGCAGCCACGGTGGCAAAGATGCCGAAGGAAGCCAGAAGATAGTTCTTGAGAGTCCAGTTCTTTCCCGTGCGATGCAGCCTCAGTTCCAGCGCCTCGATACGCGAGGTCGAGCCTGCGATCTGGTGAACCTTCGGGCGCCGAGCGGCGACGGCCTTGCGCATCTGCGCTTCCACTTTCGCCACCGCGCTCTCGGAGTGGCGATAGCGAACCTGGTTCAGCCGCCGAGCCGACTCCTTTGCGGGGGACGGTCCGGCAAAAGCCACCCACACCGCTCCGACGGCAGCGGTCAGCCCTGCTGCGATTATCAGGATCTGGATCAGGTTCATGGCCCGGACTAGCCTTTTCGGAGTGATCTGCTCGGCAGCAAAGGGCGAACGAAGCTCAGCGGCCCGGCTTTGCCTTGGGTTTTGCTGGCGCCTTGTCCTTGTTCGTCAGCAAGGACATGAAATCGAACTTGCCAAGCAGCGGCTTCTTGGCCTTGCCTGTCTGCTCGCCGTCCTCGCCGTCGCTGGTCCCCACGACGAGTTGCGCCAGGTCGCGCAGAACTGCACCTGGCTTGCCTGCCCGGTTGGCCTCGGCAAAGGTCTGGCCCAACTTGGCGGCCTGGCTCGCAGCCTTGATGTCATAGGGAACGGACAGGTCGATCTTGCGCTCGATCGAAGCTTCGAAGTCCGCCTTGCTGATCTCCGCAAAGTTGGGCTGGACCTTGTTTGCGGCGACGATGACCTGAGCGTGAGAGGCATTGACCCTCAGCCATGAAAGCAGGCGGATCGTATCGCGCGCTGAGGCCAGCGTCATCTCCGCCACGAGGACGATCACGTTCACGTCGGCGAGCAGCTGCGGGAAATTCACCAGCATGTTGCGAGGCAGGTCTATGACCGTCATCTCAAATGCCTGGCGGAACTCCTCTTCCAGTTGGAGGAAGGCGCCACCATCGGTCAGCAGAGGCAGGTTGATCGGCGCCTCGGCAGACAGGATCGCGAGGTTGTCATTGGCGCGGATCATCGCTCGTTCGATGAACAAGCCATCGATGCGGCTGGGGTTGTCGAGCGCGTCCGTCAGACCGCGGCCTGGCTCCAGATCAAGGCTGAGCGCCCCGGTGCCGAAGTGGATGTCGAGATCGAGCAAGGCCGTCGAGCGCTTTTCCTCGGTACCGAAAAGCCATGCCAGAGACGTTGCAATGGTCGAGGCGCCAACACCGCCACGCGTGCCGATCACGGCAGTGGATACGTGACGAGCGCTCGCACTCGCGTCCGCCTGCTTGGGCGCGGCGAAGGCAGTCTGCGCCTGCGAGAGTGCATCGCGCAGCACGGCAGGAGAAAGGGGCTTCAGAAGGTAGTCGTGAATGCCGCTTGCGATCAGGTCTCGGTAGAGGCGCACGTCATTGACCTGGCCCACAGCGACGACGACGGTTCCCGGTTCGCAGACCTCCGCCAGCGAGTTGATGTCGTTCAGCGGGTCGCCGCTCTCGGACAAGTCGACCAGGAGAATATTCGGGCTGGCCGAGATCGAGAGCGACTGCACCGCGTTGCGCAGGCCGCCCTTGTTGCACTTCTCGGGCTGCCAGCCCAGTTCCATCGCGATGGGGCGGAGGACGTCCAGCGAGGCATCGTCGCAAATGTACGCCGCGAACGGGTCGCGCGTGCCAAGGCTGCCGGCTTTCCAGGGTGCGTTCATGGCTTAGTTCTCCTGCGTGCCGGTCTGCTTGAGTGCAGCGGCGCCGGTCGGTTCCTTCTTGCGATAGGTGCTGATCGCCTTGTTGGAACTCATGATCGCGGTGTCGCCGGTGGAGTCATCGCCCCTGAGCAAATGCTCGGGATTGGCCACCATCGCCGCCATGTTGCTGTTCACCGCACAGCCGTAGTTTGTGGAAAGTCCGTTCTGCGGGTTCGCGTCGGAATGAGCAGACCAGTCCGGGCAGCCGTGGACGACAGCCTTGGTGCGGGTGAGGACAACGCGGGTCACACCCGGCTCCACGTATCCGGCGGTTGCGGGCACGTTGTCACCAACGGCCATGCCGTACTGCGAGGCTATCTTGCCGATAGCGCTGCGTGTGGCAGTGCTCTGTGTGGCATCGAGGATGGAGATGCGGTCTCCATAGCGCAGTCCCAGACCTTCGAACCAGCCGGAGAGGCGTTGCTGCTCGGGATACGAAAGACCGCCGCTGCCGGTCGCAATGTCGAGAGTGTAGTTCACTTTCTCCACCACCGGCTGGTGAATGGAGTTCATGGACCGGTTCGTGGGAACGCCTGCACAGCCAGCAAGCGTCGAGCCGAGCATGAGAGCCAGTGCAAGCACACCGGCCTGCGGTGCGCGATTGAGGATAGCGTGCTTCATCGTCGTCTTCCTCAAAACTTGGTGGCAAAGCCGGGCGCTGCGGCGTTCGCATTGGATGACCGCTTGCCGGATTTGCCCGGCTGGGCGGAGCTTACGGGCACGTCCGCATTCAGACCGGGCGCAGCTACTCCATCGGATGCGGCACGCGGAGCGGGGCGGGCCGGTCCGGATCGGAGGTCCGTCTCCATGTTGCCAAGGATTCGCTGCAGATCGTCCGGAGCCCGGAAGCCGTCTGTGGGCAGCACGACCTCGTTCGCGTTCATCGGGTTCACCAGGTATGGCGTCACAACGATCACCAGTTCGGTCTCGCCACGACGATAGCTCGTGGACCGGAACAGCGAACCCAGGATGGGGATGTCTCCCGCGCCCGGCAGCTTCTGAATCGTGTTCTGCGAGTTGTTGCTGAGCAGGCCGGCAATCATGAAGCTCTGGCCGGAGCCCAATTCGACAGTCGTCTCCGTGCGGCGCACGGTGAGACCCGGTACGTTGTAGTTGTTGAAGTTGATCGAGCCCTGGCTCGTCAGCTCCGACACCTCAGGCCGCACACGCAGCGAAATGCGCCCGTTAGAGAGGACCGTGGGAGTATAGCTGAGGCTGACGCCGTACTTCTTGAACTCGATAGCTGTGGCACCGAGCCCCTGCGCGATGGGGATTGGATACTCACCACCCGCCAGGAAGTCGGCCGTTTCACCTGACAGTGCAGTGAGGTTCGGCTGTGCGAGAGTTGTAACCAGTCCCACCGTCTCGCCTGCATCGAGGGCGCCGAGGATATTGAGGCCGAGCAGGCGCCCCATGCCGGCGATGGTGCTGGTCCCTTCAACGCGCGCGACATTCGTGCCGGGCCTTGCAACGTACCGGATCGACGTAGGATCGATGCCGCCTCCGGGAAGGAATCTGATCGCGGTTTGATCGATCGTGAAGCCTTGCACGTTCCCACCAACGCCGAGCGGAAGGTTTGGGTCGGTTGTGATAGTTTCGCCCGGCGCGCGACCCTGGCCAAGACCGAACTTGAAGCCGCCGGTTCCGTCGATCGTGGTGATGTTTGAGTTGAGCTGCTTCACCAGCGACCGGCTCACCTCCGCAAAGCGCACCTGCAGATTTACCTGAAGGGGGGTGGCGGTCCGCAATCGGCTGATCACATTGGCCTCTTCGCCCACGTAAGCCTGAACCAGCCGTTCGGCTTCCGCAGCGTCTTCGGGGGATTTTACCGTGCCGGTGAGCAGGAAGGTGTTGGAGCCCATCGTGGAGACACCAATCTGCGCCTCAGGCATCGCAAGGCGCAGCATGGAGTCGACGCTGTCGAGATTTGAACCGACTCGCACGTTGGCCGACCAGATGACGTCGCCCTTCGCGTTGCTGGCGTAGACGGTCGTGACACCGCCGCCTTTGCCGAACACGTAGAACTGGCGCTGTGATTTGATCTGCACATCGGCCACCGCTTCGTTCGAGACGAAGACGTCGGTCATCGTGCCTGGCGTGTTCACCAGCTGGCCGGAGCCGATCGAAAGAGTGATGTCCTGTGCGGGCCGGGTAACCGACTGTGCCTGGCTAGGTGCCGCAAGAAGCAATGCTGCGGGTGTCACCGCACAGGCGGCGAGCAGCGCCGTCCGGGTGTAACGGAAAGTCATGGAAGTCCCCTTCGTTGGGTCGGGACGCAAGGTTGTGAACTGGCGCATCAATTCTTGCCCGCAGGCTCTGCGGTGGTGGTCTTGCCACGACTGACGCGGACGACAGGTCCGGTCGGCACCGCGGCAGCCGGTGCGCTGATTTCGGGAGGAAAGTGCTGGGTGCCCTGGTTTGCAGACGCGGTGGAGCGCGGCACGTAGCGCGAGGGCTGGAAGCGGGAGACATCGCCGCCGGTCACGTAGCTGCTGCCGCCCTCCTGCGGCTGGTTCGCCGCCTGTCGCATGAGCTGCTCCTCCTGCTCGCGGCTCGCGCCTTCGGGGACTTTCACTTCGCCGTTTGCCAGTACGCGTTCGAACTCGGCTTTGTTGTCGGCCAACGGGCGCAGGATCAGGCTGAGCTCGCCAATCGTCTCTGCCACCGAAACCTTCTCGGCGATGCGCGGTGTGACCTCGAGGGTAACGGTGCGGAAGGTCCGAACGACGCTCTTGCCTTCTTCCACTGCCTTCTCGGTCGACTGATCCGTTGCCAGCACGCGCAAGTTGCGCAGGATCGTCTCGGATGTCTTGAGTTCCTGGTCGCCTTCGTTCTGCACGCTCTGGGTGAGGACGAGGTCAACTCTGTCGCCCGGGAATACGAAACCACCGACACCTGTCTTGTCGGATACGGGAATCGTCATGGCCCGCATGCCGGGGCCGAGTGCCGCGGCCAGGAAGCCGCGGTCGCCGGGGGCGACGAGTGCGCCTTGGGTCAGGGGCTGCCCAGCCGTCGCCGGAAGGCGAACGACCGTACCCAGCAGCTTGCTGATGTCAGCCTCACCGTCGATGAAGTAGGCGTCCTTCACCAGCTCTTTGGGCCAGTCTTGGAACGACACCGAATCGGCGGTGATGATTGTGCCGGTCGGCAGGGCGCGTTGGGCAACAAGCACTCTGGGGCCAATATGCGCGACGGGCACAGCCTGCGCCACTGGAGCCGCGTTGCCGCCCGAAAGCACCGAACGCGCGGCGAATGCAGTGGTAACCGCAATGAGCAGTGCTGCCACCAATAGTAGCAGCTTCTTCTTATCCATGGCTTTCCAGCCCCCTACAGAACCCCGACTTGGTGCGAACAAGATGGGCCAAATTGGTAAAGATCAGGTTCACTGAGATTTTTAGCCGCGCATCAGGTCCGTGAGCGGCAGCGGAATGGTGCTGCGGGCCAGGACCCAAAGACCCGCTGCGGAAATGGCCACGCCATATGGAATGGCGATTGCACCGCGTTGCCGGCGAAAGATGTGCATCATGCCGGCAAGGAAGATCGCCAGCACTGCCGAGGCGGCCACAAGTAGAGGCCAGCCCGCAGGAAGGGCCTCGGCAACGGGCAGCAGATCGTCGGCGTTGACGAGCGGGCGACCCGTTGCGGCAGGATAAATGAGCGCGCAGGCACCCAGCACCCAAAGCGCGGCACACAAAGTCGATAGCGCGTTGCGCACGCTTTCGCCTGGTATCCGCTGCATATTGAAGACGGCCATTGCGATGGAGGCAGCACCCCCGATCACGCCCATGATGACGATGACTTGCAAGAAGCTGCCCGGAACGAACCAGAGCGCCAGGGCGCTCAACAGCTTGACGTCGCCTCCGCCCATCTGCCGCAAGGCAAACAGAGTGCAGGCTATCACAAAGGTCAACCCTGCCAGACCGATCTGGAACAACACCGCAACCCAGTCCATGCCCGCAGAGAGCCAGTACAGTGGCGCAGCAAGCGCAATGGCCAAGTTCAGCCAGTTGTCGATCTCCCGCCGACGCAGATCCGTCGCCGCCGCGATGAGCAGCGCGGTTGCCAAGGCAGCCAGCAGTGCGTACGAAATCAGGCCGCTCAGCATCACGGAAGGGTTCCCCACATCGGGGTCCCGCTTTAGCGATCATGACTTACCGAACGGTAACCAAGCCAACAGGGCGTTGCTGCGCCCCATGAACGAGGCCACGCAGCCACCCATGCACAAAGGCCGGACCATTCCCGCGCATGCCCGCGAGGAGCTCTGGCGCGCGCCGGACGGGCAGCTGATCCGCCGCATCGACTGGGCGCAGCCGGATGTTGCCCGCGGTGCTCTACTCTTCGCCCCGGGCAGGGGTGACTGCTACGAAAAGTACCTTGAGGCGCTGAGCGAGTGGCATGCGGAAGGCTGGCATGTCACGTCGATCGACTGGCGGGGGCAGGGCATGTCAGGTCGGCTCGGCGCCGATGACGTGACCGGCCACATCGACGATTTCGAGAACTGGATCGCAGATCTGGCCGCGTTCTGGGCTGCCTGGCGCGAGAGCGTCACCGGTCCTTGCATCCTGGTCGGGCATTCGATGGGCGGTCACAACGCGCTGCGCGCAGTGGCAGAGGGCAGGATCAGGCCGGACGCTCTCGTTCTGGTGGCCCCGATGCTTGGCCTGAACCCTGGATGGGTGCCGAGCTGGATCTTGCATGGCGCCGCCAGGTTGGTGGCAAAGTTGGGAGACCGGCGGCGGCCCGCATGGAAGGCGCGCGAGTTGCCGTTGTCGCTCGCCAGCGCACGAATGAAGCTGCTGACTCACGACGAGGCACGGTATGCAGATGAGACCTGGTGGTACGAGCAGCGCCCTGGTCTGCTGATGGGGCCGCCCAGCTGGGGCTGGGTCGTGGCGGCCATCGCTTCGATCCGCCGGCTGGAACGGCGGGGTGTTCTGGAAGCCCTCAGTACACCCGTGCTGATCTTGGGGGCAACGGCGGACAGCCTGGTCTCCTGGGCCGCGATCCGCCGCGCTGCAGCGCGGTTGCCTCGCGCCGAACTGCTGGCTTTCGGTCCGGAGGCGCGGCATGAGATTCTGCGCGAAGCCACGGAGGTGCGCGACCGGGCGCTTCAAGCCATCCGCGATTTTCTGGAGCGTGTCGTGCCTCGGACAGGCGATGAGTGAAGCAGTGTTCGACATTGTCATAGTTGGTGCGGGCATGGCCGGCGCCTCGCTTGGTGCGGAACTGGCGCAGCACGCAGATGTGCTTGTGCTCGAGGCGGAGGAACGTCCCGGCTATCACACGACGGGGCGTTCCGCTGCGTTCTGGACAGAAAGCTATGGCGGCCCCGGGGTACACCCACTGACCAGCGCATCAGGGCCTGCACTGCAAGCTCTCGGCTTCCTCTCGCCACGTCAGGCCCTCACGATTGGCACCAGCGATCAGGCACGAGAGATTGCGGCGTTCGCCCGAGCCTACTCCGCGCTCGGCATTGAACTCCACCTCGTTGGCCGGGCTGAGCTGGAGGAGCGGATCGGCGGCTTACGCTCGGCCTGGACGCACGGAGTGCTTGAGCCAAGCTGCTGCGACATCGACGTTGCGGGTCTCCACCAACACTATCTCGCTCTGCTGCGGGCAGGCCGCGCGCAGTTGTGGAGCAGGGCTGCTCTGATCCGCGCGGAACGTACGGGGGGGGAATGGCTGCTTGAACTCGCCGACGGGCGCGAGGTGCGTTGTGCCGTGCTCGTCAACGCTGCAGGTGCCTGGGCGGATCCGGTTGCGCAGCTTGCGGGAGCGTCCCCGAAAGGAATCGCACCTCTGCGGCGAACAATTGCTCAGCTGCGGGTTACGCCCAATCTGCGTGCCGATCTGCCGCTCGTGCTCGATGTCGCGGGTCAGTTCTATTTCAAGCCGGAGACGGGCCGCCTTTGGCTTAGCCCGCACGATGAAACGCCTAGCATCCCGTGCGACGCGGCTCCCGAAGAGATCGACGTTGCTGTTGCTATCTCACGTCTTGAGCAGGTGGTGGACTGGCGCGTGGATCAGGTAGAGCATCGCTGGGCGGGGTTGCGCAGCTTCGCGCCGGATCGGCTGCCCGTCTATGGCTTCGATGCGCAGGTGCCCGGCTTTTTCTGGTTTGCGGGACAGGGCGGGTTTGGCATTCAGACTGCACCCGCTGCCGCAACCTTGGGTGCGTCGCTGCTTCTCGGTCACGCGAATGGCGGCATAGATGCCGGACCATACCTGCCCTCCCGCTTCTAGCGCTACTCCGTGGAGCCGGACGGCGGCGCTTCCTTAGCACCGGCTTCGCGCCGCGATAATGCGTGCCAAGCGTAGAGCACAGGCTGGAGTACGGCCATGCCGACCAGTATGCTGACCAGGCGCTGGAGGCCGGGCCCGATCTCGACATCGGCATAGCTGTCGGGCACCAGGACGATAAGCACCGCCAAAGTGAATTGCAGGCCGATGTAGGAAGCTCGTCCGCCTGCGTTTTCGATGTGGCGGCCGATGACGATGCCCAGGCAAGTCCCGGCTACCAGTGCCGCAGTCGACCCATGCGCTGCGATGAGTATCAGGATGGCGACAGCGCCCCCCGACAAGCAGCCAAGCACCCGGTGCACGAGGCGCCGACTGACCGGGACCAGTCCGCCGCCGCTGATGCCGGCAAGGGGAACGATCATCACTGCCAGGATTGTTACGCCCGCCTGCGCGAGCTCTGGAATACCGGCAAAGCGATGAAGCAGCGGCAGGAGAGCGAGCGCAACCGCCGCCTGCGCGACATGCCGCGCCGCTCCCGGATGCCAGTGCATTCTCGGCGCCGTCTGGAGCGGGTTGGCTGCGTTGTTTCTTCGGCTCAGCAAGGCAACGGTCACGCTGACGACGACGCACGCGACCGTGCCGGCGACAACCTCAAGCAGACGGGTGCGGGCAAACTCGAACGTGTCCAGCCACGGATGCTCCAGCTTGTCGAGTAGCACCATCTCGAAGGTCAGGCCAAAGAGCAGCCATGCATAAGCGCGCCGCGCCGTAAGCATGCCGTACAGGCCAATGCTGCCGAAAATCGCGGCGGCCAACATCGCGAGCGGGAGGGATTGCGAGGCGACGGGCACGATGGCGAGTCCAAGCCCGGCTCCGGCGGTCGTGCCGACAATGCGCAGAACGCCACGCAGCATCGTCTCGCGCCAGTCGCCCTTCATGAGGACGAATGCGGAGAATGCTGCCCAAGCCACCATTTGCGCTCCGATCAGGTGCGCGAAAACGATAGCGAGCAATACCGAAGCGACGCAGGCGAACTCATCGACCATTCGCGGGCCGGGCGTCACCAGCGCCCGCACTTCGCTCGCGAACGAGCTACGAACTGTTCCGAAGTCGAAGTTCATGGCAGAGGGGCTCGGCGCTGTCGGCGCTCAGGCGGAGCCTACCGAAAGGGCAGCATCGCTCGCCAGCTTGTCTGCCCGCTCGTTCTCGACGTGCCCGTTATGGCCCCGCACCCATTCCCAGGCGATCGCATGGCGGCGGCAAGCCTCGATCAGGTCGTGCCACAAGTCTGCATTGCGAACTGGCTGCTTGCTGGCATTGATCCAGCCCTTCTTCTGCCAGCCTTGGATCCATTTGGTCATGCCGTCGATGACATAGCGGCTATCCGTATAGACCGTAACTTCACAGGGTTCAGTCAGAGCGTTGAGGGCGCGGATGACCGCCGTCATTTCCATCCGGTTGTTGGTCGTCTGCGGATCGGAACCCGATAACTCTTTTTCATGCCGGCCCATGCGCAGGATCGCTCCCCAGCCGCCGGGGCCGGGGTTGCCCTTGCAGGCGCCGTCCGTAAAGATCTCGATCTGCTTCAACCTTCTTCCGCTGCTTTTCAGGTCTCTTGGAAGAGCTTGGCATTGCAGGGCTGACCATAGAAGGCAAGCCTGCGTGCAAAGGCCATCGGATCCTTTGGTGTTACCAGGGCGTCGGTTGGAGTGTTGATCCAGTCATAGGCGCGCGTCGCGAGAAACCGCAGCGAGGCGGCTCGCGCCAGCAGCGGCAGGGCCTCACGCTCTTCAGCCGAGAGCGGGCACACTGCGCTGTAACCCGAGAGAAGAGCAGCAGACAGCTCGGGCAGGAACTGTGAGCCATCCGGGCTGAAGCACCAGGCGGCATGTGTCACGGCGACATCGTATGCCGTGATATCGACGCAGGCGAAGTAGAAGTCGATCAGCCCGGTGACTCGATCGTCCAGCATGAGGACGTTGTCTGGAAACAGATCGGCGTGAATGACGGAGTGGGGTAAATGAGCCGGCCAGTTGGCAGAGACCAGCGGCAGTTCGCGCCCCACCAATTCACCAAGACCCGGGTCAATGGCGGCCAGCGCATCCGGCCCGCAGGCGGTTAGCAGCTCAGACCAGGCCGCGTGCCCCATTCCATTGGCGCGATCGCCCGAAAAATCGCGAGCGGCGTGGTGCACCTGTGCGAGGGCTTGCCCGACGGCGTGCGCCTGCGCAGGCGTCGGTTCGCTGACCGACACACCCGGAAGGAATTCGATGAGTGCCAGTGCCTTGCCATCGTACAGGCGGTACGAGGCGCCTTCGCGGTCATGTATGGTACGGGGCACCGGGCATTCGCGGGCGGCGAGGTGGTCCAGCAAATTCAGGAAGAACGGCAGGTCCGCAACGTCAACACGAGTTTCATACATCGTGAGGATGAAGCGCTGCGTGGACCCGCCGGCGCGTTGTGTCTCAATCAGCCAGTTGCTGTTGGAAACACCCTCCGCGATCCCTTTTGCTGATACCAGGGTTCCGACGTCGAAAGCCTCGATAATGCGAGCGAGTTCCTCCGCGCCCAGCCGCGTGTAGACTGCCATTGTCGCTACTTTCAGTCTGCGAGTTGTCGGGGAAGCTTGAAGGTCATTCGCTCACGTGCGGTCACGACTTCCTCGACGGCAACCTCGCGCCACTGCCGCAGGCACGCGAGGACTTCATCTACCAGAGCCTCCGGTGCGGATGCGCCAGCAGTTACGCCCACCGTATTGACCCCGTCGAGCCAGGCGGGATCGAGTTCGCTTGCCCGCTGAATAAGATATGCCGGCTTGCCGCAGCGCTCCGCGACTTCGACGAGACGCAAGGAATTAGAACTGTTGGGAGCGCCGATTACGAGCACCAGATCGCACATCGGCGCGATCTCCTTCACCGCAGCCTGCCGGTTCGACGTGGCATAGCAGATATCTTCTGCCTTGGGTGCGACGACCTGCGGAAACCGCGCTTCGATCGCGGCCAGAATCGCTGCTGTATCGTCTACCGACAGGGTCGTCTGCGTCAGGTAGGCAAGCTGCGCGTCTTCCGCAAAGGAGAGGGCTGCTACATCCTCGACAGTCTCAACCAGAGTCATGGCCCCTTCCGGAACCTGCCCGAACGTCCCGATCACCTCAGGGTGACCTGCGTGGCCGATAAAGAGAATATGCCGCCCCGCTTCGAGCTGTCGCTCGGCCTGACGATGAACCTTGCTGACAAGGGGGCAAGTCGCGTCGAGCCAATCAAGTCCGCGTGCTGTTGCTTCGGCGGGGACGGACTTGGGCACTCCGTGGGCGCTGAAGATCACGGGCAGCCCATCGGGTACCTCGTCCAGATCTTCAACGAAGATGGCGCCCTTTGCTTTGAGCGTGTCCACGACGAATTTGTTGTGAACGATCTCGTGCCGCACATAGACCGGCGGGCCGTAGCGCTCGAGCGCGCGCTGCACGATCTCGATGGCACGATCCACCCCGGCACAAAATCCGCGTGGCGCGGCAATGAGCAAGTGCAGGGGCGGGCGCGAAGGGGGAAAGGGCGCGTTCATAATAGCGCCTCTAGCGCTTTGCCGCGCGCCTCGCTAGGGCAAGCGCATGCAAGCCAAGGATGCCTTCATGATCGCACGCCGCCTGCCTGTCACCGCACTTTGTGCCGCCGCTACGCTGACTCTGCTCGCTGGCTGCTCGAAAAGGGGTGACATCGTGGTGGATCAGGGCGTCGGTATCACGGCGGTCCGGTCACGATGCCCGGCCGTGGGGATCCCGGACTATACCGGTGACGTGACCCTGTTCCGAACTGCAGGGGACAAGACTGCATCCGATATCGACCTCGTGGCAGCCATGACGAACGTGCGCACCCAGTGCTCCGAGGATCAGGGGGACAAAGTCTTCGCGACCGTCGACTTCGACGTCTATGCCCGCCGGAGCGATACCAGCGGCGCGCGGCAGGTGACGCTGCCCTATTTCGTCACCGTCCTGCAGGGTGGCACGACTGTCACCAGCAAGCGCGTGGGGTCTGTCACTTTGACGTTTGCTCCGGGCGAAGAGCGAGCGCAGGCGAAAGGCAGTGGATCGGCCTACATCGATCGCGCTGCGGCAACGCTGCCGCAGGAAATCCGCGACCGCATCACGCGCAGGCGCGAAGCCGGCGATGCCGATGCGGCCCTCGATCCTCTTGCCGATCCTGAAGTGCGTGCGGCCGTCGCGCGCGCGTCTTTCGAGCTGCTCGTGGGCTTCCAGCTGAACGATGAGCAGATCGCCTACAACGCTAGGCGCTGACGAGCCCCATCTGCGTGGCGATGGCGTTGCGTGCTGCCTCGGCCATCACCTTGCGGTTTCGCCGTTGTTCCGCTCCGATCGGCGGCAGCAAGTGAACGGCAACAAATATCGGTTTTGAGTGAGCAAGGACACGCTTGGCGTTCGAAAGTCCTCCCTCGTCTCCGATCCATGCAAATTCGGAAGCCTGCGAGCCGTAGTCGATCCACACCGGGCGGATTGCAATCGACTCCGGGCTCCGCTCGATCGCCGCGAGCAGAGATGATTTGAAGGGCATGAGATTGCATCCGTCGCCTGTCGTTCCTTCAGGGAACAGCGTCAGGATACCGCTCTCGTTCAACCCCGATTGTACCTGGGTAATCTGTCCTGTGACGCTCGCCCGGTCATGCCGAGCGATGAAGACCGTGCGGTTAAGGCGACAAAGGAACCGGGCGAGCGGATGTCCCGCAAGCCCATCATGAGCCACGAAAGCTGTGCCCGAAGCTTTTGCGAGCGCAAGAATGTCGATCCAGCTCACATGATTGGCAAGCAGGATGCTGGGCGGATGAACCCGCTCGCCAATGACCCGGACGCGCACGCCGACGACCCGAAGCATACCCGAAAGGAACATGGGCGGCACGGGATTGCGGCGAAACAGTGCCGATGCCAGGGGATAGACAAGCAGGCAGGCGATCAGCAGTGCGAGGCCCGCCAGAGAGCGGGTCAGGATCCGCAGCCAGCCCGCCGGGCCGATCCGGCCGGCAGGCACGGCCACTCAGCGCTCGCCGTTCTCGCGAGTCAGCTTGACGCCGAACAGTTCCATGCGGTGGTCGACGAGGCGGAAGCCAAGTCGCTCAGCAATCTGGCGCTGTAACGATTCCAACTCGGGGTCGACGAACTCAATCACGTTGCCGGTCTCAACATCGATCATGTGATCGTGATGCGCCTCGGGAGCTGCTTCGTACCGTGCGCGGCCATCGCCGAAGTCGTGCCGGTCGAGAATACCGGCTTCTTCGAAAAGGCGGACGGTCCGGTAGACGGTCGCGATGGAAATGCCCGGATCGATCTGAGTAGCGCGTTCATGCAGCTTCTCCACGTCCGGATGGTCGGTGCTCTCCGAAAAGACGCGCGCAATGACGCGGCGCTGTTCAGTGATGCGCAACCCGCGCTGGGCGCACAGAGCTTCTATGTCGATGGGCTGATGCACGTCGTCTCCATGTGCGATGCGGCGGCACTGCCCTATTTAGGGCTGCACCGCCTCATTCACAAGCTCGCGGGTTTTCTTAGGCGGCAGGCTTGGCGCGGCGGCCGCGGCGTGCATTCGGCTTGCGGCCCAGCCCGATCTTCTTCGCGAGTTCGCGACGCTTCTCCGCATAATTCGGCGCGACCATTGGATAGTCGGCGGGAAGATTCCACCGCTGGCGATACTCTTCCGGCGTCATGTTATAGTGCGTCATCAGATGCCGCTTCAGCATCTTCAGCTTCTTGCCGTCTTCGAGGCAGACGATGTAGTCTGGCTTTACCGAAGCGCGTATCGAGACGGCAGGTTCAGGCTTTTCTTCCTGCACCGGCTCAGCGCTGCCAAGGCCGGAGAGTGCGCTGTATACGTTTGTGATCAGCGACGGCAGATCTTCAAGCGGCACGCTGTTGTTGCTGACATGAGCAGAAACGATATCAGACGTGAGCGTGATAAGCATTTCGTTCGTGTCGGTTTCGATGTTTTGCATCACTTAACCTCTAAATTGCGACCATTTTCCTTTGGGTCAAGCCAGCCGGCCTGCGGAAAATGCCTCTGAACGAATCCAGAAGAGGAGACAAGTTTAATTCTGTAATAGATTGTGAACCGACCAAGAATGCAAAGCAAGGAAGTAAGCTAGGTCAGCTATCCTGCTCGAATTGGTAGGCGAAGGTGATAGCATCGATCCGCGTTCCATGCGGAGTTCGATAGTAAGCCTTTCTTTCACCAATCGTGGAAAAGCCGAATGCGCGGTAGAGCCTCTCTGCTGGGTTTCCGCGACGCATTTCCAGTAACAGCCGCTTGGCTCCGCGACTTTCTGCGGCCCGATAAAGAGCATCGAGAATGGATCGCCCAATGCCGCGGCCCCGATACTCAGGAGTAACTGCAAAGAGCAACAGCTCCTCTTCCTCGAAGCCCGAACGGGAAAGCGAAAAGCCAGCCGCGGGTTCATCGTCCTTCGCCGGCAGCCCCGACGGGTTCACCACGTAGGCGTGACAGTTGCCAAGCAGCAGGGCGTCTTCCACCTGCCTGCGATTCCAGGCCTCGCCGTACGCGGGGTCGAACGAGGCCTCCATGATCGCCATGATCCGGTCGACCAGATCACCGCGCATCATGCAGTGGGCACTTTCGCATCAGGAGGACGCCCGTAGAGGGGTACGGGGGCCGGTTGCAGTGCCTTGGCAGGCAGTAGCGCGAATTCGCGTGCATCGGGCCAGATCTCGAGTGCTTGCCCGAAGCCTCGCCTTGCTACCAGGCTGGTGGCCTGGCTGCCTGCGACCAGATGCTCGGAGCAGGCGGCTACCGCCTGGCCTGGCGTCAATGAAGCAGTGTCACTTCTTGCGCCATCGGCCTGGTACCGCTCTACGAACCACTCTCCATGCCCGCCCGTCATTGCCACCGCGACTACCTCAGCGTCTTCGCGGGATCGCGCCATGGCTGCGACAAGGGCGAGGGTGGGAAAGCCAAAGGTCTCGACGCCCCAGGCGAACGCCAGTGCGCGGGCAGTGGCGATACCCACACGTACGCCGGTGAAGCTGCCGGGTCCTGTAGAGACAACCACGCGCTCGGCGCGGCCTTTTTCGGGTAAGGCGGCGATCATCGGTACCAGGTTCTCGGCGTGTCCGCGCCCGAGCATGCGCCAGTCACCCGCAATGCAGGTTTCGTTCGTGAAAAGGGCGACCGAGCAAGCCTCGGTCGCCGTGTCTATGACAAGCGTGCGCATGCCGGTTGCGGCGCCTTGATCAGGCTGCGCGCACTTCGGTCACTTCCGGAACGTAGTGCTTGAGAAGGCCTTCGATGCCGTGCTTGAGGGTCGCCGTCGAAGAGGGGCAGCCAGAGCATGCGCCCTGCATCGTCAGGAAAACCACGCCTTCCCGGAAGCCGCGATAGATGATGTCGCCTCCGTCGTTTGCAACGGCCGGTCGGACACGGGTGTCGAGGAGATCCTTGATTTGCGCAACGATGTCAGCGTCCGCGGGATCATCTGCCTGGCCTTCAAACAGATCTTCCTCTTCCACAGGCACGGAGATGCCTGCGGCGTCGCCGCCCGTGAACAGCGGGGCGCCGGAGACGAAGTGATCCAGAAGGACAGAAACCACCTGCGGCTTGAGCGATGGCCAGTCGGCACCCGGGGCGGCGGTTACCGACACGAAGTCGTGCCCGAAGAACACACCTGTTACTTCGCCAATATCGAAAAGAGCTTCGGCGAGCGGCGAGGCGGCGGCGGCCTCAGGCGAAGTGAACTCTCGCGTTCCGGATGCCATCACCTGACGTCCCGGAAGGAACTTGAGCGTGGCGGGATTCGGCGTGGTTTCCGTTTCAATGTACATGGCATTGGCGATGTAGGCGTACCGCCCCAAGGGTCAAGGGCAGAGGCTATTCACTGGCCCTTAAGTTGCGCCCGTCCTATATCGCGGTGATGCACATCTCTTCGCGCGCCGCTCGCTCGCTCGCCTGCCTTCTGCTTCTCTCCACTGCATCCTACCAGCCGGCGCTGGCTCGGGATGCGGCAGTGGAGAGCAATGCCGCTGCGCAGGTTCCCTGGCTCTACCGGGGCAGTGACGTTCCCCCCGATCTGGAGTGGAAGTTCGGAGAGCTGTCAAACGGCTTGCGTTACGCCGTGCGAAAGAACGGAGTACCGCCCGGTCAGGTTTCGATCCGCATCCGGGTCGACGCAGGGTCGCTTTACGAGACGGATGATGAGCGGGGCTACGCGCACTTGCTCGAACATCTTGTCTTCCGCCAGTCGAAGTATCTCCAGGAAGGCACCGCTATTGCGACCTTCCAGCGGCTGGGCGCCGCGTTCGGCACGGATACCAATGCAGAGACCAGCGCCACGCAAACGGTCTACAAGCTCGACTTGCCCAACGCGACGCCGAGTTCACTGGACGAAACGTTCAAGCTGTTGTCCGGCATGGTCACTGCGCCGACGCTGAGTACGCAGAACCTCAAGGCTGACGTGCCCATCGTGATGGCCGAGATGCGGGAGCGGGGCGGTGCTGCCCAGCGCGTACAGGAGCGGATGCAGGAGGTCTTCTACGAGGGGCAGCCGCTTTCCGAGCGTTCGCCGATCGGAACCGTGAAGTCGCTTCAGGCTGCCACGCAGGATTCGGTCCGCGCGTTCTACAACCGTTGGTACCGGCCGGAGAACGTCGTCGTGATTGTCGCGGGCGACGCCGAACCTGCCCAGCTGGAAGCCTATGTGAAGAAGTGGTTTGCCGGTTGGCAGGTGCCCGGAAAGCCGATCCCAGCCCCCAGCTTCGGAGACCCGGTGCCACCGGCCAGCGGGCAGGGAGAGGCCCCGATCGGCAGAACCGAGATCATGGTTGAGCCCGATCTTCCACCTTCGATCAACTATGCCATCCTGCGCCCATGGCGGCAGGTGGACGATACCATCGTCTACAACCAGGGCTTGATGATCGACGCACTCGCGCAGGCCATCATCAACCGCCGCTTGGAGTCCAAGGCTCGCGCCGGTGGGAGCTTTCTGACTGCGCAAGTCAACCAGCAGGACGTCGCGCGCTCAGCAGACGGGACATTCGTGTCCGTGACACCGCTCGGCGATGACTGGCAGGCCGCGTTGCTCGACGTGCGCGGCGTTATTGCGGACGCCCTTACCCGTCCGCCAACGCAGGCGGAGATCGAGCGCGAGATCGCCGAGCTGGATGTGGCGTTTCAAGTTCCCGTTGAGCAACGGCGCCTTCTGCCTGGTGCCAAGCTGGCGGATGATCTCGTGAATGCACTGGATATCCGCGAAACCGTAGCGTCGCCCGAGGCAGTCTTGCGGATCTTCCGCGAGTCCAAGCCGCTGTTCACGCCTGCCGCAGTGCTGGAGCATACGCAGCAGTTGTTCCGTGGCACCGTCACCCGAGCGCTCTTTATTGCGCAGGAGAAGGGCAGTGCCAGTAGCGATGCTCTACGCCAGGCGCTTGTCCAGCCGGTCAAGCCCGACCAGCAGGTCCGCACGGCTGAAGGCCCCCCGGTATCTTTCGACACGCTGCCAGCCATCGGCGAGCCGGGGCAGGTCACTTCGGTTCAGAACACTGGTTTGCTGGGCATTCAGCAGCTGTCATTCGCCAACGGGGTGAAAGCGATGCTGTGGCCTGTGCAGGAAGAACCGGGCCGGCTGACGGTAAAGGTGCGTTTCGGCGGTGGCTATCGCGAGATCGACCCAAAGGATGCACCTTACATCACGCTGGGTCAGATGGCTCTGGTCGGTTCTGGCGTCGCTAGCCTGGGCCAGAACGAGCTCGATCAGATAGCGACCGGCCGCAAGATGGGCTTCAACTTCGACGTCAAGGACGCCGCATTCGAATTCAGCGCGGAAACGCGACCGGCGGATCTGGCCGATCAGCTTTATCTGTTCGCCGCGAAGCTGGACCTGCCACGTTGGGACAAGCAGCCTTTGGAGCGTGCCAAAGCAGCGGCGAAGATTCAGTATGCCACCTTTGCGACCTCGCCCCAAGGCGTGCTGAACCGAGACCTCCAGTTCTATCAGCGCGGCAAGGACCCTCGTTTCCAGACGCCAACGCCAGAGCAGATCGACCGCACCACCCCTGAGGGGTTCCGCAGGGTATGGGAAAAAGCCCTCAGCAGCGGCCCCATCGAAGTCCAGATATATGGTGACTTCGAACCGGCACAGGCAGTCGCAGCGTTGCAGCGTACTTTCGGTGCCCTGGAGCCAAGGGATCCGGCTCCGGTCGAGGCGGACACTGCTGAAATCGGTGCTCCGAAGCCGACCGATGATGCTGTTGTGCTCAGGCATCATGGCGACGCCGATCAGGCCGCGGCAGTCATCTCATGGCCCACCGGGGGCGGCTCGACGGCGCTGCCGGAATCACGCCAGCTGGAGATCCTCACGCAGCTGTTCACCAACCGCTTGGTTGATGCGGTGCGAGAAAAGCTCGGCGTTTCGTACGCACCCTATGTGTTCGCGACATGGCCGGTCGATCTCGAGGCTGGCGGTTCGATCACGGCGATGGCGCAGTTGCAGCCCGACAAGGTGCCACTCTTCTTCGATACGGCGGACGAGATCGCTCAGGACCTCATCACCAATCCACCGTCCGAGGACGAACTGACGCGTGTAGTGGAGCCGCTGCGGCAGCAGGTTACGCGCGCTGCATCGAGTTCGGCGTTCTTCATGCAGCAGCTTGAGGGCGCCACAACGGACCCCTCGCGCATCGCGTCCCTGCGGACGATCCTCACGGATTACACGCAGACCTCTCCGGCTGCGATGCAGGCGCTGGCCGCGCGCTACCTCGGGCAAGAGAAATCCTGGCGGCTGGCTGTGATGCCTGAGAAAGCAACGGGTGCGGAGGCGCGCAAGTAGGCCGGTCAAGCCTGCAGTCCCGTTCCCTTCCTTTGCAGGGGAAGGGGGCTGCCCGGGACTTCTTCTTCCTGTCGGAACCAGCGTCCGCTGCGCTGGTTATGTTCCGGCAAAAGAACAAGGGATCCCAGCATGTTGACCGACCTTCAGCGTGTGACGAACGAGCCCCGAGCACAGGACGGCTTGTGGTTCTCCGATGCTGCCCGAGAGGCATTACTGGCCTTGCTTCGTGAACTCAGGGCACGGAAGTATGACTTCGTCACGGCTACGCCCTCAACCCATGCGAGAGTTGTAAAGCGGTCCACGCGTCAGCAAGCGCGCGCATTGCGAGATGTTCTAGGATGGAGTCTGCCCTTCGATCCTCGCGTCGTTGACGCGGATTTGCTCGCAATTCTGAAGGCGGCCGGCGCAATCGAGGAACGGGCCGATGGCCTCCTCAAGGCCCGCATTCGGGTTTCGGCTGTCGAAGGAACGCTCTTCATCCACTCCGCTTTTCCCACGCTGGCGGAGGACTCGGTTTTTCTCGGACCCGATAGCTACCGGTTTGCCCAGTTGATCACTGCGAACATACAGCCGGGAACGCAGAGAATCCTGGATTATGGAGCGGGCGCGGGTGTCGGTGGTATTGTGGCGGCTCGCGCGGCAGGCAAAGCCCATCTGACATTGGCGGACGTCAATCCAAAGGCGCTATTCCTCGCTTCGATCAATGCCGAACACGCAGGTATCGACCATCGGACTGTCCACGTGAGTGAGCCGCGCGAGGTGGAAGGTGCCTTTGACGCGATGGTGACTCACCCTCCTTTCATGATTGATGCGGATCGGCGGGCCTACCGCGATGGTGGCGATCTCTATGGCGGGCAGCTGTCGCTCGAGTGGGTGTTGCAAGGGCGCAAGCTGCTGGCACCGGGTGGCCGATTGATCCTGCACACCGGCGTTTCCATTGTTGATGGGCGCGACGTGCTTCTGGAGGCACTGCGGGAGCGACTGCCGTCCACCGGTGTGCACATGGACTATCGCGAACTGGATCCTGACATCTTCGGAGAAGAGCTCGACAACGAGGTCTACGCCGATGTGGAGCGGATTGCTGCGGTCGGTCTCGTGCTGACAAGAACCGAAGCTTGAGGTGTAGGAGCGCGGCACACTAGCTGGGCGTCGACGGACGATCACTCTTCCGATCACTCCCAGCGGGTAAAGCCACTTTGCATTCCTTGTGACCAAAGGGTATGGGCGCCCCTTGGAATGCGCCGGATGTTGACCGGCCAGGGAGTACGTGACGTGGCGAGCAATTGGACACCGGACGGCTGGAAGGCGCATGAAGCGCGGCACCTGCCTTCCTATGGCGACGTGGAAAAGTTGAGCGGGGTAGAGACCACGCTTGCGAAGTTTCCGCCGCTGGTGTTTGCAGGCGAAGCGCGCGAACTGAAGAAGGACTTGGCGGAAGTCGCCGCTGGTCGCGGTTTTCTGCTTCAGGGCGGCGACTGCGCTGAGAGCTTTGCCGAGTTCCACCCGGACAATATTCGCGATACCTTCCGTGTCCTGTTGCAGATGGCAGTGGTCCTGACATTTGCGAGCAAGCAGCCGGTTGTAAAAGTCGGGCGCATGGCAGGGCAGTTCGCGAAGCCGCGCTCTGCTCCGACGGAGTCGATCGGCGGGCAGGAACTGCCGAGCTATCTGGGCGACATTATCAACGGGATCGATTTCGATCCCGCGACACGCCAGAATGATCCTGAGCGTATGGTTCGCGCCTACACGCAGTCTGCTGCGACACTGAACCTGCTGCGTGCTTTCGCAAGCGGCGGATATGCCAACCTGCGCCAGGTCCACCAGTGGACGATGGACCACATTGGCCGTAGCCCGTGGGGTCAGCGCTTCTCCGAGATGGCCGACCGCATCGGTGAGGCTCTGGACTTCATGGAGGCATGCGGTGTCGATCCGCGGACCGTACCGCAGTTGCAGGGCACCAGCTTCTACACAAGCCATGAGGCGCTTCTGCTCCAATACGAGCAGGCCCTGACGCGTCGTGACTCGCTCACGGGCGACTGGTACGATTGTTCGGCCCACATGCTGTGGATCGGCGATCGCACGCGCTTTGAAGGTTCGGCTCATGTCGAGTTCCTGCGCGGCGTCGGCAATCCGATCGGCATGAAGTGCGGACCGAGCCTGGAGCCCGACGCCTTGCTGCGGATGCTCGACACGCTCAACCCAGGCCGCGAGGCTGGCCGCATGACCCTGATCAGCCGCTTCGGCCACGAGAAGGTCGAGGACGGTTTGCCCAAGCTGGTGCGGGCGGTGAAGCGCGAAGGGCACCCGGTGGTATGGTCGTGCGATCCGATGCATGGCAATGTCATCAAGACTGAAAGCGGCCTCAAGACCCGTCCATTCGAGCGTATTCTCGCTGAGGTTCGGGGCTTCTTCGCCGTTCACCGGGCCGAAGGAACACACGCGGGCGGCATCCACATCGAGATGACGGGCCAGGATGTCACCGAGTGCACCGGTGGCGCGATCGCCATCACTGACGAAGCGCTTGCAGACCGCTACCACACGCACTGCGATCCGCGCCTCAACGGTGCGCAGTCTATCGAGCTGGCGTTCATGATGGCCGATATGCTCAACCTCGAGGCAATGGAACGCCAGAAGCAGGCGGCCTGAGGCACTTTACTGACCCACGCTCGTCGACTGCTGGCGAGCTGGGTCAGGCAGGCTTGCCCTCAGGGGCACGCATGCGGCGGGAGCAGAAACGCGCCTCGCACGTTTAGGCCTTCATGGAGGCTGCAACCAGTTTAAGCGGAGCGACCCGGGGGCTTACTCAGGCGGATCGGTTCCGTGTCACCAGACGCCAGAGTGAGGCGCTTGCCGCTCCGCTGAGTGATGCTGACGCGACGATCCAATCGATGCCGGATGCCTCCCCGGCCAAGTGGCATCTGGCGCACACATCATGGTTCTTCGAAACCTTCCTCCTTCGCGATCATCTGGAGGGCTACTCGCGCTACGATGAGCGCTGGCCCTATCTTTTCAATTCCTACTACGAGGCCGAAGGTGCGCGACATGCCCGCGCCGCAAGAGGCATGCTCTCTCGGCCGTCGCTTGACGAAGTGCTTGCCTGGCGCGCGCACGTCGATGAAGCCATGGCTTCGTTGCTTGACCGGCCTGAGCTTGAGCCGCTGATCGAACTGGGGATCCAGCACGAGCAGCAGCACCAGGAGCTCCTTCTCACGGACATCAAGCACGCGCTCTGGAGCAACCCCCTAGGCCCTGGCTATGCCGCCGCTCCGCCTATCACAAGTCCAGCGCCCGCAGCGGCCATGGAGTGGCACAGGCATCCGGGGGGTATCATGCGAGCGGGGCATGACGCGTCGGGCTTTGCTTTCGACAACGAGGGGCCCGCCCATCGGGCGCTGCTCGAACCCTTTGCACTGGCGGACCGGCTTGTCAGCAATCGTGATTGGTCAGAGTTCATCGCTGACGGCGGCTATAGCAACGCCGTCCTGTGGCTTTCCGACGGCTGGAGCTGGGTTCAACGGGAGGGGATCGACAGCCCGCTGTACTGGCAGGGGGACAAGCACTTCACCTTGTCCGGCTGGCAGGACCTTGATCCGGACGCGCCCGTTACGCACATCTCGTACTACGAGGCGGATGCGTTCGCGACGTGGGCCGGGTTGCGACTGCCGACCGAATTTGAGTGGGAAGCCATCGCGCAGGGGAAGGATGCCAGCGCAGGCAATCAGCTAGACGGCGCGGGAGCGGTCCATCCGATCGGCTCAGAAAGCTTGTTCGGCGATTGCTGGCAATGGACCCGCTCCGCCTACCTTCCCTACCCGCGATTTCGCCCAGCTGCGGGCGCAGTCGGCGAGTACAACGGCAAGTTCATGAGCGGCCAGTTCGTCCTCAAGGGCGCCAGCTGCGCAACGCCGCGAGGGCACTCGCGCGCGACTTACCGCAACTTCTTCTATCCCCACCAGCGCTGGCAGTTCACCGGTCTGCGCCTCGCCAAGGATCTCTGACGATGGCTGCTGCCGCACTGCTGATCGATCACCCGACGGACACGCCGCTTAATACCCAGTTCCGGCGGGATGTTCTGACTGGATTGTCTCAGCAGCGAAAGGCTGTGCCCGCCCGCTGGTTCTACGATCACAGGGGGAGCGAACTGTTTGAGGAGATCACGCGGCTGCCCGAGTACTACCCGACACGAGCAGAAGTCAGCATCCTTTCCCAGAGATGCGGCGAAATGGCCGCCGCTATCGGGCCTGGTCGCGTTGTCGTGGAGTTCGGCGCTGGCAGCGCAACGAAGACCCCGCTGCTGCTGGACTGCATAGCACCGGCGGCGTACGTGCCGATCGACATCTCCGGCGACTTTCTGCGCGAATCCTGTGCGCCGCTGGCAGAGCGTTACCCCAGCTTGCCAATCCACCCGGTCGAAGCGGACTTTACGCGACCCGCCAGCATCCCCTCATCTTTGATGCGGCATCCGCGCCTTGGCTTTTTTCCGGGCTCCACCATCGGTAACATGGAGCCTGCAACTGCCGTAGACCTGCTGCGCACGATGCGCGATACGCTTGGCGAGGGTAGCGTGCTGCTGATCGGCATGGACCGTATCAAGGCCGTGGACGTGCTCACGGCGGCTTACGACGACGCTGCAGGTGTGACGGCGGAGTTCAACTGTAACCTGGCTGCGCGCATCAATCGGGAGCTGGATGGCACGATACCTCTCGACGCCTTGCGCCATCGCGCTGTGTGGAACGACGTCCGTGCGCGCGTTGAGATGCATTTGGAAGCTGAGCGCGATATTGCCTTCAAGGTCGCCGGTCGCAGCTTCGCCATGCGCGAGGGCGAGACGATCCACACGGAAAACAGCCACAAGTACGATCAACGCAGCGCCGCGACTCTGCTTCTCGCAGGGGGATGGGAGCCTTGCGAAACCTGGATGGATGCAGACGAACGCTTCATGGTGATCGCCGCGCGCGCAATGGATGACTTGCTCACAGCTTGACCCGCGCTGCTTCCCTCGTCAGCGAATGAGCATAGACGAAAGGGAGCGGTGAAATGGGAGGCATGTTCGATCTGGGCGGACGCGTGGCTTTGGTAACGGGCGGAGCCAGCGGTATCGGCGCTGGGATCTGTGAGGTGCTGACTGAGGCTGGCGCCAGGGTTGTGATCGCAGACCGCGATGAGCAGGGGGCGCGGGCGCAAGTGGAATCCGGCGCCGCAGCCGACTGTGTCTCCGTCGACCTCACCCAAGAAGACTCCATAGTTGCAGCTGTCCGACAGGTCGTTGAGCGCCACGGCGCACCCTGGTTGCTGGTCAACAATGCCGGATTGCAGCATCGCGAACTGCTGCTGAAGGGTACGGTGGCACATTGGGAGCGCATCCACGCAGTGAATGCGCGTGCGCCGTTCCTCATGATCCGCGAGGTCGCCCAAGCGATGATCACCGCAGGCGGCGGCGGGCGCATCGTTAACTGCGCATCGTCCGGTCTGGTCGGGCAATTCGTACAGGGACTGGCTGCATATCTCGCTTCCAAGGGAGATCTTGCGGCTCTGACGACGAGTGCCGCCTTCGAACTGGCAGAGCATGGCATCACGGTTAACACGGTCTTGCCCGGCGGTGTTGGTACGCCAGGCGCAATCGCGGCAGAAGGGCCGCCGCCGATCGGACCCGGCAATCGCCGTCCTCCCCTCGGCATGTGCACCCCGCGCGATATTGGCTCTGCCGTGCTCTACTTCGCCACACCTGCCGCGCGGTTGGTCACGAACCAGGTGTTAGGAGTGGACGGCGGCTTCACCGTGACCTGATTGCTCAGGCCCCTCTGTGGGGAGGCAAGGCAAGCTGCCAACGGATGGCTGCTCCGCGAAGGGCAAAACCGGCGACGAAACCTGCGAACGACGGGAACGGTGCAGCGAACCCCAGCGCGTGGAGACTCACGAACACGCCCGCAGCGGCCAGCGATGCAGTGACGTAGAGTTCGTGGCGCATCAGAACGGATGGCACGCCGGCCGTGATGTCGCGGATTACACCGCCCAGGCAGGCTGTGATTATCCCCGCCGTCACGGCGGGTACGGGCGCGATTCCGTACTGAAGCGCCTTACCGGCGCCATAAACCGCATAAGCCGCGAGGCCGGCGGCGTCGAACCATTCAAGTGCGCGTTCTGGCCACCAGCGCAACGGCACCATCCAGGCTGCCACTGCGACACTGACGCAGAGGATGACCGGAACGGCATCTTGCATCCAGAAGATCGGCGCTCCGATCAGAACGTCGCGCAAAGTGCCACCGCCGGTGGCCGTGATAAGCGCGAAGAAGCAGGCCGCGATGAAGTCCAGCCGCTTGCGCGCTGCGGCAAGGGCGCCTGACGCGGCAAAGACGCAAATGCCCGCGATGTTCAGCCAAGGGAGGAGGAGCTCGAGTGGAAGTGGCATGCTGCACGCTTAGAGCAAGCCACGCGCTCCGTCATCGACAGGAACGCTGTTTCGGCTGGTGGAGGACTGTGCACAAGGCAGAGTCCTCCCGTAACCGATCCGCTTACTTGGGTGGCATCCGGATGGCGCCGTCGATCCGGATGCACTGTCCGTTGATGTAGGTGTTGCGCGAGATTTCCACAGCAAGGCTGGCGAACTCCTCTGGATTGCCAAGTCGCTTGGGGAAGGGGACTGCTTTGCCAAGTCCCTCGAACACGGCCTCGTTCATCTCCTTCACGCGCAGCATCGGCGGTGTTGCGAAAGTGCCCGGCAGGATGGCGTTTACGCGGATGCCAAGGTCCATGAGATCGCGTGCCATCGGCAGGACCATCGCGTTTACGGCCCCTTTGCCGCCGCCGTACGCCACTTGCCCGATCTGACCGTCCTGGGAGGCGGCAGAAGAGGTGAAGATGATGCAGCCGCGCTCTCCGTCTTCGTTCACCGGCTCGGCATTCGCCATGCCCAGAGCGGCGATCGAGGCGACGCGATAGCTCGCAGTAAAGATCCCTTCGGCCGACTTTGCGATCTGCTCTGTCGGAGTGCGTTTGAAGGCACCGGTCTTCTTGTCGAACGAGACCGTTTTGCCGCCACCCGCGACAACGGCGCAGTGGACGACGATACGCTCCTGCCCGTGGGCTTCGCGCGCTTTCGCAAAGCCCGCCTCCACGCTCTCTTCATCCATGATGTTGACGTTGCAGAAGGTGCCGCCGATTTCCTGAGCGAAGGCCTGACCAGCCTCTTCGCTGATGTCGAAGACGGCAACCTTGACCCCTGAGTCCGCCAGGGCTTTCGCAGTGGCCCGGCCCAGACCGGATGCACCGCCCGTGACGATGGCGGCGATGGTGTTGTCAATTTTCATGTGGCGGCCTCCCAGCTCGTGATTCGCGTGTTCCCGCTTGGCTAGCGCAATGTGGGGCTCGCTCGAAACGGCAAAGCCTTGACGGCGAAGTATCGCTCTCGCGTACCAGCCTCGATTTGGAAAGCAGTCTGCCGCTTCTGCCGAGGGAACGGAAGGGAGGGCGAGCCGTTCGCAACTGAGCAGGAGATACTATGATGAACGCCAGCTCGCGGTTGACCATTCTGACGCGCATCGGCTTTGCCACGCGCGGCGCGCTTTACATCGCCATTGCCTTTCTGGTCATCCGGACCGGTCAAGCGGAAGATCCCAGCGGCGCGCTTCGCTATCTGGGGGAGGGCGGCGGCCGCATTCTTCTGGCCGTGATGGCGCTTGGACTGCTTGCATATGGCATCTGGCGATTGTCGGACGCGCTGCTCGATATAGAGCGGCATGGTACTGACCGGAAGGGCGTGGCTGAGCGTCTTGGAGCGGGCGCGAGCGGCATCGTGCACCTTTTCCTCACATGGCAAGCCATACGCTTGATCCAGGGCGTTGCTTCGTCAGGGCAGGCGACCGAAGAGGGGACGCAAACGGCGCTGCAATTGCCGGGAGGTACGGCGATCGTCGTACTCGGCGCCTTGATCCTGTTCGGGGTGGGCGTCTTCCAGCTGGTGCGTGCGGTGAAGGGGACCTTCCTGCGCCATCTGGAGCCTTCCATAGCGCGCCAGGCCTGGGCGCAGTGGTGCGGCAGAGCTGGCTATGCTGCGCGTGGTCTCATCTTCATCGTATCAAGCTATTTTCTTCTGCGAGCGGGTCTGGAGCAACGCTCGAGCGAAGCCGGCGGCATGGCGCAGGCGATAGCGTGGCTTTCGCCCCCAGTGGATGTAGTCGTGGCTGTGGGCTTGCTGGGCTTCGGCATCTTCAGCCTGGTGGAAGCCCGCTTTCGGGTACTTCATGACGTCCCTGTGGATAGCGCCGTCGCTAAAGTGACATCATGAGGATCGGCGACCGTGCAGCCATGCGACGCAGGCAGTGACGCCGCTAGGCGCAATCCAGTCCAGCCACTGATCCGCCTTGGGCCAAACGCGACTGTCGAATGGAGCCCACCAAGGCATGTTTGCCCTGAGCCCCTCACCATACATCTCGATCCATCGGTACTCGGCCTGGGCGAGTTCTCGACCGATAAAGTAAGCTGACGCGACGCCGGCCCCCGCCCACCAGCTTTTGGTGGACGCGCCAATCAGCGCCTGGATCGCCAGAGCCAGCGCGACATGTCCTAAAAAACCCATCTTACCTCGAATTCAGTCCCCTCGCAGGTCGCCCTATACCTGCGAAGGGACTGCCATTTGCCTTGTCAGGTCTGCGCCGGGCGCAGAGCACCCATGTTCTCGGTTCCGCTTGCAGGCTCTCCACGAGAGTAGGTCCCCACGAGAAGCCCTGCTGCTAGGACGCGGCCACGCAGCGCTTCGGCAAAGCTGGACCGCCCCGGACTGGCTTCGAGGTCGGGCGTGTCGGAAAGCGCGAACAATTGAAAGACGTAATCGTGGCTGCCGTGCCCCGAAGGAGGGTCCGGGGGCAGCCATCCTTCGACGAAGTAGCTGTTGCGTCCCACGTCCCGCCCATCCGGTCCGCCGACCCCGTCGCTGGAGATCGCACCTTCTGCGAGGCGGCGCTCTGACGGCGGCAGGTTCCAGACGACCGCGTGGACCAGAGGATTGGGCGTGGGCGCATCGGGATCCTCTACGATCAGGGCGAGGCTGGATGTGCCTTCCGGCACCGCTCCCCACACCAACGGCGGCGACACGCCCACTCCATCGGCCGTGAACCTCTCGGGCAGGCGGGCACCATTGGCAAACGAGGGGCTCGAGAGATCGAGCATGTCGACCCCTGGTGCCGCAACCTCATCCTGAACGATCGTGAGCTTTGCATGCCCGGCGCGCACGTTCTTGAACAGCGCGCCGACCCACTGCGGGATATGCTCGAGCATTACGGTGCTATCCCGCTCACTTCTTGTCAGCGATCGAGCTGCCGCTTTCTTCTTCTTCCAGCAGAACTGCGGCATCCGCGTTGGCTGAGAGGCGGACGGTGTCTCCTTCGATTGCCGCGACAAGTCCACGCGAGATGTAGTGGTGGTGATCGCTGTGCGATCCGCTGTCGGCCTTGGTCATCTTGATCCGGTCGCCGTCAACTTTGTCTACCGTGCCAATGTGAACCCCATCGGCGCCGATGATGTTCATGTGTTCCGAAACCTGGCTTAGATCGACCATTTCTGCTCTCCGTTGGTTAACTCAGAGGGAGGAACGTGCGAGGTGCCCGATGGGTGCCCGTTGCACCAATCGCTCGGCGCAGGACAGGCTCTCGTCGGGTATGGTGTGCCTCGGCTGCTTTGCTTACTTCTTTTCCGGAGACTGCCGCTCGGGATCTGTGCCGGTTGCGGGCACTTCGGTGTTGTCCCCGTCTTCCATGCCGAACCGCGTTGTCGCAGCTTCGCCGCCCTTCTGCGGGCGGAGACCAGACGATGGCGTGTCGCCGGTAGCGGGCGCACCCTGTGTGCTCTGGTTGTCGTTCGTCTGCATCTTGCGTCTCCTTCCCGTATGAGAACGCGAGGGAGGTCACCGTGCTTCGGGTCGTGAGGTGAAGCGTTGCTCAGACGGGCTCAGCTCTCGGGAGCTTCTGCTTACCTGAGGTGTTGGATGGTCCGTCTGCATTAGCGGGCGCTGCATCACTACCCCTTCTTCCCCGAAAGGAGCAGAGCATGGCCGTATTCAACAAGGACATGATAGATCTCGCTACCAAGAACAAGAACTTCCAGAAGGAAGTTTACTATGACGAGAACTGCCAAGTTGTGCTCATGAGCATCGAGCCCGGCGACGACATCGGCGAAGAGACGCACGACGCGGACCAGACGACCTTCTTCGTTGCTGGCGAAGGGCAGGCGGTTGTGGACGGAAGCCGCACCAAGGTTACGCCCAACCACATGATCATCATCCCCAAAGGCGCCAAGCACAACATCATCAACAAGGGGGATGAACCGCTGAAGCTCTTCACGGTCTACTCGCCTCCGGCTGAAGAGCAGGGCGTGAATCACAAGACCAAGGAAGAGGCCGAAGAAGCAGAAGACTGAGGCCGGCAACGCGCCGGGAGCCGCAATGCGGCTCCCGGTTCCATTCACTGCGACGCCGGTTTGTAGGTCGGATCCTTCAATGTCAGCATGTAGGCCGCAAGGTCGCTAATGCGTTGGGGGGCGATGGCGAAGTTCATCTCAGCAGGAAAATCGTGCGAGTTGCGCAGCCATGGCTCCAGAGTGCTCGAGGTAAGTCCCGGCTGGTTGATGACGGCGCTGAACGAAGGCGCCAGCGGGTTGGGTGAAATGCCTTCCGCCACAGCATGACAGCCACCGCAGCGCTCTTGCGCAAAGGCAAGCCCGCGCGCTGGAGCCGCAGCATTATCAAGCAACCGATCGTTAGGCGGAGGCGCGCTTGCTCCAGTGGCAGCGCATCCGGAAATGAAAAGGCATGCAAGGGCGAGCAGGGCGGGGGTTTTGGCATCCATCACGGTGCCGCTTATCACGTGACCGGGCAGGCGCGTCAAACGTGCGAATGCTTTCCCGATCGCCATAGGCTTTTCGCATGTCTCCCACTGCGGCCCTATTTTTGGCCAAGGTGAGCAACCCCGCGATCGGGGTCGAGTTCAGCCTTCACACCATGGAGACGGTTATGACCACACCATCCAAGAGCAAGTCAGCCATCGCCCAGCGTGCGCTCCATCCCGATACGCTCATGCTGAATCACGGCTATGATCCCATGCTCTCCGAAGGTGCGGTGAAGCCGCCGGTTTTTCTCACGTCGACGTTTGTCTTTCCTACGGCGGAAGATGGGCAAGATTTCTTCGATTACGTCGCAGGCCGAAAGGAACTGCCTGAGGGGAAGGGCGCAGGCCTTGTGTACTCGCGCTTCAACCATCCGAATGGCGAGATCCTGGAAGACCGCCTGGCTGCCTACGAAGGTGCGGAGGCCGGGGTGGTGTTCTCCTCAGGGATGGCTGCGATATCGACGACGATCCTCACATTCGCGACCCCGGGCGATGTCATCCTTCACTCTCAGCCGCTTTACGGCGGGACTGAGACGCTTCTCGCTCGTACCTTTGGCAAGCTGGGGATGCAGGCCGTCGGCTTTGAGGACGGCACCGATGAGCAGGTTGTCATGGCGGCTGCGGACGCCGCTGTGGCGGTGGGCCGGGTATCGGTCGTGTTCATCGAGACGCCTGCCAATCCGACGAACAGCCTTGTCGACATAGCCTTGCTCAGCCGTGTGTGTGACACCATCGGGGAGAAGCAGGGACACAGACCGCTCCTGGTATGCGACAACACACTCCTGGGGCCGGTGAGTCAGAGACCGCTCGATCACGGGGCCGACATTTCGCTGTACTCCCTTACCAAGTACGTGGGTGGCCATTCCGATCTGGTGGCCGGAGCCATCGTCGGCTCCGCCGCACTCATGCGGGCCGTGCGCCTCATGCGCAGCGCCATTGGAACTCAACTCGACCCGCATAGCTGCTGGATGCTGACTCGATCGCTGGAGACTCTCGGCCTGCGGGTGGCGCGGGCGAACACCAATGCCGCGGCTGCGGCTGAGTTCCTGCGCGATCATCCCAAGGTCGAGAGCGTGGCATATCTTCCCTTCTCTCCTTCCGGTTCGCGGCAGGCAGAACTTCTGGCGAGCCAGTGTAGCGGCGCAGGTTCGACCTTCTCCTTCGATATACGGGGAGGACAGGCCGCAGCCTTTCGTTTTCTGAATTCGCTGCGAATCTTCAAGCTTGCCGTCAGCTTGGGCGGGACCGAATCACTTGCGAGCCATCCCGCTTCGACGACTCATTCCGGAGTGCCGATTGAAGTGCGGGAGAGGATTGGCGTGCTGGAATCGACCGTCAGGCTATCGATCGGGATAGAGCACCCCGAAGACATCGTTGCCGATATGGCTTCTGCACTGGAGAGCGCTTGATGAACTCACCTCATCTGCAGCGTGGTAGCTGCGGCCCCGTGAATAAAGGTGCGCCTGGAGCGATCTGATCCGCGTGCCAGAGGAAATGGTGACCCCTACGGGAGGCGACACCGAAAACCAGAACCGACGGAAAATTGCCGTTTGCTCACGATCGCCAGCCCGTGATTTGTACGCATCGCTTGTATGCGCTTGCCGGAATGGCTGAGCTTCGTTTCGACGACCTTTACACGTGCGTCAAGTCCGCCGTGCGCCCATATTGGCATCGCGTGTACGCGCCAGACCTGACTGCTTTTGGGCCGGGAGCCGACCGGCGGCTTTTGGATAGACGATAGTAGAAAGCTGCCGCCGCTAAGCACTGCGGCCGGACGGCGGCTGCCGACCAAAGCACGAACCCGCTCCGCGGGAGAGTCGCTTGGGGTGACGTAGCGTAGTATTGTTCAGGCTTTGCGAGCGGCGATGTCGCCTTGCGACCGTGGAGTTCCTTCAACGGAAAGGAACTCACCATGGATGCTATCACTACCGCTGTCCCGAGCAACTCTCTGCGCGCGCGTATGCTGCAGGACATGACGATGCGTGGCTTTGGGGAGCACACGCAGAAGGACTATATCCGGCACGTCCGATCATTTGCCGCGTTTCTCGGCCGGCCTCCCGATACGGCCACGATCGAAGACCTCCGGCGCTTTCAGATTGATCAGCATGAACGCGCCGTTGGTCCGGCAACCATCAATGGGGCCGTATCGGCACTGCGTTTCCTGTTCGGCATAACCCTCAAGCGCCCGGAGATGGGGCTGGGGCTTGTCGTTGTTCGCTGCATGCCCAAGCTGCGGGTGGTTCTCAGCGTCGAGGAAACAGCGCGGCTGCTCGAGGCTGCGCCAGGCATCAAATACAAAGCAGCGCTGAGCGTGGCCTATGGCGCGGGCCTGCGCGTCTCGGAGGTTGCCCACCTCAAGGTCGATGACATCGACAGCACCCGGATGGTGATCCGCGTAGAGCAAGGCAAGGGACGCAAGGACCGCAACGCCATGCTCTCACCGCACCTGCTGGACTTGCTCCGTCAATGGTGGCGCGAAGGCAAGCGGCGGGGAGTTATGTTGCCACATGGCTGGCTGTTCCCCGGCCGCAACGGCACGGATCCGGTCTCAGCGCGCCAGTTGCATCGCGTCGTGCAGGAAGCGGCCGAGCGCGCCGAGATCCACAAGCGGGTAAGCCCGCACACATTGCGGCATTCGTTCGCCACTCACCTGCTCGAGCAGGGTGTCGATATCCGCGTCATCCAGGTCTTGCTGGGACACGTGAACATCAACACGACCGGTATCTATACTCAGGTTTCGAGCAAGACTATGCGGGCGGTGGCCAGCCCGCTCGACCAGATCGTTGCCGTGATGGAAGGCAGGGCACCTCCCGGTTGAACCGGTGCGCACCTTGCTCGAGGTCGCCGATATCTTTCGTAGCGCCGGGCCGGCGTATCGCGCGGCCCACGCCGGGCATCTCAGCCTTAGCCAGTTCAAGGTCATGACGGCGATCGAGAACTGCCGCACCGCCGCGCTGGGCGGTCACGTCGAGGCTTGCGACGACTGCGGGCATTGGCGGATCGCCTATAACTCCTGCCGCAATCGGCACTGCCCCAAATGCCAAGGCGCGGCGGCGCGCACCTGGCTTGCCGCGCGTGAGGCCGATCTGTTGCCGGTCGGCTACTTCCATGTCGTATTCACGGTGCCCGCCGAGATCGCCGACATCGCCTGGCAGAACAAGGCGGTGGTCTATGACCTGCTCTTCCGCGCTGCTGCGGATACGATGCTGACCATCGCCGCCGATCCCAAGCACCTCGGTGCGCGGATCGGCATCACTGCTGTCTTGCACACTTGGGGATCGGCGCTGACCCACCACCCGCATGTGCACATGATCGTGCCGGGCGGCGGTATCACGCTGGACGGCAAGCGGTGGATCTCGTCTCGCCCAGCCTTCCTGTTACCAGTGCGCGTGCTGGGCGCGTTGTTCCGCCGACTGTTCCTCACACGCCTGCTGGCACTGTTTGACGCTGGCAAGCTGGCCTTCTTCAACGCCTTGGCGGGCCTGGCCTCGCGTAAGGCCCTACTTCGATATCTATCGCCCATCCGTAAGAAGCGCTGGGTGGTCTATGCCAAACCGCCATTTGCCGGGCCGCAGGCGGTGCTGGCCTATCTCTCGCGCTATACCCACCGTGTCGCCATCTCGAACCGGCGGCTCATCACCTTCGACGAGACCGGCGTCACATTCCGCTACAAGATCCCATGAGGGTGTGGAGAGCGACCTGCGCTGTGGCAGAGCGGGGTTACTGAACTCTCTGGAGATCAATCATGCCTGTCACAGCTGAACAATCTGCAGCGCCGGCCGCCATCCGTGTCGAGCTTGACGCAATTTTCGTCTCGTTGGAACTGAGCAAATCAACATGGCTGGTAACTTCGCTATCGCCAGGTGCCGCCGATAAAATGTCCCGGCACACGGTGGACGGCGGCGACATTGCTGGGCTGTTCGCCCGTATCGGCGAACTTCGCGACAAGGCGCTGGCCCGGACAGGCAGGCTCTATCGGATCGTGTCGATCCAGGAAGCTGGACTTGATGGCTTCTGGCTGCACCGTTCACTGGACCACGAGGATTGGATCGAAAGCCACATCGTGGACGCTGCCTCGATTGCCGTCTCTCGTAAGCGCCGGCGGGCGAAGACCGACCGGATCGACGGTGAGACCCTGATCCGGACGCTGTTGGCCTACAAGCGAGGCGAGCCGCGCGTCTGCTCGATGGTGCGGGTTCCAACCCCGCAGGACGAAGATCGCCGCAGGATCGGCCGCGAACGCAAGATACTGGTCGACGAACGAACGCTGCACATCAATCGTATCAAGGGTTTACTCTTTAGCCAGGGGATTCGAGGGTATGAGCCCGGGCGCCGTGATCGCCGCGAACGGCTTGAAGAGCTGCGCACAGGAGACGGACGCGATCTGCCCACACACATCAAAGCCCAGCTTCTTCGCGAACTCGGCCGCCTCGAACTGCTGATCGAACAGATCAAGGCAGTCGAGGTCGAGCGCGACGCGATCCTGGCGCAGGACAAGGAAGTCATGACCAACCCCACGGCGATGTTGCTCGGCATCAAGGGGATCGGGCCGGAATTCGCGACGATTATCCATACCGAATGTCTGTCCCGGCATTTTGCCAATCGCAGACAGGTCGCATCCTATGCGGGCCTGGCTGCGAGCCCCTGGCAAAGCGGCTCGATCAACCGTGAGCAAGGCATCTCGAAGGCGGGCAATCCACGCCTTCGAACGGCGATGGTGCAACTCGCATGGCTTTGGCTACGCCACCAGCCGGACTCAACGCTAAGCCGCTGGTTCCGCGAACGGGTCAGCCAGAATGCGGGTAGGCGCAAGGCGACGACGATCGTTGCCCTTGCACGCAAGCTTCTCGTCGCGTTTTGGAAATATGTGACGTTCGGTGTCGTCATTGAGGGTGCCACTATGAAAGCCGCCTAACGCAAACACGACTGTAAAGTTACTTCCATCCCCAGGGCCCGATCAGCCCTGACGGATCCAGGGGGACGAACCGTGGTAGTCCATGGCTCCAAGCAAGCCGTCTACAAGAATGGTCTCGTCCTTCTGAGCCCTTGCCCGCCGAAAGCGGGATAGTGGTGCAGCCGCTTCGAACGGCGACCGGATGTGAGGTTGATCAGGCTCGGACGCCGAGCCGCGTCATGCAATCGGGCTCGGACCTCGGATACCGTTTACGAACTTGGAGATGCACAATGTCATCATGATGCCATGCCTTGACGTGGAAGCCCTCATGTGAGGA